>CAZONJ010000082.1:0-11979 GCA_964581225.1 uncultured Terriglobales bacterium | reverse complement strand
GATATCCCGCGTGGATAATCGCTTCCGTGACTGAATCTCCACCTTCCAGATACGGAAGCAATTTGCGAAGCGCCTTGCGAGAGAAGTTGCAATAACCATCCTCCGGCTCGGCGTCGGCCAACAGCCGCGCTTTGTGCTCTGGCAAACCCCACTGCCGTAGACCGCGACGGAACAGCGAATTCGGCGCTTCAATGGTGCGCCACTCTTCTACAATCCGGTCACGCTCCAAATCCGTGAACTGCTCCCATCGTTCGACAAATACTTCGTGCATCACTTGCGCGGTACGGTTTCCTCTAAGTCTGGTTTCGCCTCCCAACTCCAAATTGAACTTGAATCCTCTCTTTGGTAATCCGAGCAGTTCACGAATTCGAGCAAACGTATGAGTCCCGTTGTATTCCAGAGAATTAAGCAGCTTGTCTCTTTCCTGCGTGGTCAACTTGCGCTGCGTCGAATCAGGCGCGAGGACCCGCAAGTTGTTTACCGACTGCAGAACGCGAAAGCGCTGCGCATCAAGGCACGCCCATGGCGCTCGCCTGTTTTTCGGCTCAAGCTCGCACATCCCGATCAAATGGGAATTGCTGGCAATCGGACGCTGATAGAACAGCAGCTTATAGATCCGTCGCTTTGTCTCTTCGGTAAGCAATGTGGGATGGTGTTTTGCCTGAGCAGTCCATATCTGCTCAAATTCATGCTCAAACATCCACCGGGCAGTCCAGCGGCGGCGTATGTTCTGGTCCTCCAGCCTGGGATCGAGTTTGCAGAAGTATTCCCCAAGTGTACGCGCACCAACTTGGACCATCTTAGATTCAAGCTCGCTGATGCCTTGCTTTACCTGGCTGGTTTCATCCTTTTTGGCATCTGAGGGCTTGGTTTCGCGACGATTGCTTTTAAATCCACGCCGCTGGGCAAGATGATACAGCGCCCGCCCAATTTCATGCGGCTCGAGCTGCTCATCGAGCGCAACTGTTCGCAGGAAGTAAGGGAGAACCTGATCTGCCGCCCAGGCGGATGCTGCGAACAGATTCACCCGATCTCGCCATTTTGAGCGTAAGGCTGCATCGAGTTCTTGAATTATGTTGTGGCGACTGGCACTTAAATCGCTGTTCTCTTCCCAGTTGCCGGGCAAAAGACCGTTCTTTTGAAGAAACACAAAGAGGTCGCGTTGCCTTGCAGCCCGGCGGCGAAGCTGACGGCGATGTAAACGTGCGGTGCGGCGGTCAAGGTTTTTTGATTGGTCTTTGCCCAACTCTATTTCTTGTGTGCTGCCCACTACGCCAGGATCAAAGATGCGGACCCCGCTCGCGAGTATACCTCCAGGATGTGAGCCATTCAGCCTTACCGCTCCCCATCCTAAAGATGCAGAACCTAAATCTATACCTAAAATATATGGAATATTTTGCTCGCCCATAATCCACCCCTTGACTTCGCCTTAGGTTGAGCATAGTATCATGAACCAGTGTATCTGAGCGGCGATTGTTTGGCTTTTCCTAGTAAGCTTTCGTCGTAAGGCTCCGCTCAATGAGCGACCTCGAAGCGCCCTTTTAAAAGGGCGCTTTTATTTTAGCTGAGAAATACTGATATCGCTACACTTCCGAATGGCAGCGGTGATTGGCCGTCCTTACGCGGCCTTTGGCAGTTCGGCTTTTTCGCCGGGGGCGAGTTCCTGCTGGCCTGGGAGCTCGGTCCCTTTTTCGTGCATCAGCTCGGAGTTAAGTTCGGCGCCGAGCAGGATGGCGATGGCAGAGATATACAGCCAGAGCATCAGCGCGATGCCCGCTCCGAGCGCGCCATAGGTAGCGTTGTAGTTTCCGAAATGGCTGATGTAGATGCTGACGGCGATGGAGGCGACGATCCAGGTGGTCACGCCCAGTAAAGCGCCGGGCAGGGTGCGCAGGAACTCCTGCTTGATATTGGGCCCGAGATAGTAGAGCAGCTCCATGGCGATCACGATGCATACAAACTCGATGCCCCAGCGCAGGAAGGGCCAGAGCTTCGCAAAAAGCCATGAGACATGGAAAAATTTGGCCAGGAAGATGCCGAATTTCGGACCCACCATCAGGACTACCATGGCCACTGCCATAAAGGCGCCGATGGTGAAGGTAAGTCCCAGGGCCACCAGCTTGCTCTTCCAGAAGGGGCGGGCTTGCTTCACGTCATAGGAGATATCGAGCGCCTCCATCATGGCGGAGAAGCCGCCTGAGGCGGCCCACAGCGTCCCCAGAATCCCGAAGGAGAGCAGCCCGGCATGCCTGGTTTTCAAGACGCTTTGCAGTATCTGGTTCACCAGACCCATGGCCTCGGGTGGAACAAAACGCGCCATCAATTCGAGAATCTGGTTGAAGAGGTTGGGAAATGGCAAAAAACCCAGCAGCGTGGCCAAAAAAATCAGCAGCGGAAAGAGAGCGAGCACAAAGTAGTACGCGAGACCCGCGGCAACGGAAAAGACCCGGGTTCGGTCCAGGTCTTTATAGACGTTAGTCGCAACTTCCTTGATCTCTCTAAACCGCAGGGCCATTGGGGACGACTCCGGAGGAATCAATTAAGATTTATGCAGATTAAGATGCGCAGTTTAGAGAGAAGATGTAACCGGCAGCATTGCGGGGGCATCGAATCCCTGTCGCCAAGCTAAGCGCCTTCGCAAATTGGGCTGCTCTCTTTGGTTCCATGGCGCAGCGGTGGCAGCATGGCGTCGGATATACTAAGGCTTTTAGCGGATCGGTTTGTGCGTTCGTCAATGGCAATGCAAGAGCAACATTCCCGGAAGATCGTCAGGAACCCGCGCCTCTGGATTTTTTTCTTTGGCGTGGTGCTGATCGTGGTGCTGCTTGCGGCTTTTGTCTCCCGCCATCGCGGCGAGGTCTGGATCCGCACCGACAAGGCATCGCTCGAAGACCTGGTGAACAGCCTCTCCACCAACGGAAAGGTCGAACCCATCGATAACTTCGAGGCCCATGCCCTTGCCCCTGCCATGGTGAAAAAGATCCTGGTGAAAGAAGGACAGTGGGTGAAGGCAGGAGAGCTGCTGATGCAACTTGACGATGCCGATGCTCGCGCGCAGCAGGCCCGGGCCCTCGCCGAATTGAAAGCCGCGCAGGCCGATATTCATGCCACCCAGACCGGCGGGACACAGGAAGAGGTGCTGACCAACCAGGCCGAGTTGGCCAAGGCCCAGACCGAACGGGACGCCGCTCAGCGTAATCTGCAAGCGTTACAGAAATTGCAGCAGACCGGGGCCGCTTCCCCGGCTGAGGTGCAGGACGCCCAGAACCGGCTGGCCCGCGCCAACTCCGATCTCAAGCTGATTCAGGAAAAAAGCACCCAACGCTTCTCGCGTCCCGAGGTGGAGAAGGTACAGGCCCTGGTGGGAGAGGCCCGCGCTTCCTACAATGCCGCTGAGGACCTGCTGAAGAACTCCGATATACGCGCGCCACATGACGGCCGGGTCTATTCCATCCCCATCCATCAAGGGGAATATGCCCAGCTTGGGGAGCTGCTGTTGCAGATGGCCGATTTGAGGAATGTGCGGGTGCGCGCCTTCGTAGACGAGCCGGAGATCGGACGACTGGCGGTCAATCAGCCTATCTCTGTGGCGTGGGACGCGCTGCCGGGAAAATCCTGGAGCGGGAAGATCATCCAGGTGCCTTATACCGTCACCACCCTGGGCACACGCAATGTTGGCCAGGTGGTCTGCGCGGTAGACAATTCCGATGGACGCCTGCTGCCCAACATCAACGTGACCGTAGCCATCACCGTCGCCCGCGATCACAACGTGCTCACTGTGGCCCGCGAAGCCATTCACATGGAGAATAGCTCGCGTTATGTTTACGTGGTGCAGGATGGACGTCTCAAGCGGCAGGATGTGGACACTACGCTTACCAGCCTCACCCGCGTGGAGATCACTCGGGGACTGCACCCAGGACAGATCGTCGCGATCGGGGCGCTCGATTCCCAACCGCTGCGCGACGGGCTGCCGGTCAAGAGCGCCCAATAGGCCGGCTATCCAGAATGAATTTTTCCAGCGTCCCCCGCTCTCACCTTCTTAAGCGCTCTACTCGCCCTGTTCTCTTCATATTGGGGCTATGGCTTGGCTTTTCGGCCCTGGCCTATGCCGAAGATGTCCAGCGCCTGCTGACCGAAGGCAAGGCCGACCTCGCGCTGGCCGCGCTCAACAATCGTATTCAGGCCAATGCCGGCGACTCCGAGGCCCACAACCTGCTCTGCCGTGTTTACTACCAGCAAGAGTTGTGGGACAAGGCCGCCTCGGAGTGCCAGCGGGCGGCTTCTCTTCTACCCGGCAGCAGCCGAAACCAGCTCTGGCTGGGCCGCGCCATGGGCAAGAAGGCAGAACACTCCAGCTTTGTGACCGCCGCCGGGCTCGCTCCCAAGGTGCGCGTCGCCTTTGAACATGCGGTGCAACTCGCCCCCGAAGACATGGCCGCGCGCGCCGACCTCTCAGAGTATTACATCGAAGCTCCGGGTTTTATGGGGGGCGGGATCGATAAGGCGGAGGCCGAGGCCGCGAACGCCTCCCGCTACAATATCGCCACTGCCCACTTGATTCGCGCCCACATTGCGGAGCATCTCCATCAGCCGGAGCTGGCGGAGAGCGAATACAAAAAAGCGGTCCAGGAGAGCTCCGAACCCGCACCGCACCTCTTCGATCTGGCCGCCTTTTATTACCGCAGGCAGCGCCTCGATGAGATGGAAGAGACAATGAACCGGATGGCGGCGGCTTCCATCAAGAATGGTCCGGAGCTGTTCGACGCGGGGGGCTTACTACTGCGCGCCGGAAGAAATTTTCCTGGCGCGATTATGCTGTTGCGAAAGTATCTTGCCGGAGAGGACATCCGGGAAGACAGTCCGGCCTTTCAGGCCCACTACCGCCTCGGAGTTCTGCTGGAGAAAAGCGGCGACGTTTCCGGGGCCATTGCGGCCTACAAGAACGCGCTCGAACTCGCCAGCAACTATGCCCCAGCGCAGGCCGCGCTGCGTCATCTGCAGCGACCGAACCGTTAAATTCAGCGAGTTGCTGCCGGAGTGGAGACCGGCGTTGCAGCGGCGATTTTTTTGCCCATCAACAAAGCGTCGATGCTGTTGAGGTAATAGCGCGGGATGGTCTTCAACACCGAATAACCGTGGGCCTTATAGAAGGCCAGTGCGGCCATATTATTGACCGCCGTCTCCAACAGCACCGATTTACAGCCGGAGTCGCGCAGCTTGTCTTCCGTGGCTTTCATCAGGGTGGCCCCAACTCCATGCCGCCGGAACTTCGGATCGACGTCGATGGTGATGATGTGCCCGAAGCCGCGACGGTCGCGGTCGGCCACCAGGAACCCGATGATCTTGTTTCCCTCTTCCGCCACCAGGGTAAAGCTGCTGCTGCGCTCGAGATAATGACGCAACTCGGCCTCGCCATAGGAGATGCCATCTTCAAAGCACCTTTGATCGAGCTGCCAGAGGACATCGAAGTCTTCCGGGCGGTATTCGCGAAGGGTGGTCACAAGCTGATTGTAAATCCAGCCGTCCCTGCCGGGACTTCGGTTTCGCCGCAAACCTGACCCAGCGATAAATCGCTGGGCTACTAGCAATACGTCCCTAGCGGGACGATTTCCTCTCTGGAACTCCATGCGTCTTTTGCGGGTAGGGCTGTAGTACGTTTCGTTAAAGGTCAGTCACGGCGAGATTGACGTTGGCATAAGGAATCCCGCGTATTCGGCCTGGATCCATCGAAGGACCCGGTCATGATGGGACCTCCGAAGAAGGCGGTGCCTGCATCCGGGCCATTGGGATTGGCCTTATCGCATCTCTCTACCTCGCTAAAAATTTTTGGGTTAAGTTATGGGGCTGCATCGCAGGCCCGCCTGGATCACGGCAATGGGCTTGCCTGCCTGGTCGATTTCAAGCGCAAACTCCTGCGCTTTCTTTTCAACCCGAAGAGCGTCCGCATTCAACGCTCCTCCGGGAAGAAGCAGGGCGTCGAAATCGGCGGCATTTACCTGGTCCAGCGATTTCTCCGCTTTGAACTTGTCCGCTTTGTCGTGGTGTTTAAATCCTTGTACTTCTCCGGCCTTGGGAGCAATCACGGTGACCTGCGCTCCGGCTGCCGTCAACGCATCTCTGGGCCCGACAAACTCCGCCTGTTCGAAGCCATCGGTCACAAGGACCGCAACTTTCAGTCCTTTCAGCTGCTCACGATTTGAACCTGCCATTTCAGTCTCCTTTGTGACGCTCGCGGACAAACACTGCGCGGGAGCCATCATCATTGGAGGCTTGGGCGACAAGTTCGGGTTGACCGGAGCGGAGGCAGGCTTCTTTAAGATGTTGTTCAATCGCAGTGGACAATTCTTTGTTTGCAGCAGGAATTCGGGCCAGCATCTCGCTGGCTTTTTTCAGGACTTGCACCGCCTGGCTGTACTCGCGTCTTTTCAGCAGCACGAAGCCGAGAGTGTCAAGCACCGCAGGATCTCTGGGGGCCACCTCAAAGGCCTGTTGCGCGAGCGTGAGCGCCCGATCCAGCTTGGCGCCCTGTTGAGCATAGATCCATGCCAGGTTGTTGGCGGCGACTCCGGTGGGATCCCCTTTATGGACCGCAGCTTCGTAGGCCTGAATCTCTGCCGTATTCGCGGCCGCGCTGCCCTGGGCTCCGCCTTCGGCAAAGTAGATGTTGGTGAGCGCATGGACAGAGGTGGATTGAGTGCCGCCCAACTCAAGTTCCCGCTGGAAGCACCGCTTTGCGTCCTCGTACCAGCCGTGGTCGGCATAAAGACGCCCCGCAAGCTCCATCAATGCGGCGGATGCGGGAGGATTGTTGGCGCTCTCCTCCATATGCTTGAGCATGGCGCGGGTGACATTGCCATGCCGGTAGACGGCGGTGAGTCCCTGAATGGCGGAAGCCGACTGGGGATCGATCAGTACCGCTTTTTCATACTCCAGGAGGGCTTCCGGAATGTGGCGCTGGGCCAAGGCAAGCTCTCCCAATACGACGTGCGGCTCCGCCGAGGAGCTATCGGCAGCGGCGGCTCGTAAAGCAAGAAAACTGGCGGAATCATAACGATGCTGGGCCAGCAGGATGCGCGCATATAAAACCAGCGCATCGAGATTGGCGGGCTCGTCTCGCACCACATCAATCACATATTCTTCCGCCTTGGAAGCATCGGCCTGCTGTAACTCCGCTTGGGCCAGGGCCAGCCGCGCGGGATAATACCGGGAATTCTGGTCCACCGCGCTCTGCCATTCCTCCATGGCATCGGCGACTCTGCCCTGCTCATAATCCACCTCTCCCAGCACATAGTGGGCAGGAGGAGCATTTTCCTCATATTGAAGGCCAATTTCCGCCTGCTTCCGCGCCCGCACCAGGTCCCCTTCCGCCAAAGCGATTTCGCTCTCCAGCACGGCCAGCGTTACCGGATCGAGCGAGGAGCGGAATTGGGCCAGATGTCCCTGGGCCACGTTCAATGCCACATGGGCGGAGTCACGGGAACCGGTTTTACGCATCAGCACCTGCAGGTCGGCCTCCACCATCCGCGCGCCAACCGCGGACTGCCATGCTGCGGCGTGAGAGCTCCGGCCGGTATTGCGGTCGATCAACGAACCGAAGGCGGTCTGATAGCCACCGAGCGCGTTGATCCAGTGTCCGGTAGCGAGGTCCATATCGGCCGCCGAGAAGGGCGCCTCGGGACGCATACCATCCACCTTACGCAGGATGGCCCGGGCCTCCTCAAGCTTTGAAACGCGTTGTAAATACTGCGCCAGGCGAAGATTGGTTTCGATATTGTTCTGGGCCGCCATCGCCTGCCGGTAGGCCTGCTCGGCGGCATCGTTGTTTCCCTGCTCCTCCTCCAGGCGGGCAAGATAAAGCAGCGGCGTGGAGTTATGCGCAGGAGAGCCGGCGGCCTGGTGCAGAATCTCGCGCGCCTTTTCCATCTCCTGATCGCGGGTATAAATCTCGGCCAAAGCTTCCGCTGCCGTCTCTCGCTGAGGACCGCCGTGGAAGGCCTGCAACAGCATGTCTTCCGCAGCAACATCGTTCCCTTCCGCGGCGTAAACCGCTCCAATGGCCGTCAATACCTGGCCATTGGTAGGGGCGTGCTGCACCAGATAGGTGATTTCAGGGCCGGTCTTCTCCTGCACTCCCGCAGCCGAATAAAGCTCCAACAAATAGAGATGGGCTTCGATATTAGAGTCATCGTATTCCAGGGCTTTCTGCAGGATGGAAAGGGCCTGCGCGGGGCGCTCCAGCTTGAGCAGGCAATATCCCAGCCGCGCATGCAGGGTGGCCAGGAAATGGCGGTCTTTTTCATTGACCATGGGAACAATGCGTTCATACCGCACCACCGCTTCATTCCAATTTCCCTGGTCCTCGATGCTCCTGGCTTTTTTGAACTGCGATTCGACCGAAGAACATGAGGCCAAGAACATCAGTCCCGGCAAAAGGGAAAAAAGCACCCGTTTTACAACAGAAGAACCTGACGAAGAGGCCAGAGGCATATTCATGAGTTGCCAATCAGGGGAGAGTAGTTGCTTTAATGCTATGCGACGGTGCGTTTTAGCTGTCCACAGGCGGCATAGATGTCACGACCGCGGGGCCGCCGGACAAAAACCGGGAGCCCGGCCCTTGAAAGTACGTCCTGAAATGCGTTTACGCGGGCTTCCGCGGGGGTGCGGAAGTCAATTCCAGGCCCAGGATTCAAGGCGATCAAATTGATTTTACACCGAATGCCGTGCACCAGCCTTACTACTTCGTGGGCATTCTCAATTGAGTCGTTTACCTGGTCCAAAAGGACGTATTCGAAGGTCAGGCGCTCCCGGGGGCGTAACGGGAAATTTCTCGCTGCGGCCAGCAATGCCTCCAGGTTCCATTTGCGATTGATAGGCATGATGCGCTCGCGGACTTCATCATTCGAGCCGTTCAGGGAGATGGCCAGCTTGGGCCGGATTGGCTCCAACCCGAACTCTTCAATCCGAGGAACGATGCCGGAGGTGGAAACCGTCATACGAGACTCCGGGAAGCCTACGCCCTCCACCAGCAGACGCGCGGCTTTCATGAATTGGTCATAGTTGAGGAATGGCTCGCCCATCCCCATAAACACCAGGTTGATGCGCTGCTTTTCGAGGTCCACATTATGGTCATTTAAAACCGCGAGGACTTGCCCCACAATCTCTCCGGCGGTGAGATTGCGCTTTATGCCCAGCTGGGCGGTGAGGCAGAACTGGCAATTGACCGCACAGCCCACCTGGCTGGAAACGCAAATTGTCGCCCGATTATAAGTTCGCCTGCGATTGGGATAGGCTAGATCCTGCTCCTCTTCCTTCCCCGACTCGCTGCCATCCCCGGCTTCTCCGCCGTCCCCTTCCGGCATCCACACCGTTTCTGCGCTCTGCCCATCGGAGAAGGCGATCAGATAGCGCACGGTGCCGTCCGCGGATTGAAATCTTTTTTCAATCCGCGGCATTTCGATGTTGAAGCCTTCGTCTTTAAGCTGTTGCCGAAAACTCAAGGGCAGGGTGGTGATCTTGTCTATCCCGTCCAAGCGCTGGCGGTAGAGGGCGTCAAAAAGCTGGCCGGCCCGATAGGAAGGCTGGCCAAAGTTTTGCACAACTTCGCTAAGCTCTTGAAAATAAAGGCCCAATAGTCCGGATTGTTTCGCGATTGTCATGCATCCAATAACGTGTTTCCGGAGTCTACAATCCTGTTAGTCTAACACTGGAGCTGCTTTCATCCGCCTTGTGACGGCCAAGCCGTCAGGCTTAGCTCCGTCCACTGACTATTATTAGATTCGTCCGGCGAATCTCCGCCTCAAAAGGAAATCGTATGGTTGACACCACTAGAAATATCCGCCGGACCGTGCTGCCCAACGGTCTTACTGTCATTACCGAGGAGATGTCCCACGTGCGCTCGGTCTCAATCGGGATATGGGTAAAGACCGGCTCCCGCCATGAAGAGGCGCAATTCAACGGCATCTCGCATTTTGTCGAACACATGGTCTTCAAGGGGACCAGCTCTCGCACTGCGCAGGACATCGCCCGTCAGGTGGATTCAATCGGCGGGAACATGGACGCCTTTACCGCAAAGGAATGTATCTGTTTCAACGTTAAGGTCCTGGATGATCATCTGCCCATCGCTATGGACATCCTCAGCGATATCGTCCTCAACCCTATCTTCGATTCCAAGGACATCATTCGCGAGCGAGGCGTCATTCTGGAAGAGATCAAGATGGACGAAGACAGCCCGGATTACCTGGTCCATGAGATCTTCACGCAGAATTTCTGGAAGGACCATCCGCTGGGCAAGCCTATTTTGGGCACCAAAGAGACCGTCCGGGGCTTTGAGCAAGCTGCGCTTCTTGAATACTACGGGGGGCGTTTCTATCCGGGGAACCTTCTGATATGTGCGGCCGGCAACCTGAAGCATGAGCAATTCGTCGATCAGGTGAGCCAGCGTTTTCTTCAATTAAAACCTAAGACCAATGGGTTCCATCAGCCTCGCCCGGAGACCGCGGCCAGGATCGTAATGCGCAACAAGAAATCGCTCGAACAGGTGCAGATATGTGTCGGCGTGCCTTCGCCCCATATCTCCGACGATCGGCGCTACGTCTCCTATATCCTGAATACCCTCCTGGGAGGGGGAATGAGCTCCCGGCTCTTCCAAAATGTCCGGGAAAATCAGGGACTCGCTTACGCCATTTACAGCGAGCTCAACCCGTATCGAGATACCGGCTGCCTCTCGGTTTATGCCGGCACTTCGGCGGAATGGGCCCCGAAAGTGGTAGAGCTGGTGGTCGCTGAATTCCACGATTTAAAAAAGCAGCCGATCTCGGAGGAAGAACTCCGCCGGGCCAAAGACCAGCTCAAAGGAAGCCTGATGCTCAGCCTGGAATCTTCCATGGCGCGGATGTCAAACCTGGCGCGCCAGGAGATGTATTTCGACCGCTTCTTCTCTATCGACGAAATCATTGAGCAGATCGATGCTGTCACCCCTGACCAGTTGCTCCAGCTTTCCCGAGAGCTCTTCCAACCGGAGCAGATAGCCGTTACGGTGCTGGGCAATCTGGAAGGACTGAAGATCTCCCGCGAACAGCTTGCCTGCTGAAGTTCTGTTGCCTCTTCCAATAACGTTTTATGACAATTTCCGTCTATAATGTTGACAGATTTTGTCATTTTCAGCCATTTTGTGTCTCCGGAAAGGGGTCAGTTTGGAGATATATGCGGCCCAGGAGTTCTCAGCTATCATATTGAATAATATCAAGTTAATTGATTTAGCCGCGGCAATTCCCCCAGGGAAAACGCGGTTTGGAACCAGAACTGCTCTTTACAGTAGTGCCGGGTAGTTCTGCAGGACAAGATAGAACCACCCACGCAAAAGGAGCAAGGGCAATGAAAAAACAACAGAAGGGTTTCTCACTGATCGAGCTTTTGATCGTGGTCGCGATCATCCTGATCATCGCCGCGATCGCGATTCCAAACCTGCTGCGCGCGCGTATGGCAGCTAACGAGGCTTCAGCCGTAGGCGGACTGCGTACCATCAATACCGCTGAAGTCACTTATTTCTCAACCTACAACGTGGGATTTGGCACTTTGGCCCAGGTCGGCACTCCGTCCAGTGGCGGCTGCACAGCTTCTTCCGCCAACGCTTGCCTGATTGACCGCGTCCTCACTGCAGGAACCAAGAGCGGCTATGTCTTTTCGGCCACTCCGGCTGGTACCGGCAACTCCACCTATACGTCGAGCGCGTTGGCGATCACCCAGGGACAGACCGGGCAGCGTGAATTCTGCTCCGACCAGTCGGCTGTGATCTACTTCAATGCGACTGCTTCGACCTGCGTACAGGGCACGGACAGCCCCATCTAGTCTTAGCTTATAAAGTTGGCGAAGTACCTGGGGGAGGGTACCAGCCAGGAGGGCCGGAGGAAACTCCGGCCCTCTTCTATTTTGTGAGAAGATCGCCACGACAGTTCCCCTTGAAACGCCGCAATTAACATC
>CAZONJ010000081.1:12200-15426 GCA_964581225.1 uncultured Terriglobales bacterium | reverse complement strand
AGCTGCGTATCCATCAAGGCTACAAAGTCGATGAAATCCATCATAGCCGCGTACACATGTTGCGTTGTTACACCAAAAGGAATTTGTGCGTTGGAGTTGAATCCGTCTTTCTCTGGCGGCTCGGGCAGTATGAGATCGCGCATTCTTCGCTGTCTAATTAAAATAAATGCTACTTCGTAATCCAGAGTTTGGGGATTGTAAGATATGGTACGCACAATTTACCGGCTCGGAAGCCGCATCGTTGCCTTGCCCTCTGTCATGGTGGCAATGCTGCGCGATATTGAACCCCAAAAGAGGCCCCGTGTTCGTTTCAACCAACCTGTGGATGGAATGGCGACGCGCTTGCGCAGCGGTTGGACTGGGAAGTATCATAGATGTCCAGGGCAAGCCTTACGACCGCGCTGTACAGGTCTGATTGTTCACGATCTGGGTCATAGTGCGATTCGGAATCTTGTGAAGACTGGCGTGCCCGAACGAGTAGCCATGAAGATTTCAAGGGCAATCCTTGTAAGTCATTGATGGCGCTATCGTCTAGGGGTTAGGACGTGAGATTCTCAATCTTAAAACACGGGTTCGATTCCCGTTAGCGCTACCAAAATACTCGTACGATCCGATTAGCAATTCCGCAAACACAGTAGCCTCCCCATAATTTTGGGACGGCAGAAGGTAGCCCCGGGCGAAGCCCTGGGCAGGTGCAAGTTAGAGCCAATCGCGCCAGCCCTCGCTAGTGGTTCGTGACTTCGCGCAAGCGGCCGGTGGTCACGTCGTAGACAAATCCTCGGATGGTGAGCTCTTTGGGAATCCAGGGATGGGTGTGCAATTTCTCTAACTGGTGGCGCACATTATCCTCGACGTTCCGGAAGGCGTAGAAGAATGCCGGAGAGACGGCGGCGGTCCCGGTGCGGTCCTGGATTTTGGCGCGCAGCTCCTCTTCGCTGGCCAGCATCAGTCCGCAATCGGTATGGTTGATCACCATGATCGCCTCGGTGCCCAGCAGATGATGGGAGATGACCAGAGAGCGCAGGCTATCGTCGGTGACAATGCCGCCGGCATTGCGGATGATGTGCGCGTCCCCCGTGACCAGGCCCAGGGTGCGGATGGAAAGCCGCGTATCCATGCAAGTAAGGATCGCCAGCTTGCGCGCCGGACGGGGCGTGAGCCGCCGCAATTCATGTGTGCGGGAGTAAACTTCGTTCGCTTCCAGTATTTCGTCGATTATGCCCATCGCCAGTTCATTCTTGCAGAGCCGGTGAGTCCCTCTGCAATTCCATAGGATAACTCACCGCTGCCCGGGCAGTGAAATCCTGCGCGTTCATCCAGGTCCATGGGCGGTATTTGAAAAGAATTCATTTGCGGAGCGGCCGGGCGCTTAAGCACCCGAAAAAGCACTTGAAAACAGTTCCTGAAGCGCATACGCTTTCTGGGCTCTGGGGAATGTAAAGCCTGGGGTCAGGAGAAAAATTCATGGGTAATGCGCATTTGCGTACCCGGTCCATCTGGACCGGAATGCTGTTGATGGGTATTCTCGCTCTTTCCACCGTAGCCTCCGCCACCACAAGTTTCTCCACCGCATCGACCAACGCCTACAACTGGCTGGTCTCGCAGATGACCTCCGGGGGCCTGATCACGAGCTATCAGGGCGGCCAGATCGGTTACACCTACGACGAGGCGGTTGCGGTGGTCGCCTTTTCGGTCAAGGGAGATTACACACGGGCCAAGACCATCCTTACCGAGTTGCAGAAGCTGCAGAACTCCAGCGGCTCCTGGTACGACTCCTATTACGTCAAGACGCTCCGCGCCCAGGACACCAATCAGGAGGTCGGCCCCAACATCTGGGTCGATATGGCGGTGGCCAGCTACGATCATTTCAGCGGAGACCACAGCTTCGACGCTATGGCAAAGAAGAACATCTCCTGGTGCCTGCAATTCCAGCAATCCGACGGCGGTCTCAACGGCGGCATCAGTTCAAACGGCTCGGTGCTGACCTGGGCCTCAACCGAGCACAACGAGGATTCCTACGCCGCGCTGACTTTTTTTGGCTATACCGCCGCCGCCTCCAGCGTTAAATCTTTCCTGGACAACGTGGCGTGGAATTCGACCGATAACCGCTTTAACACCGGCCGTGGAGACACCTCGGTGCACACCGACGTGAACGCCTGGGGCGTCCTGGCGCTGGGCGCAAGCGGTACCCACAACTATTCGCTTGGCCTGACCTTCAACCAGAACTGCTGCGAGGACACCCAGACCAACTCGCGCGCGACCCTTCAGGGCTTCGACTTCGATGGCGACCTTGACGACGTCTGGCTGGAGGGCACGGGACAAAACGCCGAGGCTTTTCTGGTGGCGTCCAACAGCACCAACTGGAACTACTTCACCAGCGAGATCATCCTGGACCAGGACTCGACTGGCGGCGTCCAGTACTCGATGAAGGGGACCAATAACGATTACTTCACTATGTCGACAGCCAACGCAGTCTCCAGCACCGGCTGGCTGATCATCTCGATCGGGCAATACAACCCGTTCCAGCCATAAATCCTGCTCCTCTAACAGACCGGCGGGAGAGCGCTTCCTCCGGTCTGCTTTTTCCGCCAGCGCCTAAAGTTTCGGCTTTCGAGTTTTGAGTTTTGAGTTTCAAAAGCGGAGCGGTCGAAATAAGCGCAGATTAATGCTCCTTCCCAGTTGTCGCAGGGAGGGCGCAGCTTCAGCGCACAATAAGCAATTTGGCTGCTCCATTCCCTTCCGCAGCGGCCTTCGGCAGAGAGGAAGCGTTTCTTTCTATTCGCTTACCCGGCACTGCCGTGGGGGCCACAGATTGTAACCTGCCTGCGGCGCTCTGCTTCGCTGGGGATTCGCCGTTGGATCTTGATTCCGTTGTCGGATGATTCAGCGTCCTTCCGCGTGAGTTGAACGACACCGGGCTTGCGTTGCTGGCATTAACGCTTACTTGCGCCATAATGCCTTGTTTACCAAGTGGTAAAGCATTGTTTACCAGATTGATATCTTGCAGTGGCGAGCATTTTACGCGCCCGCAAATGCGCAAATCTAAGGTCCCCGCAATCCAGTTTGCGAATTCCCGACAACGACAATTCCCTTTCACGCATCTCAACTCCAAGCAAGTAAGTCTCTCATCAGCCAAGCTGGTTTAACTGGGTACACCTTTGAAAGGGTCGCATGCGTTGGAGTATTGGTATCTCTTTTCTTCTCCTCCTGTATTCATTCTCCTGGG
>CAZONJ010000081.1:0-12100 GCA_964581225.1 uncultured Terriglobales bacterium | reverse complement strand
ATGCGTTGGAGTATTGGTATCTCTTTTCTTCTCCTCCTGTATTCATTCTCCTGGGCAGCAAATCCTACTTTCGATATCAAGACGGTTGCCGAATCCGGCGTTGGCGCCACCTTGCGCACCGCCGACTTCGATAACGACGGCGCCCCCGACCTGGTCGCGCTTACCTCTTCCGGTGTAGCCGTTTTCTTCAACGACGGACAGGCAAACTTTACCCGCCTGGATCTTCCGGCCACCAAGCCAGGGTCTATGCAGTTGGCGGATTTCGATGGCGACGGACGCATGGATATCGCCGTTGCAACCAACACCGCGACCACCGGAAATCATCCGATCGTGCTCTTCCTGAACAATGGCGACCGCGCCTTCCGCACCGTCAACGCCACCACTCCCTCATGGACGGGGGAGAACTTCGCCGCCGGTGACATCAATGGAGATGGAAAGGCCGACATTGTTCTGGCGCTCGATCAGAAGACGGTTTCCGTGATGTTGGGAAATGGAGATGGCACGTTTCAATCTCCGCACGCTGTTTATACAGTTACGCCCTCCCCGCAAGCTACGGATCCCACCATCTATGCTCTGCAAGGCGAGTTCATTACCGGCGACTTCAACGGCGACGGTCGTCAGGACATCGCCTTCAGCGAAGGCCCATTTTCCTATGTCTATGGCGGGGCGAATATCACTGTGCTCCTCAATCAGGGCAATCTGACCTTTACGCGCACCCAGTTTCAGGAAGGCAACTTCGAAAGTCCAGTGCTGCTTGATGCGAATGGCGATGGGATCGATGACCTGGGGTTCACCTGGGCGGCGTGCCATACCCCCTGCCATGGCGCAGATGTGTGGACGGGCAGCCGCGCAGGCACTATGAACCAGCTAATTTCCTTTTTCACAAGCACCGAGTTGCAGTCTCTCGCGTATACGCCGGTCGCAGCGGATTTCAATGGAGACGGGGCACGGGACGTCGCGTTTGCTATGTCAAGCAATAGCGGCACGACTTACCCGCCGCAGACGGCGCATGAATCCGTGCTGATGTT
This sequence comes from uncultured Terriglobales bacterium, assembly GCA_964581225.1. GTDB lineage: Bacteria > Acidobacteriota > Terriglobia > Terriglobales > Acidobacteriaceae > CAYTQA01. The sequence continues at coordinate 11,072 of CAZONJ010000081.1, read as the reverse complement.
TTTAGGACCCAACATCCCAAAACAGTCTCCACCTCCAAGTCCAATTGATTACGCGGTGCAAAATGTCCCGCAATACTCCTACGGCCCGGCAGCGATGGTCACTGCGGATTTCAACCTGGACGGCAAACCGGACATCGCGATAGTGGCAGCATCAAAACCTGACGTGATTGCGCTGCTGCTCAACACTACCGCTGGTGGGGCCTTCCCTGCTCCGCCGCGGGATTTCACCTTTAATGTGTCTCCGGCTGCGGCGACGGTGAAGGCCGGAAATTCCGCGACTTTTACCGCCTCGGTCTCGCGCTTCGGCGCATTTAGTGACATCGTAAATTTCTCCTGTACCGGGCTGCCGTCAAATGCGGCGTGCAACTTCAGCCCGGCAAACGTCGCTCCCGGCATGAACGGCCCGGCGCTGAGCACATTGACGATCACCACCAAAGCCCCGGGCAGCGCCGCTTTGATGGGACTGTGGCATGACTTCATGGCTTTTGCCTTCCTTGCCCCGATCTTTGGAGTCGTCCTTGCCGGAAGCAATATAAGCAAGCAGGGAAAGAGAGTCCTGCTTCTGACGCTGCTGGTGGGCTCTCTGATTATGCTGCAGGCGTGTGCCGGCGGCAGTCCCAAGAGTGTGCCCTCGCAAACCGGGGATACCGGAACAACTACGAATCCACCGCCCCCGCCGCCGCCTTCCGGCGGCACGCCGGCAGGCGCTTATACCGTGACCGTAATCGCTACCAGCGGCGGGACGCCAATCACCCATTCGCAGAAAGTAACTTTGACCGTGCAGTAGGGCTTAAAAGCCCCCTCAAATAGACTCTTTTCGGCATGACTGAAAGTCATGCCCTGAGACGTGTCGTATCAAACAAGTAGTTTCAATCTCGCTACAACAATGGGTGGAAGCGTAGGACTTCAGGCCTACGACCAAGCGCTCTCAAGAATTGCGCTTTAGCGCTGGCGAATGATTGCCACAATTACGCAGGGGCTAAAAAAGCCCCACATTTCTGTGGGGCTTTTGCGTTGTCGCGGAGTGCTTGAGTTAGTACATGCCGCCCATGCCGCCGCCACCGTGACCGCCCGGCATTGGAGAGTCCTTCTTTTCTTCCGGAATCTCCGAAACCAGGGCTTCGGTGGTGAGCATCAGGCCGGCGATGGAGCCAGCGTTCTGCAAAGCGGTGCGGGTGACTTTGGTCGGGTCGATAACGCCGGCCTTGACCAGGTCTTCGAAGGTGCCGCTCTGGGCGTTGTATCCGAAGGAGGTGTCTTTCGAATCGCGGATCTTGCCCACAACGATTGCGCCCTCTTCGCCGGCATTGCCGACAATCTGGCGCAGCGGCTCTTCCAGCGCGCGGCGGACGATCTGGGCGCCGATGGCCTCGTCGCCGGTGAGCTTTTTGGTGAGCTCTTCGACGGCGGAGGCGCAACGTACCAGGGCCACACCACCGCCCGGGACGATGCCTTCCTCGACGGCTGCGCGGGTGGCGTGCATAGCGTCTTCCACGCGCGCCTTCTTTTCCTTCATCTCGGTTTCGGTTGCGGCGCCGACTTTAATTACGGCAACGCCACCGACCAGCTTCGCAAGCCGCTCCTGGAGCTTCTCGCGATCGTAGTCCGAGGTGGTCTTCTCAATCTGGCTGCGGATTTCCTTTACCCGGCCTTCGATGTCCTTGGATGCGCCTTTGCCTTCGACGATGGTGGTGTTGTCCTTGTCGATGGTGATTCTCTTGGCGCGGCCAAGGTCCTGCACCTGGACGCTCTCCAGCTTCAGTCCGAGGTCTTCCGTGATGGCCTTGCCACCGGTAAGGATGGCGATGTCCTGCAGCATGGCCTTGCGGCGGTCGCCGAAGCCAGGGGCCTTTACGGCGGCGACGTTCAGCGTGCCACGCAGCTTGTTGACCACCAGGGTGGCGAGAGCTTCGCCTTCAACGTCCTCGGCGATCAGCAACAGCGGGGTGCCACTCTTGGCGATGTGCTCCAGCAGGGGCAGAATGTCCTTCATGGAGCTGATCTTCTTCTCATAGATCAGGATGTAGGGGTTCTCGAGCACGACTTCCATGCGCTCGGGATCGGTGACGAAGTAGGGGCTCAGGTAACCGCGGTCAAACTGCATACCTTCGACCACTTCGAGCTGGGTTTCCATGGTCTTCGATTCTTCCACCGTGATCACGCCGTCCTTGCCGACCTTCTTCATGGCTTCGGCAATGATGTTTCCGATGGTCTCATCGTTGTTGGCGGAGATGGTGCCCACCTGGGCGATCATCTCGCCGGTAACCGGCTTGGAAAAATTGCTGAGCGCCCCGCCCACGCGGACGCCTTCCGCGTTGAGGGTGCCACAAACCGCGGTCACGGCCTTCTCGATTCCGCGCTTTAACGCCATCGGGTTGGCCCCGGCGGCCACCGTCTTCACGCCTTCGCGGAAGATGGCCTGCGCCAGAACGGTGGCGGTGGTGGTGCCATCGCCGGCAACGTCGGAGGTCTTGGAGGCGACCTCGCGGACCATCTGCGCGCCCATATTCTCCTGGGCATCTTTCAATTCGATTTCCTTGGCTACGGTCACGCCGTCCTTGGTAATGGTCGGCGAACCAAATTTCTTTTCAATGACCACATTACGGCCCTTGGGACCAAGGGTCACCTTCACTGCATCGGCGAGAACATTTACGCCGCGCAGAATTGCCTGACGCGAGTCCTCACCATGTAAGATTTGCTTTGCCATAACTCTCAATCTCCTTACGATACTTTTAAGAATTCGTTTGACCCGGAACTTTCAGCCGATCGGCGTCTCAGCCCCGAGAGGTCCGCGACCCTTTGCTAGCTGGCTTTCCTGACCGATTTGGCGGCGCCGCTGAGGATTCCGAGGACTTCTTCTTCCTTCATAATGAGAAACTCTTCGCCGTCAATCTTGATTTCACTGCCGGCATATTTGCCGAAGAGGATGCGATCGCCCTCTTTGACATCGAGCGGGAAGGTCTTGCCTTCATCGTTGCTCTTACCTTTACCTACGGCGATCACCTCGCCCTCCTGCGGCTTCTCTTTTGCCGAGTCGGGGATGATGATTCCACCACGCACGGTCTCGCCCTCTTCAATGCGGCGAACCAGGATGCGATCATGAAGCGGTGTTAGCTTCTGAGACATGCAATTACTCCTTTTCTAAGTGTTTTCTTCTATGTTGTTTGAACGGTTTAAGAACTTCGGGTTCGAAATTCGCGATGGACCGGTTGTTAGCACTTCCTCCATCTGAGTGCTAATTATAGGAGGCCGGGGAACGAACTGTCAAGAGTTGAGCGTAAGTGACTAAGGTTTTTAACAACGCAGGTGCAATCCAGCACAAGTTATTGATTTCAAAGCTCTTCAATAACAAGAGCTCACATATATTACGGCAGCGGGGCAACGGAAAGCACTGGCCCACCACTCTCAATGGAGAGCGAGCCAGAAACACTCTGTCAGCGGAAATATCGGGGATGGGCGATTCGAGTCAGCTGTATACTGGAGCGCCAGCAAGGGAGTTCATGTGCGGCGTGCAGTAAGGGAAATACCAACTTCAGCTCGTAAGGCAAAATGCAATCTTAAAAGATGGCCCGGGCTTCCGCTGCTGCTGGTGCTGATGATCAGCGCAGCGCCGCGATTGATTTCCGCGCAGGAGCGTGTTTCGGGCCTCTCTCCAGCCACAGGAGTTTCGGCAGGCATTGAGCGTCAGGCAGCCGAATTGAATCCCTACAATTATTCGCTGTTTCATTCCAGGGAGAATCCTTTTACCTCTCCGTGGCTCTTCAGCCAGAAGCGCTTGCTGGAGCTGGCGCAAGCCTCCATGGGGAATACCGCAAAGTTGCAGCCTAAAAAATATGTCATGCAGCCCGAACCATTGAGCGTGGTGCAGGACTCGAGTGCCGCAGCACCCAGCAGCCCGGTGGATGGAGACAGCCTGACTGCAGAGAGCAAGGTAGCCGGCGACCTGCAGAAGGTAAAGACCTCGACTGCGGTAAAGAAGGCTTACCGCCACGTTGAGGGACGCTATGACGTCACCCGGATTGGCATGCGTGGCATCGGCAGTGGCGTGAACTTCTACTCGATCGAAAAAGAGGAGATGCTGGGCCGGCAGTTATCGCAAGACATCGAGAAGCAGGTGCGGCTGCTCAAGGATCCGCTAATCCAGGACTATGTAAACCGGCTGGGACAGACCCTGGTGCGCAACTCCGATGCGCAGGTGCCATTCACCATCAAGGTGGTGGACGATGAAGAGGTAAACGCCTTCGCGCTGCCCGGCGGCTTCTTCTACGTGAACACCGGACTCATTCTGGCCGCAGATAACGAAGCGGAGCTGGCCGGGGTGATGGCCCATGAGATCGCCCACGTAGCCGCGCGCCATGCCACGCGGACCGCCACCAAAAGGCAGATCTGGGACCTGGCTTCCCTGCCCCTGATTTTTGTAGGCGGGCCGGTGACCGCCGCGATCCGCCAATTTTCGAGCATCGCTGTGCCGATGTCATTTTTAAAGTTCAGCCGGGACGCCGAACGCGAGGCCGACCTGCTGGGCATGGAATACGAGTACGCCGCGGGCTACGATCCCCAGGCCTTCGTAGACTTTTTTGAGAAGCTGCAGGTACGCGAGCGGCGCAAGAAAGACAATTTCCTGATCAAGGCATTCTCCACCCATCCCATGACTGAAGACCGCATTCGCCGCGCGGAACTGGAGTTGGAGACCATGCTGCCGCCCCGAGAAGACTACATCGTAACCACCAGCGATTTCGAGAGGGTCAAGGCGCATCTGATCCAAAGCACGCGCGGCCGGGCGATCGATGGCGGCAAGACCTCCTTGCCTACCCTGCGCAAGCGCGGCCAGTTGAAGATCGATCTTGGCCCGCCGGTGCTGCGCTAGCTCTTCAGCCTTTCCCCAACCAAACAACCTTCTGATCCTCTCGGGCAGGACCTCGCCCCGCCGCATGCCATGCCAAAAAAAGAACACCCGGAAATGGTTACTCGGGTGTTCTAAAGCAGGAGAGTAAAGATGGAACTATGCAGCCTCGCTCAGTGCGTCCGATCCGTGCTGTTTTACCTGTTTGTTGTAGACGCCCATGATGAGGAATGGGGCGGCCCATTGCCCGACAAACAGCGCCCAGTTGTCTCTGCCCATGATCTTCAGCACGGCGGAGGCGACCATGGAAGCGACGGCAGCGCCGAGAAATCCGGTGGATGGTATCTGGGCTGTCTTTGACTCAATAGCAGAGGTGAAGCGGTCTTCGGTGGCTTGTCCTTTGTATACGCGTGAATCCATTCAAAAGCTCCAATCGTTAAATTGGCCATAATTGGCGACTAATTAGTAATGATGAGAAATTAAAGAAACCGGAAGATGCTGATTCTCGTCTTTTAAGCAATAGGTTTCATCCAATCAACGAAAAAAGAGGTTGCGATGCGATTAAAGACAAAAACCGTCCCGGCGGATGCTCTGATTAACGAGAAGCATATAGGGGAACGAATCAAGAAGCTGCGCCTGAAGAAATCGATGGGGCTGGTGGAACTCGGCGCTCATACCGGCCTTTCGCCCAGCTTCCTCTCGCAATTGGAAACCGGACGGGTGATTCCCACATTGCGCAACCTTGCCCGCATCGCGATGGTATTCAGCAAGGACATCTCATATTTTTTCGAGGAAGAACCGGCGCCGGTCTTTGCTCCGCATCGCCGCCAGGAGCGCGTCCGCTTGCCGCAGGGCAAAGCTCCACAGCCTTCATTCTGCTTTGAAAGCCTGGGCTACAAAGTAGCGGACCGGGCGCTCGACCCATACTGGGCGGAATTCACGCCGCTGCCACCCGAGGCAAAGATCACCATGCACTCGCATCCCGGATTGGAGTTCCTCTATGTAATCAGCGGACAATTGGAGATTCGGCTCGGAGAAAAAATCGAAGTGCTGTCCGCGGGCGATTCGCTCTGCTTCGACGGCAGCTTGCCTCACGGATATCGCGGGGCCGGCACAAAATCCGCCGAGGCCATTGTAGTGACCGCCGACAAGCTCTCTTCTTCTGACCGGACGGCGAAAGAACCAACACGGATTACGAACGGGATCCCGGCAAAGCCTGGCCTGCGCGCAAGCTAAGTTTTCGTCGGAATAAATGGCGGCCCATCCTGTTCCCGCTTGATGAGGAAGAGATAAGCCAGCAAGCGCGCCAGGGACAAGAAATCCGAGAGCGCGAAATAGAGCAGGGTAAGGACGAGCAGCAGGACCAGCACAAATGCAGCTGGCGCACCGGCGAGCGGGACCACAACCAGCAAAGACACAATCGTAATCGCCAGCAGCAGGACCAAACGGAATGCGCTCATGGCAATGGCGCTTTGCATCAGCTCCCGGCGATTTCTTCGGCTGAACCTGTAGCTCTGAGCAAGCGCAAGCTTCATACCCTTCCGAGCATCCGCAAACAGGACCGCAGCCGATAAATACCAGTTCGCTACCGACCATAGGAAACCCACAATCAGCAGTCCGGGAAAAAGTATCGCGCTGGTGATGCGCAGGTCCGGTTCCATGCGGTGCGTGAGCGCGACTCCTGCAAATCCCGCGCCGACAATGATCACCAGGATGGCGAGTACGGCGAAAAAGAACAGGACTGCACGCCAGAAATGCAAAGCTACGCTGGTAGCAAATTTCGGCCGCAAGGAAAATTCAGGAAGACGCGCCAGCACGGCGCTGCGTCCGGCGCTGGCCAGCAAGGCCCAGCTCAGCAGCAATAGCGGCACAAGAACAGAGACGATCCGCAGCAGGAGAGGGCCGCCGGCAATCAGGATTTTTGCCAGGACGGCGGCCACAAGGGGCGGGGCCATGCTGTGCAGCGCGCGCAGGTCATCCGGGGAGAGCGGAAAAAGACGCAGATAAACAGCGGTAGAAAGCGCGATCGCCGCCAGCATGAACAGGCCAAAGCACCAGCGCCAGGCGATCTCGATCAGAAGCAGGAGAGGGCGTTGGCGAATCGAGCGAAAGCCCTGAGATAAAGCTCCGCGCGGCGTCATTTCACCACAATATTGATCAGCTTGTCAGGAACAACAATGGTTTTGAGGACCTGCTTGCCCTGGATCGCCGCTTTGATCTTTTCATCGGCCAACGCCAGCTCGCGCAGCTTTTCGTCTGCCGTTCCGGTGGGAACCGTGATGCGCGAGCGGTTTTTGCCATTGATCTGGACCGGGACCTCAACTTCATCTTCTTTCGCCAGCTCGGGATCGAATTTCGGCCAGGGTTGGCGCAGCAATACGCTCTGCTCTCCTATCGCCTCCCATAGTTCGGCGGCAAGATACGGCGCAAACGGCGCCAGCAGCAGCACCAGATTGCGCAAGATGCCGGAGAGCTGCGAGGCGGGAATGAGCTGCTTTGTAATCTGCTCATCGGCCGCATACAGGGCATTCACAAATTCCATAATCGCCGCAATACAAGTATTGAAGTGCCAGCGGCCATCAAAATCATGGGTGATCTTGCGGATGGTCTGGTGCATCTTGCGGTCCAGCTCGCGCCCGCTTGCAGTAGGGCTTCCGCCGGCGGCGTGCCGGGGGCGTCCGGCATGTTTCATCACGAAGCGGTAGACGCGGGAGAGGAAGCGGCTTATGCCTTCAACCCCGGACTCCTGCCAATCGAGGTCGCGGTCCGGCGGCGCGGCAAAGAGCGCATACATGCGGGTGCTGTCCGCGCCATAGCGGGCCACCATATCGTCGGGCGAGACCACGTTGCCCTTGCTCTTCGACATCTTGGCCCCGTTCTTGATCACCATGCCTTGAGTGAATAGCCGCTCGACCGGCTCGGAGTTCTGGACCAATCCCAGGTCGCGCATGACTTTGGTCCAGAAGCGCGAATAGATCAGGTGCAGGATCGCGTGCTCCACTCCCCCGATATATTGATCGATGGGAAACCAGTAGGCGGCGGTCTTGCTGTCCAGGGGAGCGGTCTTCAAACGCGCATTGGTATAGCGATAGAAATACCAGGAGGAATCGACGAAGGTGTCCATGGTATCGGTTTCGCGGCGCGCGGGACCTCCGCATTTAGGACAGCGGGCATTCACGAACTCGGGCACGCCGCCCAGCGGGGAGCCGCCTTGCTGGGTAATCTTCACATTGTCCGGGAGCAGCACCGGCAGTTCGCTCTCCGGCACTGGAACTACGCCGTCCTTCTCGCAATAGAGCATGGGAATGGGAGTGCCCCAGTAGCGCTGGCGCGAAATCCCCCAATCCTTGAGGCGATAAGTCACAGTGCGCTTGCCGAAGCCATGCTGCTCGGCATACTGCGCCATCTTCTCGATAGCTTCGGCGTTGGAGAGGCCGTCGAACTCGCCGGAATTGATAAGCAGGCTCTCCGGCAGGGTAAAGGGGAGCACCGGTTCGTCCTTCTTACCCTCTTCGGGTTCGCGTGTGCGCCGGGGCAACACGACCACGCGAATATCCAGGCCATATTTTTTCGCGAACTCATAGTCGCGCTCATCATGCGCAGGCACGGACATGATCGCGCCGGTGCCATAGTCCATCAGGACATAATTGGCGACCCAGATGGGGACCTTTTCCTTATTAAATGGATTGATGGCATAAGCGCCGGTAAAGACCCCGTGCTTTTCGATCTCGCCCACATCGCCCGCCTCCCGCGCGCGCTGCTGCTGGCCCATGAGCTCTTCGATTTTGGCGAGCAAATCCGGATCGCTTTCAGCAAGCTTTCGCGCTATCGGATGCTCGGGCGCAAGCTGGATAGAGGTCGCGCCATAAATCGTGTCAATGCGGGTGGTGAAGACGGTGATCTTGCCGCCAACAGCGTCCTCTACTGCAAAATCCACCAGAGCGCCTTCGCTGCGTCCGATCCAGTTGCGCTGCATGGTGCGGACCTTCTCCGGCCAGCCCGTCAGCTTCTCAAGATCGTTGAGCAACTCTTCCGCATAGTTCGTGGTGCGGAAGAACCACTGCTCCAGGTCGCGCTGCTCTACCAGCGTTTCTTCGTGCCGCCAGCAGCAGCCGTTTACCACTTGCTCATTGGCCAGGACGGTGGCGCACTCCGGACACCAGTTCACCTTGCTCTTTTTGCGGTAAGCCAGGCCGCGCTCGTAGAACTTCAGGAAAAACCACTGGTTCCATTTGTAGTATTCCGGCAGGCAGGTCGTGACCTCGGTCTCCCAATCGTAGGAGAAGCCGAGGCGCTTCATCTGCGCCTTCATATTGGAGATGTTGGCCAGCGTCCACTCGCGCGGCGGCGTGTTGTTCTTCAGCGCGGCATTTTCCGCGGGAAGTCCGAATGCGTCCCAACCCATCGGATGGAGGACGTTGTAGCCTCGCATCCACATGTAGCGGGCCAGCGCATCGCCGATGGCATAGTTGCGCACGTGTCCCATGTGCAGCGCGCCCGAAGGATAAGGCAGCATCTCCAGGACATAATATTTTTTGCGAGAAGAAGTTGCAGGCTCCGCCTTATAGAGCTCGGGCTGGCCCTGCCAGCGCGCCGCCCACTTGTCTTCTACGCGCTGCGGATCGTAATGGGTAGCCTCGGCGCGATCGTCGCGGTTTTGCCTGTTCTCGGATTCGCTTAGTGTTTTTTCCAGCATAATTTCAATTTCTTACCAGGGCCTTCAGCCGGTCTACGTTCTTCTGGTCATCGCCGGGAAGATCGATTGGCGTCTCGGCAATGAAGGCCGCATGCGCGGTGCGCGGATCGTTCAATAACCGCTCGAACAACTCTATACCAATGGAGCCTTCGCCAATATGCTGATGGCGGTCCAGCTTCGATCCACGCGCCGCCTTGGCGTCGTTACAATGCCAGACCGCGACATTTTGCAGTCCTACTGTTTTATCGAGCTGCTGCAGGGTCTGCTCATAGCCTTCAGGGGAAACAATATCGTATCCGGCTACGTGGGTATGGCAAGTGTCGATACATGCCGCCACCGGCGCTACCGGACGAAGGTACTCCAGCAATTCCGCAACCTGCTCAAAGGAGCCGCCCAGGGAGTACTCGGCCCCGGCGGTATTCTCAATCAGGATCTTGAATTCGCATTTCGCCGGTTGCAAACCCTCAACCGCCCTGGCAATCGAATCGGCAGCGCACTTCAGCCCCGCTTCCCTGCTGCTGCCGCGATACGAACCGGGATGCAGCACCAGATATTGCGCGCCCAACGCCAATGCCCGCTCCACCTCACCGCGAAAAGCCAGAATGGATTTCGCCAGAAACTCTGCGGTCGTGCTCGCCACATTCACCAGATAACTGGTATGAATGACCAGCGGCGAGATGGCATACTTCCCGGTCAGCCTGCGCATCTCCTCGCATTGCTTGCGGGCCAGTTGGTACGGCTTCCACATGCGCGGGCTGGACGAGAACACCTGGAAGGCATTGCAGCCCAGGCGATAGGCGCGCTCCGCCGCCATCTCTACCCCGCCGGCGGTGGAGGTGTGGATGCCGATCTTCCGCGAGGTAAGCTTCGGCGGCTCAGCCGGCGCCGGACGGTCCAGGATGTCCTTGGCCTCTTGGTTCCAGGATTGCTTCGAAATAGGACGCGGCATGGGCGGCTAAGTATTTGATTTTAACAGAGCTACATTCCGGCACACCATGAAAGCCCCCTCCCCGCTCCACCGGAGAGTGGAAGTTTGGCCGCTTCGAACTTATTCGGGTTCCTTTGCCTTGTCCGCGATGTTCGGTTTGCTCAATGCCGCGCCGCTTCGCTACACTAGATCCCTACTTAACAGCGAGGAAAACGGATGTTAGTTGTGATGAAAGCGCATGCCACCGAAGAGGAGGTGCGCGCGGTTTGCGAAAAAATCGAATTGCTGGGATTCCGCCCGCACCCCATTCCGGGAGCGCAGCGAACGGCGGTCGGCATTACCGGCAACGATGTTGCGGTTGAGCCGGGCGGGCTGGAGGAGATGCCCGGCGTGGGCGAAGTCATCCGCGTATCCAAGCCTTACAAGCTGGTAAGCCGGGACATGAAGCCCGACAATACAGTCATTCGTTTTCCCGGGACCAACATCACCATAGGCGGCAACGATTTGGCGATCATGGCCGGCCCCTGCTCGATTGAAAGCCGCGAGCAGGCGATGGCGACCGCCGAAGCCGTCCATAAAGCCGGAGCACAGTTCTTTCGCGGCGG
>CAZONJ010000080.1:4497-15542 GCA_964581225.1 uncultured Terriglobales bacterium | reverse complement strand
CGATACCGGCCATCGGGGACGAAATCCGCGGGCTTATAGGAGATCGCATACTGGCTGCGAAGCTCTTCCTGGATGGAGGAGAAGGCGTTGGCCACGTCTTCGATCTTGAAGGGGAAGAAGGCGCGGCCGCCGGTGGCATCGGCGATGCGCTCCAGCACCTTGTCGCCGCGGGTCTTGTTGCCGCTGATGTTGGTGCTGATGGTATAGACGATGACTTCGGCGCGCTGCGCCATCTCGATCGATTCTTCCCGCGTGACCCGGCTCTGGTTGTCCTCGCCATCGGAGAGCAGAATCACCGCGCGCCGCGTCGGCGTCTTCTCGTTTATCCTGAGCAGCTTGTCGCGGCAGGCGCCGTAGAGCGCATCGTACATGGCGGTCCCGCCGCCGGCCCGCAGCATGCGGACGCCATGGGCCAGCTTGCCGGTATCGCTGGTGAAGTCCTGAGTGACCTCCGGAGTGGTGTCGAAGCCAATCACGAAAGCCTGATCGCGTCCCGAGCGGATAATCTGGTTAAAAAATTCGATGGCCGCCTGTTGCTCAAAGCTGAAGCGGTCGCGAATGGAGTTGCTGGCGTCGATCAAAAGTCCTACGCGCAGGGGCAGATCGGTCTCAGTGCGGAATTCCTCAATCTTTGCCGGCGGCTTATGGTCGTCCAGCAGGTTCACATCCCCTTGCCGAAGGTCTTTGATGAAGTGTCCGTGCTTGTCGGTGACCGTAAATACCAGATTAACTTCATTGACCACCGCATGGATGGTGGTTGCCGGTTCTTCGGAGTCGGTCTTCGATTCTGCGGGATTCTGGGCGTTCGGGGTGTTCTCGCCGCTTTGCTGGGTGGGCGAGGCAGAGCTGGACGGAGCAGCAGCCGGGCCCGGAGTGGATGGCGTCGGGGCGGAACTCTGGGCCACAGCCCAGGAACCGCAGGTCAGCAGGATTACGATGATTTTCCGCAACATGGAACCTTTATTATAGTTCTGCTCTGGCGCAAAAGCAGCAGGGATTAACCAAGACACTGATGTACGGAAGATCACGTGTCAGGGCATGACTTTCAGTCATGCCGAAGAAAATCGAATCGAATTCCTACGGCTCTGCCCAAGCCGGAGCGCAGCAACGCGGAGCGACACACGAAAATTTTCTGGGGATTTCGGCGGCTTCAGGCGGAGGGAACGCCGCGCGGCCTCACGTTGGAGCGGATAAAGTTGATGATGGATTCCATCGGCGTCCCCGGGCCAAAGATGCCTTTTACTCCCTGGGAGTTCAAAGCCGGAATGTCCTGTTCGGGAATGGTGCCGCCCAGCACGACCAGCACGTCGTCCATTCGCTTGTCCTTCATGAGCTGCACCACGCGGGGGACGATGGCGTTGTGCGCGCCGGAAAGGATGGAGAGGCCGATTACGTTTACGTCCTCCTGCAAAGCGGCATTCACGATCATCTCCGGGGTCTGGCGCAGGCCGGTGTAGATGACCTCCATGCCGGCGTCGCGCAGGGCGCGAGCGATCACCTTTGCCCCGCGATCATGGCCATCGAGGCCAGGCTTGGCGACGAGCACCCGGATTTTTCCCTGCGCGGCCTCAGCTGTCATAAGTGGTGGACCAAAACTGCATAGCATACACCATTGGATGCGCCTCCGCCCGCGGTCCATCTCTCCGGCTGGCGTTTAATGAATCCGGCGGCGCTTCTGGATAGAGAAAATCTCCAGCTAGAGTTCCACTGGCTGGTCCAGCGAGCGCCACATATACCAGCAGGCGATCGAGCAGTATGGATGCCATCCCCTGGCCAGCCGGTGCATGGTAATAGGCTTGGGCAGCACCTTCATTCCGTAGGCCTTGCGCATGGCGGCGCGGATGCCAAGATCGCCCACCGGCAAAACGTTCTCTCGCCGCAAGGCAAACATCAGGAACATGTGCGCCGTCCATACGCCAATGCCTTTGATTTGCGTGAGCTGCGCGATTACCTCTTCGTCGGTGAGCTGCGGCAGATTTTCAAAGCTCACCTTGCCGGCCTTGACCTTCTTGGCCAGGTCGCGGATATAAGTAAGCTTCTGCTGCGAGAGCCCGACGGCGCGCATCTGCGGAGGGCGCAGCTTGAGGATGGATTCGGGCGTGAGCTGGCCTCCCGCTTTTTCCAGCAGGCGATTGAAGATCGTGGTCGCCGCCTTGCCATGCAGTTGCTGAAAGACGATCGAGCGCACCAGCGTGGCAAAGACCGGCTCGCGATATTGCATGTTGTATGGCCCGACGCGCTCGATGATCGCCGCCAGCACCGGGTCCTTTTCCCGAAGGTGGGCCAGGGCCCGCTCGGCGGAGGTCAGGGACGGCTTCTCTTCAGGAAGATCGGCGCGGCAACCGAATTGGGTGACGGCTTTTTGGGCGGCGCTTTTCACAATCACGATTGTAGCCCAGCAGGGGACGCGCAGGGTCAAGCCGAGCGCAATGTAAAGATATTAGTGGTCCCCTCGGGGACCCGACCGATTTATTCGTATGTTCCAGCCATAAATCGCGGGGCTACTAGCGGCAAGTCCTCGGGGCCGGAGCGGATTCCACGCGGAGCGCAGTGTAAGGGTAAGTGCTACCACCGATAAATCTCGCGGCAAATCCACGAATCCGCCGGCATACGCTAGAATAGAAAACAGCCGCACTCAAGCCCCACCTCTGCGGAGAGATGGCCGAGTGGCTGAAGGCGCACGCTTGGAAAGCGTGTATACCTTAACGGGTATCCAGGGTTCGAATCCCTGTCTCTCCGCCAGCTCTTTTTCTTTGCAACTCCATATAATGCAAGAGTTACAAAGGGATCTTTTTGGCCCCTCAAAGACCTGCACAAATTTATGCCAGGAAGAATTGCTGCAACAGTCTTTTATTGATAACGAGCATTTAGTAATGCGAGCATCTCACTTGTAACCAGGAGTTGCTGATGGGTAGTGTTCCCGGAGCGCATCAACCCGATCCGCTTCCCGAGCCGCGCAAGAGGCCGTGGTACAGCGTGCTATGGGTGCAGGTGCTGGTGGCGATCGCAATCGCGATCGTCTTCGGCTACTTTCGTCCCACCACCGCCGCCGCCATGAAGCCGCTGGGCGACGCTTTTATCAAGCTGATCACGATGATTATCACCCTGGTCATCTTCTGCACGGTGGTGACCGGCATCGCCGGGATGCAGGACCTGAAGAAAGTCGGCAGGGTTGGCGGCAAGGCCCTGCTGTATTTCGAGCTTGTTTCCACTCTGGCCCTGCTGCTGGGCATAGTTGTTGGCAACGTGTTGCGGCCGGGCGCGGGCTTCAACATCGATCCGGCGAGCCTCGATACCAGGGCAGTGGCAGAGTATGCCGGGCAGGCCAAGGCGCAGAGCGTGCCCGAATTCCTGATGCACATCATCCCCAACACCGTGGTCGATGCCTTCGCCAAAGGGGACATCCTCGAAGTGCTGCTGGTCTCGCTGTTGTTTGGCTTCGCCTTATCCGCCGGTGGGGAGCGCTGCCGGCCGGTGCTGACCTTCATGGAGGCGTTGACCCAAACCGTCTTTGAGGTGGTGAGAATACTGATGAAGTTTGCGCCGATTGGGGCCTTCGGCGCGATGGCCTTTACGGTAGGTAAATATGGGATCGCCTCTTTGGGGCCTCTGGCCCGGCTGATCGCAATCTTTTATGCCACCTGCATCTTCTTCGTGCTGGTAGTGCTGGGTGCGATCGCCCGCATCGCCGGCTTCAACATCATTAAGTTCCTGTTGTATATCAAGGAAGAGATACTGCTGGTACTGGCCACCAGCTCCTCGGAAACGGCGCTTCCGACGCTGATGGAAAAGCTGAATAAGCTGGGTTGTTCGAAGCCGCTGGTGGGACTGGTAGTTCCGACCGGCTACACCTTCAATACCGATGGAAGCAGCCTCTACATGACACTGGCCGCGCTTTTTGTGGCCCAGGCGACGAATACGCATCTGTCGCTCGCGCAGCAGCTTACGCTGTTAGCGGTGGCGGTCCTCACTTCGAAGGGGGCGAGCGGCGTGCAGGGCGCGGCCTTCATCGCGCTGGTGGGGACGCTGCTGGTGATTCCCAGCATCCCGGTTTCGGGGATGGCGCTGATTTTAGGCATTGACCGTTTTATGAGCATGTTTCGCGCCCTGGTGAACATGGTCGGCAACGGCATCGCGACATTGGTAGTGGCGCGTTGGGAGGGCGAGTTCTCGCGCAAGGGCCTGCAACTTAAGTTTGAACCGGCAGAGCTGTCTGCGGATTAGGAAGCTCGCTTCTGTTGCGGCGAAGAGCACCGCCGATACGAGCAACTGCAGATCCTTCGGCTTGCGCTGGCCCGCAAGCTCGCCTCGCGCGGCGCTCAGGATGACAAAATATCTAGCAATGGACAAAGTTGCGGCGCGGAAGCTTCTGTCGTTTAGCTTGGGGGAGTATCTTCTATCTTGCCACCGAGAGTTCCTTCTTGCTTAACTTCTCGGCCGCTGCATCGAGGCGGCGCAACAATTCGTCGAGATGCCGCTCTTCAGTGAGATAGCTGATGACCATCACGCGAATCACGCTGCGGCCATTGGCGTGGGTAAGCGAGATCCACTGCTTGCCATCGGCTGTGACCTCATGCACGATGGCGCTATGCAAGGCCATTCGCTTCTCCTCCGGGCAATCCTTCATCCCAGCGATCTTCAGCCGCAGATTAAGGATGGTAAGCTCGGGATCGATCACCAGCTCATAATGCTTGGACTGGCGAAGTTTGGAGGCAAAGCTTTGCGTGAGCTCTAGCTGCCGCTCCATCAGCTCTTCGTAAGCCTGGCGCCCATGCACCCGCAAAGTAAGCCAGAGCTTCAGCGAGTTCATGCGGCGCGACCATTGCGAGCTGATCTTGAAATTGTCGATCAGCGTGGTGGTGGAGACCTTGGGCATGTATGGAGTAGTGACGGCGAAGGTCTGTTCCAGCATCCCGGCGTGCGAGGTCAGAATTACCCCAGCCGCGAAGGGCATGGCCAGCCATTTGTGGGGATCGATGGTGATGGAATCCGCGCGCTCAATGCCGGCAACGAGATGGCGATGCTTATGGGAGAAGATGGCCGCCGCTCCGTAGGCGCCATCGACGTGCAGCCACAATGCGTAGCGCTCGCAGATGCCCGCCAGCTTTTGCAGGTCATCGATGGCCCCGGAGTTGGTGGTGCCGGCGGTTGCGACCACGCAAAACGGCTTTTGCCTCTCCGCCAGATCTTGCGTAATGGCGCGCTCCAACTGCTCGCAGTCGAGCTGCATGCGATCGTTGACGGGAATCCGCCGCAGCGCCTTGCGCCCCAGCCCCAGCAAGCCAAAGGATTTGTCCAGTGAATGATGGGCCTCCGCCGAAGCGTAGGCCACGGGCGGACGCCGCAGGCTGGCCACTCCGTCTTCGACTACTCCGGGAAACTTCCAGTTAAGGGCCAGCGCCAGGGCGGTAAAATTGGCTTCGTTGCCGCCACTGGTAAAGGTGCCGGCAAAGGCATGGCCTTCATTCGGCCTTTCCGGCCAGCCGACGCGCTCGCCGATCCAACGCACCGTCTCGGCTTCGATTTTGGAGGCAAGCTGTGAGCGGGCCAGAGTCGCCAATTGCGGATTTAACGCGGCCACCAACGTTTCGGCAAGCACGGCGAGATAGGTGGGAGTGGGGTTCATCAGCCCAAAATAGTTCGCGCTGGGAACGTGGAAGCCCTTGTCGATCAGCTCCGCGCAGACCTCATCGAGGACCTTGGCCGCGTCCTCGCCGATCTCCGGCAGGGCGTCATGGAGCTCATCAAAAACGCGCTGCTCTACCGGCAATTGCACTGGACGGTCGGGAAGGGAATCGAAATACCGGTTGATTACGTCGATGAGCCGGTATCCAAGCTTCTGGCGGGTTTTGGAGTCAAAATTAAACGACATGCAATAAATAATGGATGCTGTGGCGCGCCGGAGGACTCAGTGCGTCTCGGCTGCCGGCCCCTCTTCGCTGGGTTTTTCCGGACGCAGCAGGGGAAATAAAATTACATCGCGGATGGATTTGGAGTTGGTGAGCAGCATGGTAAGGCGATCGATGCCGATCCCTTCGCCGCCGGTGGGAGGCATGCCGAATGAGAGCGCGCGGATGTAGTCTTCGTCCATCGCATGGGCCTCTTCGTCGCCGCGTTCGCGCTGCGATAGCTGCTGCTCAAATCGACGCCGCTGCTCCTCAGGATCGTTCAACTCGCTGAAGGCGTTTCCAATCTCCAGGCCGCCGACGAAGATCTCGAAGCGCTCTACCCACTCCGGCTCGTCTATCTTGTTCTTGGAAAGCGGCGAGATCGCCACCGGAAAGTCATAGAGGATGGTGGGCTGAATCAGACGCTCTTCGGCCACCGCCTCGAAGAGGCCGGCGATGGTCTTTCCCCCCGGGTCCTTGGGATCGTAAGGCATGTGCGGAGTATGCGCGGCATTGAACCTGCGCACCAGCGCGTTGACTGACTCCTGCGTGGCGAAGTCCGGCATCTCCGGTTTTTTGCCGGCGGTCTCGGGCCAGTATTTGATGATCGCCTCGCGCATCGAGAGCCGCTGCCAGTTGGCAAAATCGATCTCATGCTCGCCGAAGGTGGCTTTGGTGCTGCCGTTCACGTCGCGCGCCACCTGCGCCAGCATCTCTTCGGTGAGCGCCATCAGGTCGTTGTAATCGGCATACGACTGGTAGAACTCCAGCATGGTGAATTCCGGATTATGCTGGGTCGAGATCCCCTCATTGCGGAAGTTGCGATTGATCTCATAGACGCGCTCCAGGCCGCCCACAATCAGGCGCTTGAGATAAAGCTCGGGAGCGATGCGCAGGTAGAGGTCGATATCCAGGGTATTGTGATGGGTGGTGAACGGCCGCGCCGCGGCTCCGCCGGCAATCGGCTGCATCATCGGCGTCTCTACTTCAACAAAGCCGCGCGAGTCAAGAAAGCGCCGGATGGCCTGCACTACTTTGCCGCGCTTGATAAAAACTTCGCGAACGTCGGGACTCATGGTGAGGTCCACATAGCGCTGGCGATAGCGCAGCTCGACATCGGAGAGGCCGTGGTACTTCTCCGGCAGGGGCAGCAGGGCCTTGGCGAGGAAGGTAATCCGCTCCACGTGGACCGAAAGCTCGCCGGTGCGGGTGCGGAATAAATAGCCGCTCACGCCAATGTAGTCGCCGAGGTCCAGCAGCTTATAAAGCTGAAAGCCCTTTTCCTCAACCGCGTCGAGGCGGACATAGATCTGCAGGCGTTTGCCGTTTTGTTGCAGATGGGCGAAGCCCGCCTTGCCCTGGCCGCGGATCGACATGAGCCTGCCCGCAATACTTAGCTGAACGCGGTTAGCGTCAAGCTCCTCGGCCGGCTTGTCGTATTTTTCTAGCACCTCCGGGATGCTATGCGTGGCCTCGAATTTATGAGGGTATCTTTCCTGTCCCAGGGTCTCGATCTGCCGAAGCTTCTCCTGGCGAAGCTGGTATGTACTTTCTTCGAATGACACTTGCACCTGTTTCTAGCGCCGCATTCCGCATGGATTGGTGACCCTGAAGATTATATCGAAGGCGATGGGCGAGAGAGACGAAGCGCAGATGGTTTCAGTCGCGAATTCGCAAATCTTTATTCCTATGCCAATCGGCGGCATTTAGGCGAGAATGAATATACGAGAGTGTGAGAGATGAGCTCCGATCAAGGGCCCGCGGGTAATTCGGGCAAGACCAAATGGGTGGAGATTGAACGCTACGTCCAGCTGGGCGCATTATTGCCGGCGGCAACGTTTATAGGATGGGTCTTTGGCAAGCTGCTGGACCGCTGGCTGCATACGCACTGGCTCTATCTGGCAGGGCTCCTGTTTGGAATTGCGGCAGGCTTCGTTCAGCTCTTCCGCACCGCGTTGAAAGCTCCCAGCGATGAGTGACTCGGAGATACCGCCCTCGCCTTCGCCAAACGGGGACGCTTCCACGGCGCCCGAAGCCGAGCTCTTCTACGCCAACGCCTATGAACGGATCAAGACGGACGTTATCGTCCTGCTGGTTGTCCTTACCCCGATTATCTGGGCGCGCTTCGGCAGATGGGTGGCGCTCTCATTCTTTCTGGGTGGCCTGATTTCCGCAATCAACTTTGTCTGGCTGAAGCGGCTGGTCGTGGCTTTTACCGAACGGGTCATCGCGACCGGCGATAAACGCGGCGGTTTGGTCTCCCGTTTCCTGCTGCGTTACGGGTTGGTCGCGGTAGGCGCGTATGTTATATTCAAGAGTTCTGCCTTGAGCTTGTACGGCCTCTTTGCGGGCCTGTTTTTGCCGGCGGCAGCGATCCTGTGCGAGGCGGTTTATGAGCTGTATGTCTCTCTTCGCAAAGGACTTTAGAGTCTAAATTCGATTTGGGGCCAATCTCTTCAGAATGCACGAGCAATTAATTTTTACGCAGCTGATGAACCGGATCTTTGGCGGCGTCGCCGCATCCCTGATGAAGGCGCTGGGGGCGACCTCCATTGACCGGATTCCGGCCGGTGCGCACCCGCTATTTACTTACGATCCGGCTGCGCCCATCAATAACTTTGTGGCCATGCAGATGCTGGTCTTCGGCATCTTGATACTCTTCTTCCTGCTGGTGCGGGCCAGGCTGTCGGTGGAAAGTCCTGGCGGGCTGCAGCACGTGATAGAAGGCACCGAAGGGTTTGTCAACCATCAGAGCGAAGAGATCATCGGCCATCATAGCGAACATTTCACGCCGTTTCTGGTCACATTAGGGCTGTTCATCCTGGTCGGAAACCTGTTAGGACTGGTCCCGGGCTTCGACTCACCCACTGCATCGCCTTCGGTCCCCCTGGGATGCGCGATCGTCGCTTGGCTTTACTATCACTATCACGGGATCCGTAAGCAGGGGCCGCTCAAGTACGCCGCGCACTTTGTCGGGCCAATGCCGGTGTTGGCGGTTCTGATGGTCCCCATTGAGATCATCAGTCACCTGGCCCGCATGATGTCTCTCACCATCCGTCTTTACGCCAACATGTATGCCGGCGACCTGGTGACGATGGTATTCTTCTCGCTGGTGCCGATCGGAATCCCGGTGCTCTTTCTCTTCCTGCATATCGGGGTCTCGTTTCTGCAGGCATATATCTTCGTCCTGCTGGCGACGGTGTATCTGGCCGGCGCGGTGGCGGAGGAGCACTAAAAGGTTGAGATTTGAGAGGTAAATAGGTTTCGCAGTACCCGCTGCAAGCGTGAGGGCGTCAGCACGGTGAACGTCAACCACCCACTGGCAGCAATTCATTGAGTAAGGAGAAAAAGCAATGCGTAAACTCACCTTCATAGTTCTGGTGATGGCGGTGCTCTTTATCGCCGCGCCAGTATTTGCCCAAACTTCAGGCGCAGATGCAGCCGCAGCCGCCAAAGGCTGGGCGGTCCCGATTGCCGCCGGAATCGGCATGGCCATCGCCTCCGGCCTGTGCGGTCTCGGCCAGGGACGCGCAACCGCCGCCGCCACAGAAGCGCTGGCCCGCAACCCCGGAGCTCGTCCTGGAATTCAGCTCGCGCTGATTCTTGGTCTGGCGCTGATCGAGTCGCTCGCGCTCTACACGCTGGTCATCATCTTTGCCAAAGTAAGCTAGCAGGATTCTCAAACCAGGAAGCCCTCGTCTACATCGGCGAGGGCTTTTTGCTTGGCCGGCATTTTATTGAATCTTCGACTTATTCAAATCTTCAGCAAAACGATCTCGCCACGAATTCGTCCGTCTTGAATCGTTATCTTTCCCACGGAGATAGGCAGGCGAAATCTTCTGGGGCCGGCGCTTCCGGCATTGAAGAAGAGCACTCCGTTGCGCAGTTCGCTGAGTGGCTGGTGGGAGTGGCCGTAAACGACTGCTCCATGTCCCTCCCGGTCCGGAGATATTGCGAGCTGTTTGACGTCGTGGACCATAAATATGGAGATGCCAGCTATCTTCACGACTGCGGTTTCGGGCAGCCTTACAGCCCACTGTCCGGTGTCGATGTTTCCCCGAATGGCGGTGAGCGGCGCGATTTTCTCGAGTTGCGGAAGGATTGCGTGGTCTCCCACGTCTCCGGCGTGGAAAATGAAGTCGGAGCCGCGCAGCGCGTCCATGGCCTCCGGGCGAAGCAGGCCGTGAGTGTCGGAGATTACGCCGATGCGAATTTCACTGGAGGCGGGCACATTCTAAAGACCGGCGGCGATGCGGGAGCGCGGATCGAGAAAGTCGCGCAGCGCGTCCCCAATAAAGTTGAAGGAAAGCACTGCCAGCATTACAGCCGCGGCAGGGAAGAGCACGAGATGCGGAGCGTCGAAGAGATGGGAGCGCCCGTCATTGAGCATCGAGCCCCAACTGGCGACGGGCGGCGGCACTCCTAAACCCAGAAAACTCATGGTGGCCTCCGCCAGGACGGCTCCAGCCATGCCGATGGCCGCCTGCACGATTACCGGCTGAATAATATTGGGAAGGATATGGCGTACGATGATGCGCCAATCACTGGCCCCCAGAGCCCGGGCCGCCTCCACAAATTCGCGCTCGCGGACCGCCAGCACCTGCGCCCGCACCAGGCGCGCATAGCCCACCCATCCCCCAATTACCAGGGCGAGAATCAGGTTGAATAAACCCGGTCCGAGAAATGCGACGAAGGCGATTGCCAGGAGAATTCCGGGAAAGGAAAGAAAGGCATTCATCACGACGATATTGAAGAACCGGTCGATGCGCCCCCCATAGTAGCCCGCGATCGAGCCGAAGATCAGGCCAAAGAGGAGCGATCCCGCTACCACGCTGATGCCTACCAGCATGGAGATGCGCGAGCCGTAAATTACGCGGGCAAAGATGTCGCGGCCCAGCTCGTCGGTCCCAAACCAGTGCGCCCGCGAAGGCGGATTCAAACGCTGAGCAAGATTGAGATAGGCGGGGTCCTGATGCGCGATCCAGGGGGAGAACAACGCGCACACCACGAAGAGCAATACCAGGACTAATCCGGCGGTCGCAAGCGGGTTATAGCGCAGGATTCGCATGTGCAAAAACCATATTAACTGATGGAAGAAGTTTGAAGTTTCAAAAACGGGACCTTCGTTGCGTTGGCATTATAGGCTTTTGAAACCGG
>CAZONJ010000080.1:0-4397 GCA_964581225.1 uncultured Terriglobales bacterium | reverse complement strand
GATATTTGTTCCGTACTCTTTCACAAATTCGCGGAAAGTTGAAACTCGAAACTGGTCCCTACAATGATAAAGTGAATTCTTAAAAGGAAATATTGTGTTCAAAACCCCAGTGCTTTGGCTGACGACGTTTGCTCTTCTTCTGCTTTACAGCCCGATTTGTCCCGAGGCGCTCATCGTTGCGGCGAGTGGCAGCGGGGAAGGCATTCCGCACATGGAGCGGCGCATCTTCGAGCTGGCAAATCAGGAGCGCGCCCACGCGGGTCTTCCGTTATTTAAATGGAACAACAACCTGGCAATTGCCGCGCGGCTCCATTCCGACGAGATGGCGCAACGGCATGAACTTTCGCATCAATTCAACGGAGAGGCGGAGTTGGGAGAGCGATTAGCGCAAAGCGGCGCCAGCTTCGATGCCGACGCGGAGAATGTGGGCTTCGCCGAGGATGTGGATGGCCTGCACTCTGGCTGGATGCACTCGCCGCCGCATCGCGCCAATCTGCTGAGTCCTCGTTATGACCAGTTGGGCGTGGGGATCACGCGCGTCGGCGGCCGTCTCTACGCCACGCAGGATTTTGCCCATGGCGTAACCCGGTACTCCGGAGGTCAGGCTGCCGACGAAGTGATTTCCGCTTACAACAATTTGAGGCAGGGCCGTCGAGTGCGGCCTGCGCATATCGTCTCAGTACGTACGCTGGAAAAAATCGCCTGCGCGGACGAGGCCAGCGCCAAGTTGCCGCGCAATGCAAACGGAGCGCAGCCGCAATATATCTTCAACTACACCACCTCCGACCTTCATAACGTGCCGGAGGTGTTGCGCAGCCAGATCGTAGCGTCCAATATAAGCCGGATCGAAATTGGGGTGTGCGCCCGGCATCCTGCGCAGGGATTCAGCGGTTATCGCGTGATCGCGGCGCTGTATTAGCTGCGCTTGCTTTAGCTGCTCTGGCGGCCCGCTATTCAAAAAAATCAAGGCTTCGCGGACCTCCGCGCATCGCATTAGAGCGCGGTAATTACCTTCGTTATCCTCTCTTCGCCGGATTGAAATCTGCTGTTCATAATCGGACGCTATATTTGTATACAGAACAGCTTCTCACCGAGGCTTTCATGCGAACAAACTTTATATTCTTAAGATGAAGATGGAACCGCAAAGTTTATTTTGCGTATCTACTAACCAACGGACAGATGGCACGTCCAAGGTAGGAAAGGAGAAGAAACATGTTTGACGGGAAATATAACAACCTTTACGACAGCACTTTATTCCGGGTATCCATTAATCTGGCAGTATTCATAGCTTGGATGGGGACCGCATTTCTGCTGCTTCGGTAAACCACATGGCAAACCTGCATTTGTTCAGCTCCGGCTACGGAAAGGCGCCTTCCGTATTCGCCGCACACGCTGATTCAAATCGCGCAGAAACCTAGCCGCGGGTCGCGAACTCGGCCTTTTGGGCGGCAGCGCTTCCGTAGCGCGACTCCACGTATTCATCGAGGATCTTAATAAATTCCGGCACGATGTAGTCGCCTTTCAGCGTGACCATCAAGCGGCCGTCCACGAATACCGGAGCTTTCGGCTCTTCAAAGGTCCCTGGCAGCGAGATGCCGATGTTGGCATGTTTTGACTCGCCCGGACCGTTTACCACGCATCCCATTACTGCCAGCTTCATCTCTTCTACGCCAGGATACTTTTCTTTCCATACCGGCATGCTGGTACGCAGGTAACTCTGGATCTGCTCCGCCATCTCCTGGAAGAAGGTGCTGGTAGTGCGACCGCATCCCGGACACGCGGTGACCTGCGGGGTAAAGCTGCGGATGCTGAGGGATTGCAGAATCTGTTGTGCGACCAGCACCTCTTCGGTGCGATCGCCATTCGGCGCGGGCGTGAGCGAGACGCGGATGGTGTCGCCGATGCCCTTCATCAATAAGGGCGCCAACCCCGCAGCCGACGCCACAATACCTTTCATTCCCATGCCCGCCTCGGTGAGACCCAGATGCAGGGGATACTCGCAGCGGGCGGCAAGGTTTTCGTAAACATCGATCAGGTCCTGTACGCCGCTTACCTTCGCGCTGATGATGATCTGGTCCTGGCGCAAGCCGTGCTTCTGCGCAATCTCGGCGGAGCGCAACGCGCTGACGACCATCGCCTCCATAGTGACCTCGCGGGCGTCTTTCGGATCGGCGCTGCGCGAGTTTTCGTCCATCATGCGGGTCAGCAGTTGCTGGTCCAGCGATCCCCAATTCACCCCAATGCGCACCGGGCGCTGGTTTTCGACCGCCACTTTGATCATAGTGGCGAAGTTGTCATCGTCTTTTCTGCCAATGCTGGCGTTGCCGGGATTGATACGATACTTCGCCAGGGCGCGGGCGCAGGCCGGATATTTCGTAAGCAGGATGTGGCCGTTGTAGTGGAAGTCGCCGATAATGGGCGTCTGGAAGCCCATCTGCCTGAGCCCTTCGACGATGTGGGGCACGGCCTGGGCCGCTGCCTCATTGTTCACGGTGACGCGCACCAGTTCGGAGCCGGCGCGCGCCAGGGCGGCAACCTGCTTGATCGTGCCTTGCACATCGGCGGTATCGGTGTTGGTCATCGACTGGACAACCACCGGGACATCGCTGCCCACACGGACGCCGCCCACATTCGCGGTATAGCTCTTCCTGCGTTGGATTATGGCCATGGGAAGCTCTATTTTAACATGGGTGAGCTGCCGGTCCGTTATAACAAAGTCCTATCGGGCGATTCGCCCGAGCCTCCAATCAGGCCTCGGCAATTCCAATATCTTCATTCCACAGCGCGGGATGAGATTGAATGAACGACCGCATCATCTCTATGCATTCCGCATGGTTTATCGTAGTGTACTCCACGCCATGCGAGTCGAAGAGATACTCCGCGCCGCGAAAATTTTTGTTTTCCCCGGCAATCACTTCGGGGATCCCAAAGAGCAAGACAGTCCCGGTGCACATCACGCATGGACTCAGTGTGCTTACCAGCAGCAGGCGATGCCAATCGGTACGGCGTCCGGCATTGCGGATGCAGACCACCTCGGCATGGGCGGTGGGGTCTCCGCTCTGGACGCGCAGGTTGTGGCCGCGCGCGACGATGTTGCCCTCAGCATCGGCCAGCACAGCGCCGATCGGGATGCCGCCTTCGGAGAGGCCGAGCCTGGCCTCCTCGATCGCAGCTTTCAGAAGCTCCTCTTCATTTCGCATATTGGCTTCCTGACTATTTTGCGGATTTATGGATTGCGACCGTGCTCCAGGTTTTATCGGCGGCGTGGCAGATGTTCTCCAGCTTGCAGTCGGCGCACTTGGGCTTGCGGGCGACGCAGAGAGCGCGTCCGTGCCAGATCACGCGATGGGCGAAGTCGATCCACTGCTCACGCGGAACCACCTGCATCAGGTCCTCTTCGATTTTTTTCGGCTCGTCGCTCTTCGTGAGTTCAAGACGGCGCGAGATGCGGTGCACATGAGTGTCCACCACCACGCCTTCGGCTTTTTTAAACCAGGTGCCGAGCACGACGTTGGCGGTCTTGCGCGCCGCGCCGGGAAGGGAAGTAAGCTCTTCCATGGTTTGTGGGACTTTCCCGCCAAACTCTTCCACAATTTTCCGCGCCGCCCCCACCACCGATTTGGCTTTGTTCCGGTAAAAGCCGGTGGAGCGGATCTCCGGCTCCAACTCTTCCGGCTGCAGCGCGGCAAAGTCTTTGGGGCTGGGATACTTCTTGAATAATCCCGGCGTGACCATGTTCACCCGCACATCGGTGCATTGCGCGGAGAGGATGGTCGCTACCAGCAGCTCCCACGCATTCTTGTGATGCAGCGCGCAAGTCGCGCTGGGATACATGCTTTCCAGACGCTTAAGTATCTCCTCCACCCGCCCGGGATCAAGTGGATCGTATTTCGCCGCCTTCACAGGCTTCGGCTTCTTTGCTGGGGTCTTGGTCGGCATGGCTGAACCTTTAGTTAAGATAGAGGCAGAAGCATCATAACCGAATCGCGAGCAAAACTACACCTTGGGACATGAGCACGCCCAGATCGAAGCGGAGGTGGGACAGAAAGGATTTTGTCGTATGCTCAAGAGAACGCCCAGGAAGGACATGCCGATCGCGCCATGAGAAAAATTAAAATCGTGCTGGGACTCGCCGTTCTTGCTGGGGCGTTCAGCGTCGGCTGGCAAGTTGCCGCATGTGAGCTGGCCAGCATTGAGCTGCAAGACGATATCAATGACCTTACCTCACAACTTGGCGCCAGGGTCGGGTATTCTGCGCCGAACTCGGATGAGGATTTCCGAAATGCTGTCCTCCGCAGCGCCCACAGGTATGGTATTAAGCTGATGCCCGGCCAAGTATCGATCCAGCGCGAAGGCTCCGGGCCACTCTCGACCGTACACCTTTCCGCGGACTACAC
>CAZONJ010000079.1:9841-15631 GCA_964581225.1 uncultured Terriglobales bacterium | reverse complement strand
CTCTTTAAAGCAGTTTCGAGTTTCCAGTTTCAAAGGCAGAAGCTCGCTCGGGATTTATGCCCTAGCGATTCCCGGCCCTTTGATTGTCGAATTAACAAGCCGGAAACAGCGATTCTCGCGTTTAATGAGCGGCACTCTGGATGACGGATGTAGCCGCGATTCGGTTTTTGTATGAGCCGCTTCACTCCAGGTCATCCCCGCTTTTGAAACTTGAAACTGGCAACTTGAAACTCCAATAAGCTGCCGGAACAATCCTGCTGCTTATGCGGTCTGCTCTTCACTCGGCGTGCTGGCCAAGCGCTCTTTCAGGGTATCGACTGCGGCTTCGGCCACCTGGCGTCCGATTTTCTCTCCGGCAGCTCCGATGGTCACTTTGCTCTCCTCCAGCTTCTCAACTGTCTTCTGTTTGGGCAGTTCTGCAACCCGTTCGGCCTGCTCCGCCAGCTTCTGACGGGTTTCCTCGCCCCGCGCTGGGGCGATCAAAAGACCTATTCCATAACCGATTCCAACTCCGGCCAAAAATTTCAGCATGGTTCGCCTCGTAGATTTTTTCTTAATGCCATAGAGATGCACCAGGAAGGCCAGGGTTTGCGCAAAGCAGAGGAAGAGAAACGACGGAAACTGCCAGTGAAAGGATCCTCGCCGTTCGCGCGACTGTCTTTCTCCGCTCTTTTTTCCACTTGGCCTGCCCTGTTTTCCACCGGGCAAAGATCCAGCCCGGCTTGGGGAAACATGCTATCGTAAACCCATCGCTACGCCCACAGCCGATAAAATTTCTTTGTAGTGAGGCCGTTCTTGCCGGCAAGCCAAAAAGCCGAATGTCCATCATGCCAGGGGTCGGGATGGAAGACCATCTCAAGTGGGGAAGACGGCCCATCGCGGGTGACGCGCTGCGATTGCCGCCTGGGAAACTGGGGCGAGCGCCTGCTGGAGCGCGCCCGCATCCCGTCCCGTTACAAGCACTGTTCGCTCTCGAACTTCGACACCGATTTTACCGGGGCAAACTCCTCGCTGGCATCGGCGCGGCTGCAGGCAGGGCGCTTTGTCGAGGAATACCCGCTGGAGAATGCCGGGTTGCTGCTGGTTGGAGGCATTGGGGTGGGCAAGACGCATCTGGCCGTCGGCCTGATCCGCGAGCTGATGCTGCAAAAGAACGCCGATTGCCTGTTTTACGATTATCGTGAGCTGCTGAAGGAGATCCAGAACTCCTACAATGCCAGCGTAAACACGACTGAGCTGGACGTGCTGCGTCCGGTCTTCGACGCCGAGGTGCTGGTGCTCGACGAGCTAGGCGCGGTAAAGCCCACCGAATGGGTTTGGGACACGGTGAGCCACATCCTCAATACCCGGTATAACGACAAGCGCACCACCATCATCACTACTAATTTTGCCGACCAGCCTGCGGGCGGAAGCGAAATGGCGGGGCGCGATACGCGGGAAAGACGGGCGGCGCGTGAAGAGACCCTGGGTGACCGCATTGGCGAGCGCATGCGCTCCCGGCTGCATGAGATGTGCCGCAAAGTCGAGCTCCAGGGCAGCGACTTCCGCCAGCATGTGCAGAGCGCAAATTTCCGTTAATGGCGTGAAGCATTCGCGCTCTCGCCATCTCTTCTTCCCTCCATCCACTACAATTGCCGGAATGCGATTTTCCCGACTGCCGATCCGCGCTGCGCTCTGTTCCGGCGCCCTACTGCTTCTCTCCTGCAACGATCCTGCACGCCCCTCGAAGCCGGGTACCCCGATTGGGGAAGATATACTTTGTAATTGCAAGCCGGAGGATGTCTCGCCCCAGGACTGGCGTATCGAAGTCAAGAATGTCTCCCTGCCGAAGGACTCCGCGATGCAAGACTTGACCGTAGAGCAGGTCCTGCACTGGCCCGAAGGCAAGACTCCGGATGCGCGCGCCCCGCGCAGCGGAAGAGAGCTGACGCTGTTTCACATCCGGAAGGCCTACCTGCAATCGAGCTTCTTACGCCAGGGCGACTGCGACCTGCACATAGAGATCTCGGAGCAGCCGGACAAGAGGGCGCCGCGAATGATTGTGGAGACGCCGGGGATGAGCAGCTATTGTCCGGCGCGGCGGGAATATTATTCCAAGCTGGCGCAAGCGGGATTTAAGCTGACGGACGCCAATCAGGAGCTGGCAAGCCCCATTCCGGTAGAGGTAGTTGGCCTGGCCTTCCGCGATGAATCCCACCCGCTTTGGGAGCGGCGCGGCAGCTCTAAAGTGCGGACCTTATGGGAGCTGCATCCGGCGATAGTTCGAGTGCTGACTGACACGCAGAAGTGAGCGGCCAGGGCGGGGTTCCCGTGCTGGCGCGGATTCCGCTCCGGATAAAAGCTTTCTTTTCCCGCACCAAGTCGCACTAGACTAACAATGTGCTGGCGCATTCCCTTCCATTCGCAGCTGAGAGCTCCGCAGAGGCGCTGGCGCAGGTCCCCGCCAAGCCTGCTGTATTTCTGCTGCGCGGCCACAACGCTGAGGCCGAGCCTTACATCAGCAAGACCGCCGATTTAAGGAAGCGTCTGACGCGGCTGCTTGCGCCCGCCGAAGCGCAGAGCCGGAGGCTGAACCTGCGGGAGCGGGTGGCGCACATCGAATACACGCTTACCGGATCCGATTTCGAATCGCGCCTGCTGCTTTATCGCGTGCTGCGCGAGTCGTTTCCCGAGAACTATCTCCGGCGCATCAAGCTGGCGACTCCCGCGCTGGTAAAGATCAACTGGGAGAATGCCTACCCGCGGGCTTATGTGAGCCGCCGCCTGGGAAAGATTGGCGGCAAATCCGTCTATTATGGGCCGTTTCTCTCCAAAGCCGCCGCCGACAAATTCCTGAACGATGTGCTCGATCTTTTTAAGAGCCGCCGCTGCACCGACGATCTCCATCCCGACCCCAAATTTCCCGGCTGCATTTATTCCGAGATGAAGATGTGCCTGGCGCCATGCTTCCAAGGGTGCAGCGACGAAGAATATTTTGCCGAAACGCGCAAGGTGCAGGAGTATCTCGATAGCCGGGGAGCGTCGGTGGTAAGCCAGCTGGCGCAGCAGCGCGATGAGGCCTCGGCCAGCCTGGATTTTGAGCGGGCGGCGGCGCTCCATGCCCGCATCGATAAGGTGAAGGCGGCGGTGAGCGGCCTGCCGGAGATCGTGCGCCGGATCGACCGTCTTCACGCGCTGATCGTCCAACCATCGGCCACGCCCGAGACGGTGGCGCTGTTCGAGGTATGCGGTGGGGCAATCCAGGGGCCAGCGTTGTTTTCCGTGCAGCAGATGCTCCATCCCAACGCGGCGGCGGGATCGACTTCGCTCTATGCCTATCCTCACCTGCCGCAAGCGGCGCCGGAAGAGAATGCCTCCGCCGGAGCGCAAAAGAGCTTCGATGCGCGGGTGCTGGAGGCGATTGCGTCTATCGAGAAGCGGGAGAAGCTCTCAAACCCCGAACGGTGCGAAGAGCTGGCGCTGTTCAAGCAGTGGTATTACCGCAGCAGCCGCGTCGGGGAGATATTCTTTGCCGATGAGCAGGGACATTTCCCGGTGCGCAGGATCGTGCGCG
This sequence comes from uncultured Terriglobales bacterium, assembly GCA_964581225.1. GTDB lineage: Bacteria > Acidobacteriota > Terriglobia > Terriglobales > Acidobacteriaceae > CAYTQA01. Next base: position 12,078 of record CAZONJ010000079.1, on the reverse strand, counting down.
GCATCTCGCGAGTTTACCGGGGCGAGAGGCAGACAGAGACCCCGCCAGAGTCTGCCGCGCAGTCAGACCCGCTGCCTGCGCAATGAAGTTTTCAATATTCCGCTTATCCGCCGATGTGCACCATGCTGCGCGAAGGCTGCATGAATCCGGGCTCGCCGATATGATGGCGCGCTTCTTTCTGCTCCATCACTTTATGGATGAAGGCAATCATCTCTTCATCTCCGCCGCCCCGCCGCATGATGGCATAGAGGTCATGATCGAAGAGGGAGAAGAGGCAGGTACGAATCTTGCCGTCGGAGGTGATGCGCACCCGGGAGCAGTGTCCGCAGAACGGGTGGGAGACCGGGGCGATGATGCCGATTTCTCCCACTCCATCTTCAAAGGTATAGCGGCGCGCGGTTTCGCTGGCGGCATTGGGAGGCAATGGCCGCAGAGGCTTGAAGCTGGATAATTGGCTGACGATCTCGTCCAGGGTGACCACAATCTGCGGGCTCCAGACGCGGTCTTCTTCGAGCGGCATGAACTCGATAAAGCGGACGACCACTCCTTCCTGGCGCGAGAACTTGCCGAACTCCACGATCTGGTCGTCATTGAAGCCGCGCAGCAAAACGCAATTCACCTTCACCGGGTCCATTCCGGCGCGTTTGGCGGCGCGAATTCCCGCCAGAACGTTTTCGGAGCCGTTCTGCACCCGGGTAATGCGCGCGAATTTTTCCGGATCGACCGCATCCATGCTCACCGTAATGCGGTTCAGCCCAGCCTTCGCCAGGGGTCCGGCCATTTCGGCCAGCAGATGACCATTGGTGGTGATGGCAATGTCCAGCTTGCCGCCATGGAGGGTACGAAGCTGCGAGACTTCATGGACAAAGTCCACCACGCCCCGGCGCAGCAGAGGCTCGCCGCCGGTGATCCGCACTTTTTCAATCCCCAGCCCAACGAAGACGCGGACCATGCGCAGGTAGTCCGCAAAACTTAACTCGGCATACTGCGCGCCCTCAGTTCCGGTGCGGCAGTAGACGCAGCGGTAGTTGCAGCGGTCGGTGATGGAGATCCGCAGATCGGTGATGAAGCGCCCGTGTTTGTCGCGCAAAGTCATGGCAGACGAATGGAGCAAATGTGCGGTTCGCGATTGCCAGGGGCGAATCGCAAAAACCGCAGGAACACTGGTTATCGAAAAGGAGGACCCTTCCAGAAAGGGCATCGCGAAAGGGATGACACTTGCCGGGATGGGTTTCCTTTCCAAAATGGGAGGCACTGGCGTTTCCACCACTACCCTCGGCTGGAATGCTATAGGCATCCAGCGCCGCCGTTGCGGCCAGGCATCGTAAGAAGACCCTCAGGCCGGAACGGTCGGAAACCAACGTCTCTATTATAGGCTTGGATGGGAAATCTGCAGGTCAGGGTGCAATTTTGGATAGCAGTACGACGGATCACCGGTGACAATAGAAGAACTGCTTCGCCGCTTAAATTGCTACATCCGGCTACTAGCCTGTTACAACATAACCTTGACATTCCCCGCCTCTCGGAAGATTATGGCGTTCAGAGAGAAGTCCTATCATGTCACCCATTGATCTCACGACGGTCCTAAAAGACGCTCCCGCAGGAGATTGGATCGCCCTTTCTCGTGGGCAAGAGCGCATTGTGGCTACGGCAAAGAGTTTAGATGAAGCGATTAAAGCCGCCAAGGAGCAAGGCGAGGAAAACCCCGTAGTGATGAAAGTTCCTCCGGTCAGTGCGCTCGTGCTCTAACCACAAATGAAATTCCCGTACGTAAAATTACCGGCAAAGCCGGATGCCGCATTCCCGAATAGGCAGTCATTTGCCAGGCCCATGTGCGCCGTTGGATTGGAAAAAGACGGTAAGCATATCGTCATATATGCACTGGTTGATTCAGGGGCGGACATCTGCCTATTCCCCGCCTCTCTTGCTGGCCAGCTCGGTATTACGATCCCCAATCAAAACACCTATATTTTTTCCGGCACTTCCGCTCAACCGCAGATTGCTTATTTTGAGACCGTCAAAGCAACGTTATGGAATGGTGATCCAAATTTTGAAGTGGTGATAAACCGCTCAAGCTTATTTTTCGAGATCAACTAAGTTCGATCAATTCAAACCGCAGCACTACCGCAATTTTCAAAAAAATAAGGCAAGGACTTGCACTCGAATAGCATCGGGTGGGAGGCTACATGCCATCGTAATTCGGGCCGCCGCCACCCTCGGGCGGCACCCAGGTAATG
>CAZONJ010000079.1:8035-9741 GCA_964581225.1 uncultured Terriglobales bacterium | reverse complement strand
CTACATGCCATCGTAATTCGGGCCGCCGCCACCCTCGGGCGGCACCCAGGTAATGATCTGGTATGGATCCATGATGTCGCAGGTCTTGCAATGGACGCAGTTGGCGAAGTTTACTGTGATCTGCTTTGCTCCGGGCATATCGGAGGCGTCTACCATCTCGTAAACCTTGGCTGGGCAGAAGTGCTGGCAGGGGTTGCCGTACTCCACGGTGCAGCGGGTATTGCAGATATCGGTATCGTGGATCACCAGATGGGCGGGCTGATCGTCGTCGTGCTTGGTCCCGGAGTGGTAGACGTCATTCAGCTTGTCGAAGGTGAGCTTGCCATCGCCTTTGATCGGCCCCAGCATGTGTTCGCGACCATAGCCGCCGGTGGGCAGCAGGTTGATCTGCTGCAGGCGCTCATGGCCGGAGTGCGAGGCATAGCGCTCATGCAGGCCGCGTCCGCCGGTAAGCTGCTGCAGCCCGGCATGGATAAAGCCTTCCAAAGTCCCATTCTCGAAGCCCTGATGAAAGTTGCGGACCTTCCACAGCTCCTCTTTGATCCAGCTTGCCTCGACCCGCTGCTGATATTTTTCAAGCTGCGCCCGCGAGTGGTCATTGGCCAGCAGGGATTCGAATGCGGTCTCGGCGGCCAGCATGCCGCTCTTGATCGCCAGATGGATGCCCTTCAGGCGCTGAGAGTTGAGGAGGCCGGCGGAGTCGCCGGTAATCATCCATCCATCTCCTCCCAGCGGTGGAACCGCGAACCAGCCGCCGTATGGCAGCGACTTGGCGCCGTAGCGCACCAGCTTGCCGCCTTCCAGCAGCTTGCGGACAAATGGATGCGTCTTGAAGGTTTGCATCACATGATGCGGATCGAGGCGCGGATCCTTGTAGTCGAGTCCGGTGACGAAACCTAGAGAAGCGATATTGTTTTTGCCGCCATAGATCCATGCTCCGCCATATTCCTCATTAGTCAGCGGCCAGCCCATGGTGTAGATCACCTCGCCGGGCGCGAGGCGTCCGGCGGGGAGCTCCCAGAGCTCTTTCACTCCAACACCATAGGTCTGAGGATTGCGATGCCGGTCAAGGTCAAAGCGTCCGATAAGCTGCTTGGTCAGCGAGCCGCGAGGGCCTTCACAAAGGACGGTGATTTTGGCGTGGAGGTCGTAGCCAGGCTCAAAGTTGGATTTAGGCTGGTTGCGCTTATCCACTCCCTTATCGTCGGTGCGCACCCCAATGACTTTGTTGTCTTCCACCAGCAGCTCGGAGCCGGCAAAGCCGCTGAAGATGGTGATCCCGGCCTGCTCCACCTTCTCTCCCATCCATTTCACGAAGCGGTTGATGGATATTACATAATTGCCATGGTCGCGCAGCGGGGGCGGGGTGATGGGAAACTTGAAGCTGGATTTCTCGGTCAGAAAATAAACCGCCTCTTTGCCGACCTCGGCCTCGATGGGCGCTTCCTTCTCAAAGCCGGGCAGCAGCTCGCGCATGGAGCGAGGATCGAGCAGCGCGCCCGAGAGGCAGTGCTGGCCTACCTCGCGCGCCTTTTCCAGCACGTAAATGTTTTCTTTGCTGATGGGCGCTTCGGGATGCTTGGCGTTGTGCTCGTCGATCAGTTGCGACAGGCGCAGCGCACAGGCCATGCCGGCGGGACCGCCGCCGACAATCACCACGTCCGCCTGCATCTGCGGACGGTCAGGAATTTCGAGAGGTTTGCGGA
>CAZONJ010000079.1:0-7935 GCA_964581225.1 uncultured Terriglobales bacterium | reverse complement strand
ATGTCAAAAAGATTGCCGACCACCCCATAATCCGCAATCTCGAAGATGGGGGCCTCGGCATCTTTATTAATGGCAATGATGCTGCGCGCGCCCTTCATGCCGACGATATGCTGGATCGCGCCACTGATGCCGAGCGCAATGTAAACTTTGGGGGCAACGGTCTGGCCGGAAGAGCCGACCTGACGGTCCATGGGAAGCCAGCCGGAATCGCAGATGGGACGCGAGGCGGCGATCTCTCCGCCCAAAGCCTCCGCCAGTTGCCTGGCGAGTTCGATGTTCTTCTGCTCTTTGATTCCACGGCCCACGGAGACGATGACCTCCGCCTGGGTAAGGTCCACCGCCTGCTTGGCTTCCTTAAAGACCTCAAGCGGCTTCACGCGCACTGCGCTGTCATCGATATTTACGCTGACTTTTTCTATGCTGGCGGGACTGGCGCCCATTTCCGCCTGGTCGCCCCGATAGGAGCCTGCCTGAAAGGTGGCAAGGTGGGGCGGGTCGCAGGTGAAGGAGACGTCGGCGGCAAATTTCCCCTGAAACATCTGGCGGGTAAATATCAGCCGCTCTCCATCCTTACGATAGGCGACGCAATCGCTGATCAACGTGCGCTGCAGCGCGTTGGCCAGCTTGGGAGCGAAGTCGCGCACCTGGTAGGTGTGCGGCATCAGCACCAGCCTCGGCTTTCGCTCGGAGATAAATTGCTTAAGGGCGGCAACGTAAGCGTCGGCGGTATAGCGGTCCAGCCTGGGCGATTCAATGGAGTAAACCTTGCCCAGCTTTGCGGCCGCAATCTCGGAGGCAGCATTGCCGGCGCCGGCGCCGAGTATGGCCGCTTCCACGCTCCATCCCATTTGAGCGGCGATGGATTGCGCCGCCTTCACCGTTTCCAGCGAAACCCGATTGAGTTTCTCTTCGCGCTTCTCAGCTACAACCAGAATAGTGTCAGCCATAGTGGCGAGTTTGTTCGAGGGGCACAATCAAGGCTCCCTCACGCTCATCTCCTTCTTCCTGAAAGATTCCCCGGGACCGTAATCGGCGCAAATGCCAGTTTCCCGGAAGATCAACACCTGTCATTTAGCCTCTATCACCGCCGGGCGAAAGATCGAATGACAAAGCAAGAAGACGAGCGCAGAGGCCATGGCCCGAGTCAGGCGGCGCGATCGGTTCTTGAGCGTCTCCGTTCCGACTGCAACATCGGCTGATGGCTTCGGGTAATCGCTCCGGCGACTATCAGCACCAGCCCCACCAGCGACGATATGACGAGCAGCCCTATAGTGAAGCTGCGGCCATCTCGTATGTCCTGCCCAGCATAGATAAGCCAGAAACCGGCAAAGAGCAAAAAGAAGACGCCAAGCATCATAATCAGGCGGCTTTTTGTCCGGTTCGAATCGATGCGCTCTTCGGCATCGAGCAGCCGTATATCTTCCTTTTCAACCCTGCGCTCGCTGCCATCTTCCATTCTGTTGTCTGTTGCCATCATCCCCCTCCAGAATCGTTGCTTGCTGAGGTTAGATGCCGATTCCCGGCACGCCGACGGGGCGGCGCGCCGGCCGGCGCTATTGACGGTCAGAGCACGCGAATGTCATTTTTCAGCTTGTCCACCAGCTTGCGGGCAACATCGGCGGGCGAGCCGTCGAGCATCTCTGTCTTCTTCTGCTTTTGCGGAATGTAGAGCTTCTCGATCTTCTGCAGGTTGGGGATAATCGCCGCCTGCACCTCTTCAAAAGGGACCTTCCGCAAGGGCTTATTTTTTGCCTGCTTGATGCCAATCAGGGTCGCGTAGCGCAGCTTGTTAATGCCCGACTGGATGGTGAGCACCGCCGGCAGCGGCATCTCCAGATGCTGGAAGAAGCCGGACTCCAGCTCGCGCTTCAGGCGAATGCCGGCATCGTTCTTCTCGATGCTCATGATGATGGTGGCGTGGGGCCAGCCGAGAATGTCGGCCAGGAGCACTCCCGTCTGGGCATAGCCATAATCGTCCGACTGCAGGCCGGTAAAGATAAGATCGAATTTTTCGTCCTTGATGGCGGCGGCGATGGCGCGGGCGGTGTTGGTGGAGTCCAGCGCAACGAATTTATCGCCTTCGAGATGGATGGCCCGATCGGCGCCCTTGGCCAGCCCTTCGCGCAAAACCTGCTGGGCGCGCGCCGGGCCGGTGGTGATCACGACCACCTCGCCGCCATGCTTTTCTTTCTGCCGCAGCGCCTCTTCCAGGGCGTAGGCATCGGGTTCATTCACTTCATAGGAGACGTCCTCGCGGATCCAGGCGCCACTCTCGTTGAGCTTCAGTGGCGCATCCTTCTGCGGGACCTGCTTCATGCAGACCAGAATCTTCATATCCAGTCCTCAATTTATCCGGCTGTAAGAATGAAAGCTATGGCAAACAGTGCTGAGATGCAAGAAAGTCAACATGCAAGAAACTGAGAAGTATAAATGATGGCGCGACGCTCTGCTTTGCCGCCGCACATCCGACGCCGACAGCTTCTTTTCTTATGCGCAGGTCGCGGGGCCGCTTAGGGTATTATTACGGGCACTATGAAAGTGTGCGCAAGGATCCTCTGGACCGTCCTGCTGTATTCTTCCTTTGCTTTTTCACAAAATTCCGGCTTCACGCTGGAGCAGGTCATGGGCTCGCCCTTTCCTGCTGGGTTGACCGCGGCGCGGCAGGCGGGGCGCATTGCCTGGATTTTTAACAGCAAAGGCGAACGCAATGTTTGGGTGGCGGAGGCCCCTGGCTTTCAGCCCCGGCAGATTACCCACTACCAGGGCGATAACGGACAGCAGATCGCCAGCCTGCGATTGACTCCCGATGGACGTACCGTGGTCTACGCGCGCGGCTCCGAGGTCAACGGCAGCGGGCATGTCGCCAATCCCACCAGCGAGATCAAGGAACCCAAACAGCAGGTGTGGGCCGCAGAGGTTGAGGGTCCCAGCGCTCCCCGCCTGCTGGGCGATATGGGGTGCGGAGAGGAAGATTGCGAAGACATCGAAATCTCTCCCAGCGGGCAATGGGCGGTATGGGCCGGACAGAAGAACCATCTGTGGATCGCACCCATGGCCGGCGATAAGCCCGCGCGCCAACTCACCGAGTTGCGCGGAGACGAGATGGAGCCACAATGGTCGCCGGACAGCCAGCACATCCTCTTTCGCTCCCATCGCAAAGACCATAGCCTGATTGCCGTCTATGATCTCTCTCCGGAGCGGGTGCATTACATGGCTCCCAGCTCCGACCGCGATTTGGACGCGCGCTGGTCGCCGGATGGGCGGCAGATTATCTTTGTCCGCATCGCCGGACGAGAGTACCGGCGGCCGCTGATCCCGCAGCGGGCCGAGCCGTGGGCGATATGGGTGGCCGATGCGCAGTCGGGAAACGGGCATGAGTTGTGGCACAGCAGCGCCGAGACGAATGGCTCGCTGCCGCCCTTTGAAGACACTACCCTGCAGGTTGCGGCGGGAAACCGGGTCCTTTTTAATTCAGAGCAGGATGGCCGAAACCATCTTTACTCCATCGCCCTCGCGGGCGGCGCTCCAACGCTGCTCACTCCAGGCGACTTTGATGTGGAAGATGTAAGCCTCACCCCGGATAAGAGCGCGGTCCTCTACTCCTCGAACCAGGGCGATATCGATCGCCGCCACTTGTGGAAGGTCAACATCAGCGGAGGGACTCCGCAGCCACTGAGCAAAGGCGCCACCATCGAGTGGAGTCCGGTGATGCTGAATGACGGCAAGACGATTGTCTGCCTGGGATCGAGCGCGACAACACCGGCGATGCCCTATCGCCTGACCGATGGCGGGCGGGAGATGATCGCGCGCAACCTGCTGCCCCAGGATTTTCCCTCCGCTCAACTGGTCGAGCCCAGGGCGGTGGTGTTTAAGAGCGAGGACGGATATGAGATCCACGGGCAGCTTTTTGTTCCCCGCAACCGGACCGCGGCCGGGCCTGCGCTGATCTTTACCCATGGCGGCCCGATGCGGCAGATGGTGTTGGGCTTCCACTATATGGGCTATTACCACAATGCCTACGCCGAAAATCAATATCTCGCCAGCCTGGGATACGTGGTGCTTTCGGTGAATTACCGTCTCGGCATCATGTATGGGCGCGCCTTTCGCGAGGCCCCCAACAGCAGCTGGCGGGGAGGCTCGGAATATCGCGATGTGCAGGCGGGAGCGAAGTACCTGCAAGGCCTGTCGTATGTAGATCCCAAACGAATCGGCCTTTGGGGCGGATCTTACGGGGGATATCTCACCGCGATGGGCCTGGCCCGCAACTCCGATATCTTCGCCGCTGGAGTGGATTTCCACGGGGTGCATGACTGGTCGGTCTTCCTGCCGCATTGGGAAGATAATGCAGAAGCCGCTCCCGACCTGAAGGAGACGCAGAAGCTCGCCTTCGACTCATCGCCGGTGGCGAGCGTAGCCAATTGGAGGTCGCCGGTATTGCTGATTCACGGCGACGACGATCGCAATGTCAACTTCGAGCAGACCACCGATCTGGCGCAGCGGCTGCGCGCCAACCATGTTTCCTTCGAGGAGATTATCTATCCCGATGAAATCCACTCCCTGCTGTTGTGGAAGGATTGGGTGCGAAGCTATCAGGCGACGGCAGACTTCTTCAACCGGAAATTGATGGCGGGGAAGAAATAACATTGTGGGGTTCCCGCGGGTACTGTATAAACCCGTCGTAGACAAAACAGATGCGGAGGCCATTTGAAACAGAGTTATCTGCACGCTATCCTCACCGACCCACATTTCTGGGCGCCGATCGTGGTACTGCTCTTTGGTCTCGGCATCCTGATCGCGGTGCGCTGACGCCATGAATACCGCAGCGGTCTCCACAAGAAAACTTTCAAGCCGCTCCCTGCACCGTCTGGGCGTGGCTTGCGGCCTGGCCGCGGGCGCATGGCTGGGGGCCGCCGAAGCCCCAACCAAGCTGGTGAGCGCCGGCTATTCTCCTTTCCTGATCTCGCTGGGAATGGTGGCGGGCGTCTTTGTGGCGCGCTGGACCGTGCCTATGGCGATCAAGGGGACCAGTTACATCCTGCTTGACCTGCGCCAAAAAGCCCATCTGATCGTCTGGGCGATTATCGCCGGGGTGCTGTGGGCGGTGGCGAATACGCTGACGGTTTTTGCCATCCGCAACGTCGGCCTGTCGATCGCCTTTCCGCTGTGGAATACCAACAGCCTTGTCGGACTGTTCTGGGGCTGGCTGCTCTTCAACGAGCTGCGCGGCGCGCGCATGAGTCAATGGGCCAAGGTGCTGGGAGGCTCGGCGTCGATTGTGGCCGGAGCATGTCTGCTGGCTTATGCGACTTCAAAAGCCTCTGCCGGCTCGCTGCCCGGAGGGGCCGCATTGGGGATCGTCGCGGCGCTGGCGGCGGGGCTGCTGTGGGGGACGATGTATATCCCATATCGCAAGGCCTACATCAGCGGCATGAACCCGCTGTCATTCGTCACCGTATTCACCTTTGGCGAACTGGGAACGGTCTTTGCCCTGGCGGTAGTCTTCGATGGAGGGTTCCATCACCTCGTCTTCGAGCTGGGGCGCGCCCGTCCAGTGTTGTTCTGGCTCTTCCTGGGCGGCTTTTGCTGGGTCATAGGAGACCTGTTTCAGCAGTACGCGGCCAAGTATCTTGGGATCAGCCGCGGGATTCCGCTCTCCAACACCAACCAGCTATGGGGACTGGCGTGGGGAGCGCTGGTGTTTGGAGAGTTGGCGGGCCAGGGCGCAGCGGCCCGAACGCTGGTGATCGCAGGGTCGGTGGTGATGATTGCCGGCGCGGCCCTTATCAGCTTTGCCGAGCCGCCCGAAGCCGAACACAGCTCCTGGAGAAAGGCGATGGAGCGGGAGTGTAGCCGCTATGGCCTCGATTCCGAGCAGGTCGCGGCGAATATGCAAGGCGAGGAGACCCGAGAACAGCCGGCGCGGCGCTGGTGGGAATGGATGGTCCTGGCTGCGGCCATCGCGATTTTCGTGTGGCTCGGCTCCGGGGTGGAGCGGCATCCGGTGACCATAAATCCCATCTGGATGGCCGTGCTGGTTGCGGCGTCGCTTGTGTTCCTGGCCGCCTCCGGAGTGCTGCTTTGGAAGCGCACGCGATTTTCATAAACCAGTTTCAAGTTGCGAGTTTCGAGTTTCAAAAGAGTAAAGCTGAGGGGAATCGCAGAATTGAGCAGGAAAGAAAGTAGCCTTCGCCAGCGCTAAAGCGCAGAGCGAAGAGCGCTGATTCGCAGGCCAGAATGGAATTTTCAATTGAGGTTGCCGGCAAATCCGACGTTGGCTGTATGCGTCCGAACAATGAAGACCATCTGGGCTGGGAGGCCAGCAGAGGCATCTTCGTGGTATGCGACGGCATGGGCGGGGCGGCAGCCGGGGAAGTTGCCAGCCGGATAGGAGTGGAGACTGTCCTTGAATATTTTCGTGAAGGCGCACCGCCCGGCAGCTCTCCGCAGTCCACAATCAAGCAGCGGTCGAGCTGCGGGCAGCGCCTTTTAAGCGCCATCCAGAAAGCGAATACCGCGATTTATCAGGCGGGGATGCGGGACCCTGCGCAGCACGGGATGGGTACTACCATTGTCGCAGTGGCCATCGAGCAAGAGAGCTTCTGGGTTGCGCACGCCGGCGATAGCCGCGCTTACCTGCTGCGCGGCGGCACGATTCAGCGGCTTACCGAAGACCATTCTTTTGCCGCGGAGATGATGCGTCGCGGGCTGATGAGCCGGGAAGCAGTGGAGCAGTCTGGGCTGCAGAACATCGTTACCCGCGCCCTGGGCTCTGAGGCGGTGGTGCAGCCCGATGTGCGGGAATGGGCCGCTCTTCCCAACGATGTGCTGCTGCTCTCAAGCGATGGATTGACGAAATATCTGAGCGATGCAGGCATTCAGGAGATCGTGGAGCAGGCCCCATCGCTCGAAGCCGCCTGCGAACAATTGATTGAGGCGGCAAAGGGTCGCGGCGGAGACGACAACATCACCTGCCTGCTGCTGCGCCTGGTTGCTAAATAGGCCCTTGCGGCTCTCCGAATTCGCCCTTGCCCTCTGCTACACTCATCAGTTTGTAGTTTCGTTACCAGCCCATCTTGAATGAGGGTGATGGGTTTCGGCTGAGGCAAAAATGGCAATAGAAACAGTTGGAGTCATCGGCGCAGGGACGATGGGCAATGGCATCGCCCATGTGTTCGCAAAGAACGGCTACCGCGTCCTGCTGTGCGAGGTGGAGCAGCGCTTCCTGGAGCGCGGGATGGAGGCCATCCGCAAAAACCTGGAGCGCGAGGTGGCAAAGGGCAAGCTCGCCGCCGGGGAGTCACAACAGGCGCTGGGACGGATTCGCGGCGTGCTCGATCGGGCGCAATTGGCCGAATGCGATTTCGTGGTCGAAGCTGCTACCGAGAAATTTGAAATCAAGGCGCAGATCTTTCGCGACCTCGATGCGATCTGCCGGGCTGAGGTGGTCCTCTCCTCCAACACATCCTCGATTTCGATTACCAGGATTGCCGCGCTGACCCGCCGCCCGGAAAAGGTGATTGGCATGCACTTTTTCAATCCCGTGCCGGTAATGAAGCTGGTGGAAGTCATCCGCGGCCTGGCCACCTCGGATGAAACGTATGCCACGGTAAAGGCGCTGGCGGAAAAGCTGGAGAAGACGCCGGTCGAGGTGAACGATGCGCCCGGCTTTGTCTCTAACCGGGTGCTGATGCCTCTGCTCAACGAGGCGATGTATGCGGTGATGGAAGGGGTCGCCACCCCGCAGGCGGTCGATGAGGTCTTTAAGCTGGGCATGGCCCATCCGATGGGACCGCTCACGCTGGCCGACTTCATCGGTCTGGATGTTTGCCTGGACATCATGCGCGTGCTGCATGATGGGTTGGGCGATCCCAAATACCGGCCCTGCCCGCTGCTAATCAAGATGGTCGATGCCGGGTGGCTGGGCAGGAAGAGCGG
>CAZONJ010000078.1:0-15877 GCA_964581225.1 uncultured Terriglobales bacterium | reverse complement strand
AGAGGGACCTTGCTGCACGTTATTGTTCCTTTCCAATTCCAATTATCTGCCAATGCGTCCGCCGTCCACCACCAGCACATGCGGATTTGCATGGGCTCTCCTACGCATTTCATCATGTAAACTCGGGCTGGCGTCGCTGCGACCGAGTGGAGGAATTATCACATAAATCTTTCATGCACGAGGAGTGAGGGCTGCTTCAGTAGTGGACCCTCTATAACGTATCAGGGGATTCGGGCCTCAAGATTACGTGTCAGGGCAGGAGTTTACTCCTGCCAAAACGGATGGTATCGGAATGGGGTTCCGCTCTGCCGCAGGCCGGAGCGCAGCAACTTAATTTTCAGATGCTTGTGCACGTGCAGCTCACATATTGTGAATTGCACGATCGACGAAAAGCCGGGGGAGGCGTATTTTGACGCTCTGCGCCTTCAACCCCACCATTTATGTTAGAGAGATGAATATTGAGGTGCTTTCCGCAGGACGTGAAAACGACGCTCTGGAAGTGCGCAACCGCTACCTCGCCCTCTCCGGATTTCAAGTAACGGCGGTCAGCTCCATGGCGAAAACCATCAATGCCATTTTCGAAAACAGCTTTGACGTAGTGCTGCTTTGCAATTCGTTCTCAGCCGAGGAAAGACGGATGCTGGTCGCGCTGGTGGCGAGGTACTGTCCCTCCGTCCCGGTGGTGTTGATCTCGGACCTGTTCGACCGCAACCGTTATGAGCATTCCGTTTATTCTTCTTCGGCCAACATCCGCGATTTGATGGCGGCCATTGGGCGCGCTGTGGAGAAAGCTCCTGGAAGGAAGAGGCTCGTCAAAGCAGCTTGAATGGCTATCGCCGTTTAAGCCGCGCGGCCGGAGTTTTCTCTGCTGAAGGTTTCTAAGCTTTTCCGGGCTTGGGCCTCAGCCTGCTCTCGTGTTTGCGCTTCTCCCTGGCTGACGACCATCTCCGCGGGATGCACACGGAATACCGTGAATTTCCAACCTCAAAGCAGTTGCGTCGCCTGGTCCCGCTGCTGCTCGATCTCGTAAGCGAAATTTCCCTCATGGATGCGCATTCTGAACGTCCCTCAGCGCTCTTTGAAGAATTGGAATGGAGATTCGTTGCATGAGTATTTTCCATCGTTTCAACTTGCGGTCAGCATGAAATGCAAGCCCCCAGTCAGGCCGGCTGTTGTAGTTTGCCTGCTTGTTTAACACAGCGGCTGAGGCCGGAGCATATTGCGACCAAGCGGCAGGAGTGAACTCATGCCCTGTTCCTTTTATGGTTGTGACAAATGGATCTCGACGTAATCGAAGGCGGCGCGCTCATGCCCATCGGGAACGCCTTCTATTTGGATTTCGTCACCAGAGTGAAGCGCGATCCTATGAATCCACCGACGCGTTGAAGAATCGCCTCCTATTTTCGTAGTTGGCAGGCGATCGTCAGCGGTCCATTCATCGGCTGTCCGGCGGTTTACCAGGACGCGAAAGGTTGACTCGCCGTTGTTCTGGTCAAAATATTGAACGTCGATTTCGTACCATCCCGCGACGCCGTTGAACTTGAATTTGGCGGAGCAGCTTGGCGCCGGCGCGGCGCACTCCACCGCCTTGCCTCCGGACGCGGTCTCCTGCGGGACCACATCGACCGGCGCGTAGCCCGCGAGCTGCATGGCCTCCGCTTCCACCCGGCCCGGATAGTTCCCTACTCTCCCCTTGGCATCGGGCACGCCGGAGAGGCGCAGGAACCAGTTGCAGATGGCATCGCGCCAGACGATCGCATGTCCCGCCTGATATTGCAGCCGCGCCAATACCGCGGCATACCGCTCCTCATCGATATGGCCCTGCAGCGTTTTCCATTGCTGCACATAGCGCCTGGCGCGTTCCGCTCCTTCATAGTGAGAGTCATAGATGTGCTGGATCACCGTCTCGCCGGAATGCAGCACATACGTGTAGGGCACATGATGAAAGAACAGAAGCAGCTCATCGGGCGTGATCGCAACCGACTCATAGATCTTCGCCACCGCAGGCGGATACTGCGCGACAAAACCGGCGCCGGTGGCAGCAGTGCGGTCCATTCCGATGCCCTGATGGTCCGCGCGATGCCACTGTCCCCAGCCGTTTCGCTCGGAAGATTCGATTCCGGGTCCATAATGACTTCCCAGAATGTCGGTTAGCGTTCCTGCGCCCAATGGGCCGGTATAGCTTTCATAGATGCTCCACGAAGCCAGCTCCATCTGCATGATGGTTTGCACTACCGAGGCGTCGTTGCCAAAGGTGAGTCGCGTCCACTCATCGGCGATAGCGCTGGCGCTCAGCTTCGGGTCCCAGGCCAGCCGGCCAAAGCTATAGAGGTTCGCCATGGCCAGCGGATGTCCCAGCCAGTTGGGATCCATCCCAACGTTCGCTACCCCCACGAAGCCGCCCAGGGGACGATGAAAGCTCCGCCCGGAGACCAGGTCTTTCACTGGAGTGTTAGCGCCACCGGCGCGCAGGTCAAAATCGAGCACCTGCTTCCACATTGGCGCCAGGAAACACAAATGCCGCTGCTGGCCGGTATATTCCTGGGTGATTTGCAACTCTATTGCCTGATTTGTTTTTTGTAAGCCAGCGAACAGCGGCGAGACCGGCTCCCGCACCTGGAAATCGATCGGTCCATACTTGATCTGGACGATGACGTTCTCGTCGAATTTTCCATCGAGTGGATGGAAGTTGTCGTAGGCGGCTTTGGCGCGGTCATTCTTCGGATCGCGCCAATCGAGATGATGGTTGTAAACAAAGGCGCGGTAGAAGACGATGCCGCCATGCGGCTGCAGAGCGCGAGCGATTACGTTAGCTGCATCAGCGGGCGTTCTTCCATAAGTGGATGGACCGAGACGCCCTTCGGAATCGGCTTTGACGACGAAGCCGCCGAAGTCCGGGATGCTGCGATAAATTTCGTCGGCCTTCTTCCGCCACCACTCGGCGACTTGCGCATCCAGTGGATCGAAGGTATCCAGGCCGCCGATGGCTTTGGGGCTGCTCAGGTCGACGGAGAGCGCCAACCGGACGCCCCATGGACGAAAGGCGTCGGCCACTCGCGCAAGCTGGGGAAGAAAATCATCGTGGAGAAGCCGCGGGTCCGCATTCACGTTATTGATGGTGCATCCGTTAACGCCGACCGAGGCGAGCAGGCGGGCATAGGAGGCGGCGCGCGTCAGGCCGGGCCGGACGCTGCCGTTCTCGAAAAAGATTGAAGGGCCGGCATATCCGCGCTCGATGCGGCCGTCGAGATTGTCCCACTGATTGATCCAGCGCACCGGCGCGTAGGGCTGCTGCACCTCATGGAGCGCTACTACGCTCTCATTGCGCGCGATTTTGCCGAGGAACGCAAACACTCCATACAGAACACCGCGATCGCTTGCGCCGGCGACGATCAGGCAATCGAATCCGTGCACTTGCCTGGTGGTGAGCCAGAAGCCGTCCTCGCGCAGCGCATCCGGCGGCTGCAATCCTGTGGCGATCGCGTGGAGTTGCGCCAGCGTCCCCAGGACGATCGCCGGCTCCTGCGGCACTCCAGTTTGCAGGCGCAGCGTTCTTCCCAGCATTCCTTTTACCCCGCGGACCATCTCCTGTTGCGCGCTCACAAGCACGGGAGAATCGCCCGCGACAACGACGCTCGCCGGCAGCGACTCATATTGCGCGCGGGCTGCGCCCGTGACCGGCGCATATCGCAACCATGCCTCCGAACCGCTTTCGGCGCACAGGGATTGCGGGAGCGCGAAATTGAACAGCAGCGCTCCATAAATCGCGATTCTCATGTAACGTGTCATCGCTGGGCGTGAAGGTGCATGTCGGCAAAGGCCAGAAACTGCTCCCAATCGAAGGGCGTGACCTCATGCTTGCCGGAGCGTATGTGAAAGGCGATGGTATGCATGATGGGCGTGTTCAGCGGCGGCATCTGGTCTGTCCCAAGGCCTTGCTTCCCCAGCAGCCGATAGACGGGGCCTGCGGCGACCTCTGCCAGGAACTCCCCTTTCGGGTCGGCCCACTTGTCGTCCTCGGCGCCGGTGACGTACACCGGGCGAGGAGCGATGAGGGCAATCAGTTCATGAGTGTCCACGGGGAGCTTGTCCACATGATCGTCATACTGCTTAAAGTTTCCGGCGAACTGGTACCCAAAGCGCGCGACCAGAGAGGCGATGGTCTCGCCGTAGTTGCGGCGGGCAAGCGATGCGCCGCCCTCGCCCGGACAATTGGAGAGCACCATGGCAAAGCGCGGGTCCTGGGCGCCGGCCCACAGCACGGTTTTACCCAGGCGCGAATGGCCCATGATGGCGACACGCCTGGCATCGACTGCGTGCTCCTTCTCCAGATAATCCATCGCGCGGCTCAGACCATAAGCCCACGAGCCAATCGCTCCCCACTCGTCGGGCGCAGCCTCGGTTTGCCCGGCTTTGAAGAACAATGGGCGGATGCCAAAGCGGTAGCCGCCATCGAAATCCGGCTCGATGTCCTGATAGTAGATGGTTGCGAAGCCATATCCGTGCGCCAGTACCTTCTCCACATCGAAGCCATGGTCGCGCCCGCGCGAGTCTTCCGTCGCCTGCCGCCGCAAATGCGTTTTCGGCTCCCAAATGGTGGGCAGCCGCACTCCAGGATCGTTTGTGACCGTGTGATTGCCGGAAAAATTCAGCGAAAGGATGACCGGGACTGGCTTGCGCGCCGTGGAAGGAAGATAAAGCAGGACGTCCTCTTTCGGCCCATCGTCCCTGGCGGAGAAGTAGATGGTGATCTGCTTGCGTATCGCCTTGCCCCCGAGGGCGTGCCGATCGAGATCGAAAACCTTGAAGCGGGTATTTTTCGGCGGCTGCGGGCTGCGGCCGTACACATTCGTCCGGAAGAGCTCCAGAATCTCCTGCCGGCGCTTTGCCCAATCCCGTGGAGTGCGGACCGGCGCGCCATTGTTGAAGACCAGCGGGTCAGGCAGTGTATATGTGCCGACCTTCGACTCATCGTAATTCGCAGCCGGGACTTGCGCGTGGATCATGCCTGCAACAAGCAACAGGATGAATGCAATCGAGAAATGTGAATGTTCCCTCTTCAATTTAGCGGCCACCTTTCCTTTGATCTTTTTAGTCGAACGCAGCCGGTGCTTAATTGGCCTTGAAATCAACTTCGAGCGGCTCGATCAGCGGCATCAGCCAGCTCACCAGCTTTACGTGAACGGGATGGGAGGCATAGGCGTCCAGCGAGGGCTTGTCGGCAAACTTCATCACTCCTCCCAGCTCATAGCCTTGCCCACGCGGAGAGATATTCACGCCAACAAAAGTCTCAAGCAGACCGGGGATCTGTCCCTGCAGCTTGCCGATCTCGGCGATAACGTGCTGTTTCTGGTCTTGGGTGACACCGGGCTTCCAGCGAAAAGCGAACATATGAATGTACATGGAGAAAGTATATTTCGTGAATCAGCGATTATGATTTCACTGCCAGCGGCTAAAGCCTCAATATATGTCGTACCGATGTTTACTTTTGCGTCAACACCACATAATGATTTCCCACGGTTGCGGTGTCGATGCGTGAAGGCATCTTGAAGTCGGTATCCATGCCAATATTGGGGTACTTCGGCTTGAGGTATCTGTCGATGAAGAGCTGCAGGGCCATGCGGGGAATATCGACGCCATCCAATGAAACCGACTGCACATGCACATGGCCGGTCCCGGCTTCGGCATCCGCATTGGCGTTGACGGTAATGTCATGCGTCCCGCTGAACAGTGCCAGCAAAGGATTGTAAGAGCGCTTATTGGCGGTGATCGCGTCGAAGTCCACGCGAGCGTCCGCGCGGAGCGCGCCCGGATCGCCATGGAAGACCACCTGCTGCACTCCGGTGGGGAGCTTCAGCCCGCCTTCCGCAATCCACGCGTTGGCTTCGTCTTCCTTGAGCTGCGTGGGACGGGTGGAGACGGGGTTCGTCTGCGCATTCTTTTCGATGAAATCCAGCTTCTGCTGCATGCGCTGCGCAGTGGGAGAAAACTTGTGAGCGGACGATGGGCTGCCGGAGCTGCCGGCGGGAGCGGGGCTTTGCGCGCTCATCCACAGTACGCAGCCCAGAAGAGCGGTAAAAATCAGGAAAACTTTTCTCATAATGAATTAGATGCAGAACAGGATATGTAAGCAGGCATGGAGAACGTTTTAGGGACGCACCTCAAGCAACGACGTGTTGTTTGGCAGGCCGGAGATCTCAGGAGCATCCAGCGGCCCTTTCCAGATAAAACCCGGGCCTTTTGGTTTTTTAAATTCCAGCTCCGAGCTTTTGTCCAATGCCACCACCCCGCTGACCCGCTGAATTCCCGAATTGGAGCGCACCCGGTTTTCTTCGAGACGTATGGCGCGGTCTTTCAGCATCGCCGCTCCGCTCCAGTCGGCGAAATCGATTACGTCGTGACTCGCGGGATTGCCGAACAGCTTGCCATTCCGCCAGTCGAATTGGGCGGAGCCAGTGGCGGTATCGAAAAGCTCCGCGCCCTTGCTGCCATGCATGTTAAGACGATATTGCAGGTCGAGGTCTCCGCTGCCCCAGGTCTCCTTCATTGCGGTGGAGAGCAATTGGACATTCAGGTGCTGCAGCCTGCCTCTGCCGGAATAAGACGGTTTGGCAGAGGCGAGATCCAACACCCAATCGCCGGTATGATGGCCGCCCAGCAGATCGGCTTGCAGGTCCATGAAGACGATCTTCTGCGGGCCCAGCACCAGCCTGGCGGAGGTGTTGGTCGCCACCAGGTCGTCGATTCGCAGATGCGCGGCTGAGACTGTTCCCTTTCCGCCGGCAGCTAATAACCACTCCGCAGGGGAGGTTGTGCTGCTGGAGAAAAAGGGAAAACCGCTCTCCTGCGGCTGCAGCAGGCGTTGCAGGGCCGCGCTCTCCAGATCGGAGGTTTCGAGCGCAAAAGAGAAGTTGCATGCCGGACGCTCAGGACAGTTGCGCTGGGCCTCAAGCTTGCCGGTAAAACTCAATTGGGCATTGGGAAAGGACGCATTCAGGTCCTGCACCTGGACCCGCGATGGAGCGAAGCTCAGCTGGGCGTAGGCGATGGAAAGCGGCTCGGAGATCCCCCGCAGCGGAAGCACGGCTTGGCTCAACTCCGCCGAGCCCGCGATCTGGACGGGAGAAAATCCCTGCCATGGGCCATACATCTGGAGATCTAAACTTGCATCGCCCTTCATCTCGGTTCGCGGCGGGTTGATGCCCAGAGTGCGCGCCAGTTGCAAAAGACGCGGTATTTGCGCCAGGCCGTCCAAGCGCAGTTGATAGCGTGAGGCCGAGAAACTTCCGCTTACCTTGCAATCTGGCGTAGGGCCAAGCGCAATATCGAAAGGCACAATGGTGGCAATGGACTGCTCGGCAGGCTGTAGCGGCGGAGGCCGTTTTGCCGCGAGCGGACGCAGAGGCGCAGCAGTTTTCGTACCCCCGCCGAAGGCATCCTGCTGGCCAAAGCTCACATTGAAATTGCCCAATGCCAGCTCCGGATCGAGGTACCTGGAGCGCAGCACGGCATTTTGAACGCTCATGGTCCCTTTCCATGTAGCCGCCGGAAGGCCGGGAAGGTCGCGCGCAAAGGCAATACTGCCGTTCACAAGCCCGCTTCCGCTAAAATCCTGCGGCAAGGTGCTTTTGGCATGGAGAAGGACAAATGCAATTGCCGATACCGGCACCTGCTCGGCAGTGACGTTAAGCTCCAATCCAAGGCCTTTGTCCGGCTCGGCAAAACTGCCGGCAACCCTGAGCCGTCCATCGCCCAGCGGGAGAAGGCACTCCATCTCGGTTTGCGGGAAAACGCCGGGAGCATTGCCGGGGCGCCGATGTCTTCCCGCGCAGCGCACGCGCATGTCGAGATTGCTGGCGGTAGCGATATCGTAGCGGCGGAAAGAGGAGAACGTCGCTTCGGTGCTGGAGGAAAAGTCTGTGGGCGTGCCCCGCACCTCAGTGAGCAGATGCACGCCGGCATGCCATCCGCGATCGTAACCGTAGATAAGACGAGTGAGTTGCCCAAGCTGCGCCCCATCGATAGAGACTTTCAGGTGAAAAGGAATCTGGTCAATGCTGCGGGCGCGATCGAAGGAGCCGGAAACGGAGATCGTGCCGGTATCGGCAAGGTTCTGGTCGCTGCGCATGGGACGGGCCTTCAGGCGCATGTTCCAGCGGTCCTCGCTGGCCAGCCACAGGGCAAATTCGGCTTCTTTCAGGGCGAAGACCTTCTTTTCGTCGCCGCTTTTGAAATTGATTCTTCCATCGCTGACTTCGATATAAGGGAAGCGCGGGCGGGCCTCAATCTTCAACTTTGCAGTGGGCGCGGAGGGCGTTTGGGCAGCCTGCAACAGCAGCTGTCCCAGGTTCCAGGTACCATCTTTGCCGCGCACCAGGTTCAGGCTCGCGTTTTCCAGGCTAAGGCTGGCGATTTGCAGATGGCCTCCCCACAGCGAGGCCAGACGCAGATGGGCGCGCACTTCCGCCGCGCGCAACACTGGCTCCGGGCCATAGCGCGGATCGTCATCGACAACAAAGTTGCTGATGTCAAAGCCAGGACGAGGAAGCAGCCTCAGACGAACGCTTCCCGTAGAGACCCTTCTTCCCAGGGAACGTCCGATCGAGACGATCAGCCGCGCGCGAAAACGGTCAAGGTGAATAAGATCGAGGCTGATGAAAGGCGGTATGACAAAAGCGGCAATCAGGACGCCGGCGGTATAAAGCGCGATTCGCAAACGCGAGCGCTTGCGGGATCCATTGGTTTCAGGCATTAACGCACCAGATGCAGCATACGTCCCCATCGCGTCTTGTCGAAGAAATGCAAGGCGATTTGGCCTACGAACTTTACCCGCTCCGAGAGATCGGTCTTAAGATACTGGTCGCGGGGAGTTTCAAATGACCAATAAATAAAGAGCGGCCGGCCAATAATATTTTCTTTTGGGATAAAGCCCCAATAACGGCTATCGTAGCTTTCATCCCGATTGTCTCCCATGCCGAAATAACTGTCCGGAGGGATCACCAGATCGTCTCCCTGTTTCATCATCCCTACCATCAAGGGCCAGTCAGCAGAGACGGGAGTGCTCGATTCCGACGCCGGCACTGCGGGAAAATTGTCGCGATAGGGATCGTAGTTGCCCCTGGTGTGGATCACGAAGGGTTCTTTCTGCTCTGCCCCGTTGACATACACTTTTCCATCACGCAGATGAATATGATCTCCGGGAATGCCGATCACGCGCTTCACCACGTATAGCCCGGGCGTCTCGGGCGAGAGAAAGACTACGATATCGTCTCGCTTGATGGCGCGGTAAGGCTCCAGCGGCATCCACGAGGTTTTGGGCGCAACACTCACGCGATCGACAAAGACATGGTCCCCGATGAGCAGCGTATTCTCCATCGAGCTGGATGGAATTTCGAATGCCTGCAGGTTAAAGGTGATGATGAATAGCCCGGTCACCAGGACCACTGCCATGGAAGAGAGAAACTCCATCGGGGTTTCTTTTTTCTTTTCCGGCTTTGCCGGGGCAGTTTTGATTTCTTTTGTAAGCAGTTCTTTAGCCAATCTCGGTTCCTGTGTGGTCCTGGTCAGCGCCTGCGGGACCTGGTGAGTGCGGTTTAGTGGATGAGGCGCATGGAGCGGCCCCAGCGCGCATTCTGCCAAAAGTGCGTCAGCATGTATGCCAGACGTGCAAGTTTACCATCTGCAGCGCCTGCCGTGCCGTCCGGCTGCCTCATCGACCAATAAATTACAAGAGGACGTCCGATGATGTTCTCGCGGGGGACGAATCCCCAATAGCGGCTGTCCAGGCTGCGATCGCGATTGTCCCCCAAAACGAAGTATTTGTCTGCGGGGACCACCAGCTCCTTCTGCTCTACCAGATGGTGCATCTGTACCCACCAGGTAGAGTTCACGTCACTGCTGATGTAATCGCCACCAGGAAAATCGTCACGATAAGAATCGTATTGTCCCGTCTTGTGCTCGGCATAACCCGAATCGCGCACCAGGCTTCCATTCACATAAACCTGTCCATGAGAGAGATGGACGCGATCGCCCGGAAGCGCTACTACCCGCTTTACAAAATGCAGCGTGGGATTCACCGGATAACGAAAAACAATGATATCTCCGCGCCGGATCGGCTCATACGGAAGTAGATGATGCCAGATTCCCGGCGAGGCAAAATGGACTTTATCCACCAGAAGATAGTCCCCGACCTGCAGGGTATCCTCCATCGATTCGGAGGGAATCTGAAACGCCTGGGTGAGAAACGTGATTACAAAAATTGCAATCACCACAGTCCCACAGATCCATTGGACCGTGCTCAACCAATGCTCGCCCTCATGACCCGCATGAGGAAGGGAAGGCCCAGCCTTTGCCGGCGCAGGACCGCCGCCGGAGGCAGGGGCCGGATATGCCTCCTGGCGCGCAGCGCTGCCAGCTTCGGCCAGCGTAGCTGCTCCTGAATCCTCGCGGAGGCTTTCACTCGGATTGTAGACTGGGTCGTCCATTCACATTGGTGGCGCTGTGCGGCAGTATCGCTTCTCCATGTCTCTGCAGATGTTCCAGCGCCAGTTGCGCGGCGCGCTGCTCCGCTTTTTTCTTGGTGGTCCCTTCCGCCTGGGTCACAAAGCCCGGAGTATCGTGGTTCTGGAAATAGATACGCACTTCCAGCGTGAACAGTTTCTTGTGTTCGGGGCCTTCTTCATTGACCAGTATGTACGCCGGCTGTCCCATACCGCGCGATTGCAGCAACTCCTGGAGAGCGGATTTGTAATCGGTAACGGCGGTGCCGCGCGCTAAATCCTCCTCCAGCCGCTCCAGCTCCGGCTCCAGGATATTTTCGACGATAAACTTGCGCGCCGGCTCCATGCCTCCATCGAGAAAGATGGCGGCGATGGTGGCTTCGAGCGCATCCACCAGCAGCGCCGGCTTGCTCCGCCCGCCACTTCGTTCTTCCCCGCGGCCCAGCAAAAGATATTTGCCGAGCTGCAGTTGGCGGGCAACTTTGATCAGGTACCGGGCGCTTACCAGATGAGCGCGCAGCTTCGAGAGCTGCCCTTCCTTAAAGTCGGGAAAACGGTCCACCAGCAAGCGGCTGGTCACAAAGCCGAGGACCGCATCGCCCAGGAATTCAAGCTGCTCGTTATCGTGGACTTGCGGCTTTTCAAACGTGCCCTGCTCCACGGCTTCGGCGGTCGCTTTCGATTCCAGTTCGTGGGCGAGAGAGCTATGGGTCAGCGCGAGGCGCAGCACCGAGCGGTCTTTAAAGATATGTCCTAAAGTCCCTTCCAGCGACTCGATACTCTGGGCCTTTGTCTCTCGCTGCACCAATCAATCTCCTGGACTGCTTTCGCTTATTTAGACGGTCATGCGAGCCACTGGGCTGCGAAGATTATGCCCATCAGGGGCTTATTATCGCGGGTTATTGCCGGGCTCTCCATTAGGATTGGCGGTATCCGGCTTCGACGGCCTGGCAGGGGGATTCGCGCCTGGCGCGCCGGCGCTGGCGGGGCTCCCGGCAGCCAGCTTCGCTAGACGGTCTACCTCCTGCTGCGCGAGTCCCTGAAGCGGGGAATTTGCCGGCGCACTCTGCACCGCAGTGCGCGCCGAGGCCAACGCCTCCGAATATTTCCTCTGGTGGTCCTGGGCAAGCGCCAGCCGCATGTAGGTGAGAGGATCGGTCTGTCCTCCTCCCATCTGAATGCTCTGCTTAAAGTGCTGCTCGGCCGCCATATCGTCCTTTTGGCTCAACTCCACCATTCCCAGCGCGGAATATGCCATCGACAGCAATATGTGCTTCACGCCCTGAAATTGCGCCTCGGTGATCGTTGCAGGCACCATCAACCCCGTATCCGCCGTCTCAATGGCCTTTTGGGCATTCGCCTTGGCTTCGGCGTAACGCTGATCGCGATCAAGGTCAGTATCGCGGGTGCGTTCCGTGAGGGCGGTGGCGCTGATCACCAGCGCCATCGTATCGTCGGGCCAGAACTGCAGGACTTTGCGCGCCATCTCCAGGGTCTTGTCAGGATCGTCCATCTGCTGATAACGGCGCATCAGGTTGGCATAGATCAGTGGACGTAACTCGCTTTGCGGAAATTTGACGGCAAAATCGTCCGCCGCCTTCTCCTCGGCCACAATATTGGGGAGGGATTCCGCTGCCTTGTAAGCTTCAAATTCGTCGTGGGTCTTGGCCGCTGGAGGAAAGCGGTGCGCTGGGAGTTGTGGGGGCGACGCAGGGGGTGGGGCCTGCTGCTGGGTTGCGCCTGCTGAAGCGGCGCCCGTGGCGCCGGGATGGACATTCTGCTGCGTGCTGGCCTGCGGGTTCGATGCCTTGCCCTGGCTCTTTTCCGAGCTGGCCGCTGTAGCGCCTTGCGCCATGCCGGCGCATGACAGCGACAGCACTGCAATAAAGCACAGAATACGATTCATTATGGCTCCTGTAACAGAACTGCGGATCTATGAATTCACTTTAAGGGCACTCATTGCGGATGCTCCCGCTTGACCTGCGGCTCATACGGTTTTTGCAGTCCCTTTTGGGCGGCAATCTTAGTGTCCTGCGAGGCATCTCCCGCATTGAGCGCCGCGTTGTAATGCATGATCGCGGCCTCGCGGTTTTCCTGCAGGTCGTAGATCCGTCCCAGATAAATGTGCGACCAGGCCAGCACCCGGGGATCACGACCTTGCAATGCCTTCTCGAAATTACTTCGGGCATTGGTCATATCGCCGCTTAGAGTGGCGGCGCGCGCCAGGATAAAGTATGCCCGCGATGGGTCAGTGCCCGGCTTTTCCAGAGACTCCTGCGCGGTCTGCTTCGCTCCCTGGATGTCTCCCGAGACCAACTGTTCCTCTGCGCGGTCCAGCCCCTGCGCGTTTTTCAAGCTTGCGGAACGCACGACTTCGGGCGCAGCTTCGGCGGCGAACTTGACCTCACGAGCGCGTTTCTGCTCACGCGGGAGGCTGACGTAGTACAGCATGTTCCCGAAGGCATCCTGAAAGCCTTCCTCGCTTTTCTCAAATGCGGCCAGGGCATCGTAAAAGTATTGCGTAAGGATGAATCCCTGCTGCATGGACACAGTCGCAGCCTGCGCGCGCCGCGCCTCAAGCCCCTGCTGGGCCTGTTTGCGGTCGCCAGAGGCAGGCAGACGCGGCTGCAGGGTGCGCGCTTCGATTGCCCGGATCAGCGACTCGGTCACCAGCAGGCCAATATCGCTCTTGAAGTCCGCGTCCAGCGGCGCGGTGGAGACAGAATTCAGCAGCGGACGCAGCCGCATGACCGAGTTGGAGTGCTTCATCATTAAAGGATCGATAATGTAATGCAAATAGGTGTGCCGCAGCTCGTCCATGGGAACTGTTCCATGGACCGGGGCCATGACCATGAAGTAATCGGCGGCATAATTGCGGGCGTTGACCTCTCCCGGAGCGATCTGGGGTTCCACGTAGACCGCAAAGCGCCGGGCCACATAACCGCTGATCGGCATGCGCAGATACACGTCCACATTCTGGATCATGCCCGCGACCGGATCGTGAAGCTGCTCGATCAAGTTCTCATAGGCGGGCCGATATTTTGCCCAGAGCGAATGCAGCCCGGCGGCATCATAGAACCGCTGGACGACGGGCAGAAAGCCGAGCACTTCGGAGGCATCCGGCGGAAGGTCGGATTCCCGAATCGTGGTCTCAAACTTGGGCGGCTCAGTGGTATTCAGGGCAAGCGAGACATATTGCGCGACGGTTTGCGATGTGTCCGGCATCTGGTGGTCGGCATAAAACGTACACAGATGCGTCTTCGCCTCCGCCGCTGCGGAGGAAGCGGCAATCGCCTGGGCCAGCTCGTTGCGAATCTGCGCGCGCAGCGGACCGGACTGCTCCAGCCCCTCATCGTATCCGCAGGCGTTCAGCCCGGCGAAGAAGGTAAAGAGGGTCTCACTGGTCTCCAGGGTAATTTTAGATGGCGTTTCGGCGCTGGCGGCAAAGCTGCTCAAAAGCAGGATGCAGAAGACAGCAGAAACAGACCTTCGAAGAACCGAAATGTAGCCCAGAAACAGCCTCCTGGAATTTACTGTTGGGAGACTTTTAGTGTAAGGATTGCTGCCCCGGCGGGTCAAACTGGTTTTTATAGCCTTGGGAGAGGCAGCTCTTGGGGGCTAAGTTCAGCCGCGCCTGCGGCGCCCGAAGATCATGCAGACCGGAATCAAATGCCCACGTTTTTCTTATCGAAAGAGAGCACTACCCTGCCAGCGGCGGGCAATCCGAACTCTCGCGCCGGCTCGAAGGTGGCAAAGATCAGGGCATTATCGATCTGGACACGAAGCGAATTTGAGTCCTGCGGTCCGGAGAGGATGCGATAATCTTCCACCCTGCCTTCGGCGTTTACATACGCTTCCAGGACAACCGGCTCATTGACTCCGATAAGCCCGTAGGGAGCGGCGGTCAGCCGTGGAGGCGTATAGAGAGACGTAGGGACATCGTTCTGCGCGTTGAGGCGAGGCAAGGCAAGAAAGCTGATCAACAGGCCGAAGATGATTACCGCGCTTACCAGGCCAGCGGTGGCCGGAAGCATGAAGGTATTCAACGCATGTTCCAGGCGGAACACAAGGTTCGGGAACCGGCGGGCGGATGCGCGGGCCTGCTCATGCTGCAGGGCCAGACGCAAGCGCAGCGCCAGGTCAGGCGGGGCTTTTTTTCTTCCCATCGCGGTCACCAGCGCCTGCGCGCGCTGCAAGGAGCGATATTCCGAACTGCATTCCCCGCAATCTTCAAGATGCGTGGCGATGTGGCGCATCTGCCGGCCATTGAGCAGGCCGTCCAGATAGGGCGAAAACAAGGATTTTGATTCGGTACATTTCATGACCTTGTAACCTCCCCAAAGTGAGTCAAAGAAACCTTCCTGGCCGGAGAGTGCAAGCCGAGCTCTTCTCCGACTTCACGAACATACGGTTCCAGGCGCTGTTTCAGCGCCAAACGTCCGCGCATCAGGCGCGACTTCACGGTGCCCAAAGAGATTTGCAGCACCTCGGCAATCTCTTCATACGAAAGCTCTTCAATGTCCCTCAGCACTACCACGGTGCGGTAGGGCTCGGGGACCAGGCGCAACTCCTGCTCCACCTTTGCCCGCACCTCCTCGTGCGCGGCATCTTCAAAAGGAGAAGGAGCGGAATCGATCAATGTGTCTTTCAGTCCGGGCAGGCACTCTTCGCGGCCTTCGCATTCAAACTGCGGCTCCATGGTGGTCTCGCGCCGCTTATGACGGAACCACCAGCGGCGCTGGTTCGAGGCCTCATGCAGCGCAATGCGATAGAGCCAGGTCTTCAGGCTGGCATTTCCATGGAAGCTCTTGATGCCGCGAAACACCTTGATAAAGACTTCCTGGGTGGTGTCTGCGGCGTCGGCAGGATCGTTCAGCACGCGGTACACGAGGCTATAGACGGGCTGGTGGTAATGCGCGATCAGCCACTCGTAGGCCTGCTCGGACCCCGCCTGTAGTTCGGCAACGATCGAGGCCTCTTCGGCCCGAACTGCCAGCGCACTCGCGATATTGCCCAAACTGGTTGCTCCCGCCATAGTTCCCTAGGGCGCTTCCCTCAAACTAGCAGGGTTGCAGGCCCTCAACAACCAAATTTTCAGCATTCCTGGAGTTACCTCTGTTACCTCTCCCGACTTGTATCCGATTACTGCCACTAAGGTTATAGACCCCGCCTCCCGGCTGGAAGTTCCCGGAAATCGCCTGTCCTGGCCCCCCTCGCAAGTGACAGAAAACAAAAGCGGTTTAATTTAAAGGGATATCGCTTCGAAGCTGAAGCGGGGCGACTCCTTGATACGTGTAGCTAAACCATGCTCTAAATGCAGCGACAGCTTAAACGACCTCAGAGGTCCGGGAAACCAATTAGAAAAGCTGACGGACGAT
>CAZONJ010000077.1:0-15914 GCA_964581225.1 uncultured Terriglobales bacterium | reverse complement strand
AGCGGATATTTCACCACAGAGGCACAGAGGCTTTCAGCGTCTCTGTGGTGAAATCCGCTATTTCGCGGCCACACTGGCCAATGCAGCCGGGTCTATTTCGATGCGAAGCCAATAAGGAGAACTGGGTGGCGCCGCCATTTTTTGCTGGGTGATTTTGAACATGCACGTCCCAACCTGAGTCGTAGGGTCGGCCGCCAGTCGATCGATGATCCCGTCTTTGCCGATGCGGAACAGCAGCTCAAATCTGCCGAGATCGCTCCCGGCTCCGTTTACGCATTCCTGTATCATACTGGCGAATTTTTTGCGGAAGGCCTTTTCATACTTGCGTCCGCTGGGGGTCCGCATATTCGCATCGGCAGCGTCAATCGCTTCTCGCATTGACTTTGTAAAAGCGGCAGCCTTTACCGTGTTAGACGCCCATTCCTTGCACGAATCGAAGTAGGACTGTGAATCCCAGATCTCACGGTCCCACTTGTCGCCGATGCCAGCAAATGATTCATTCGCGACCGCAGCGTCGCTTTCTTTAATGGCCATGTATGCCAGCAGATTCATGTTTGTTGCCGACCTGCCGCTTTGCTTTTCCAATTCAGCGAATCCCTTTTGGATGCGGGGCCATGACATCTCTTTCAGCTGGGGCTCAGCATCACACTTACAGATCAAATGGGATGCGATCTGGAAATAGAGAATGTCTCCCTGCGTTCCGCCGACGCGGTCCGCCGCCTGTTGGGCGAACTTTTCCGCGTCGCCTTCTTCTCCAAACCATTTCGGTTGGAGGAGGTTTGCGTGGACGCGATAGTAATAGTAATAAGCCGGCTCGAAAGAAATTGCCTGCTCCAAAAGCGCCGTCAATTTAGGAATCTCCCATTGCTGCGCTTGCGCTATTTGCTGCATGGTTAAATACCATTCCGGGCATTTTGTATGCAGGCTGGATGCCTGTTCCAGGATCTCTTTGGCTTTATCAACGCGCTCCCCGAACAACCGCCAGCCACTCTCGGAGACCGAATCGGAATATCCGTCGCCTCGGGCCTCCCAGGCATAGGAGACATAGGATTCTGCGAGAGCAACGCGTGCGGTAATGGAATCGGGCTTGGCGGATACCCAGCGGTTGAGCCTTTCCAGATGGGAGCGCCAGTCTTCCTCAGTCGCATGTCCCTGCGGCTTGCTGAGGCCCTGATAAAGAATATGCAGCTTCCACATGCCCCCGGGAAACTTCGTCTTCTGTGAACGCGCCGAATCTGCAATACAATCCAGATCGTCGAACTTCTCGTTTACCAGCAGCCGCTGCATTACGAACTTGTATTGCTGGAGTACAGCAATGTCGTTGTCGGTGTCGCGCCCGAGATTATTGATCTGGCTGCATACTGTAGATCCGCTTTTCGGGGTCACGCCGGCCTCAAGGCCCCACGCCGTGCAACGGATGCCGCTGGCAATTACCAGTAACATGCAAATCGGACGCCATGTTGCGGCTGCAAACCGCAAACAGGAAATAGGGGAATGGACTGACCGGCCTCTCAATATATGACTCATAGTTAAAGTCCTCCCAAGTTGTCCCCTTGTGAATCTGGTAAACCGGCTGATAGTAACCAGCTATGGATAGGCGGTCAAGGTTACTTGGGTACGACACAATCTGCGGAAAAGGGTGGTAAAGGTTTTTGGTGAAAGTTTCACGGCTGCTCTGCGGCGCTACGTCGCGCAATCTCTACGCCGGTGATACACGCTGAAACCCAAAGAACGCCAGCCGCATATCCTCCAACGACATCGCTGAAATAATGCACTCCGAGGTAGAGCCGGCTCACTCCGATGGCAAGGATTAACACCGTCGCAGTGGAGACGATCGCCGCCTTTGCCTGCCAGCGCCTTGCCCAAAGCGTTACCAGCAAATAAGCCAGCATGGCATAACCGATCAGGGAGCCCATTGCATGTCCGCTGGGAAAGCTGAAGCTGTAGTACTCGCGCAGAAATGGGGTCGCATAGATAGGACGCGGTCGCCGGATGATGTGCTTGAGGGCGACATCAAGCACTCCGCCGCCCGCAAACGCGGCGCACCAGCCCGCGAGCAAAAGCCAGGAGTGCCGAGCGGCAAGGAGCAGTGCAACTGCAACTCCCAGCACCGTCATCGCCAGGGGAGAACCCAGCACGCTGATTGCGGCGAAGATTTTCAGTCCGCTCGCCGTAGCATGAGCGTGAAACCATGCCAGCAGCGTGAGATCGAATTGAGTGAGCGGGTCATGATGGACCACGTCTTCCGTGATCCCGCCAAAGAGCCACAAAGCCGCTATGCTGACGAGCAATCCGATGGTCAGGTGCAGCCCCAGATATTCACCCGGCTTAAAACGCCGGATGATGAATTCCCATGCCTGGGGATGTTGTTTCTGAAGGCGCTGCAGAGCGCCGGAAGAGCCAATCCGCTCGGCCATGCGCGAAACCTGCTGCCGGATGCGGGAGGAGTTGTTCCGGAACCAGCGGCCCCCAAGCACGAGCGCTGCAACGAGCGCAGCCAGAAGCGCCGCCGCCAGGCTGGCCTGCCCGATATAATGCTCAACGCGCGGCAGGTTGCGCCCGAATACGTATCCCAGCGTGCCAAAGATAACTGCCCAGGCGATGCCACCTAGGGCGTTGTACATCATGAAGAGGCTGTACCGCATCGAGCCGACGCCGGCGAGTACGGCGGCCCAGGTCCGCAGCAGGGCTATGAAGCGGCCAATGAAGACGGTCTTGGCGCCGTGCCGCTCGAAGAAGTTGCGGGCGCGTTCGATCCCGGCTTCATCGATATGCAGGAACCGGCCATAACGCCGTACAAGCGGGAGGCCACCTTTCCGGCCAATCCAGTAACCGGCGTTATCTCCGAGAATCGCTGCTGTTGCCGCAACGATTACGACACCGAAAATCGACATCCGCCCGGAGGCGGCAAACGCCGCCGCCGTAATCAGCGCAGTTTCGCCGGGAAGCGGGATTCCGAGGCTCTCCAGCGCAACCAGAATGAAAAGGACTACGTAGCCGTAAGATTCAAGAAGATGGGTGAGCGTGACGTGCATGAACGATCTGGAATGATTGTCGCACGGGAGAGCACTACGAGGCCGTGATCAACTATAAAATGGGAAACCCAGGAGGGGTGACACATTGTCCCACTCAGTTATGCAGAATGCAGTCAGGTGTCGCGCCTACGGCGCTTTTGGCTGCTCGCTAATGTACCCAGCGCTTGCCGTGCCGGGCTAACCTCTGCCGCGCCTCTGGCGCTGCACGGAACGAGAGTGGAAACCTGAAACTCGAAACTGCTTTTTCAGGTGGATTACAATCATTCCATGGTGCAATCCGCGCGATATACGGAGAGTCACGCCAAGTCCGGCCTGGACTTTAAGTTTCCGGAGATCGAGACCTGGCCCAACCAGTTTCCGTCGTACGAGATTCTGATCGACGTGCCCGAGTTCACCTCGGTGTGCCCCAAAACCGGGCTGCCCGATTTTGGCGTGATCACCATCCGCTACATGCCGCGGGAGCATTGCCTGGAACTGAAGTCGCTGAAGGAATATCTGACCTGCTATCGCAATCTGGGGATCTTTCAGGAGAACATCGTGAACCAGGTGCTGGAGGACATCGTGAAGGCCGCCGCTCCGGAGTGGGCGGTGGTGAAGGGCGACTTCCGTCCGCGTGGCGGCATCGGCACCACAGTGGAGGCGCGCTGGCCGCGTCCTCCGGTCAACAGCGCCGTCAATGGAAAGCGTTAAGCTCGCGTGGGCCAGGGCATGGTGCGTCCATACGCGATCTTGGCGCTGCTTACGCTGCTTAATTTTCTCAACTACATTGACCGCAACATCCTGTTTGGCGTACAGCCGCTCATTCAGAAAGAGTTTGGCGTCTCCGATGCCTCGCTTGGGTTTCTTACTACCACCTTCTTCATCTGCTACATAGTCACCTCGCCCTTCGTGGGATATTTGGCCGACCGCCGCTCGCGCAAAAACATCATTGTGCTGGGGGCCATTCTGTGGAGCGCGGCCACGCTGCTTACCGCCCTGACCCACAGCTTTACCACCCTGCTGGTGCGGCACACGCTGGTCGGCATTGGGGAGGCGACGTTCGTGGTGATCGCGCCGGCCTACATCGCCGACCTGTTTCCTGTCGAGCGGCGCGGCGGCATGCTTTCGATTTTCTATCTGGCGATTCCCATGGGCTCGGCGCTGGGTTACGTGCTGGGCGGATATCTGGGAACGCGCTATGGATGGCGCAGCCCATTCTATGTAGGCGCAGCTCCGGGGGTGCTGGCCGCGATCGCCTTTCTCTTCACCCGCGAGCCAGTGCGAGGCAGCACGGAAGGCGAGTTCCGCGCCCCCGATTCGGGGAAGCTCACAGGATTAATAAATAACAGGGCCTTTTTGACGGCGACGCTGGGCATGGCGATGTTTACCTTTGTCGTGGGCGGAATTCAGGTCTGGATGCCGACCTTCCTGGCTCGGGAGCGCTCGCTGCCGCTGGACCGGGCGACCTTATATTTGGGCGCCATCACCGTAATCGACGGCTTTGTGGCCACGATGGTTGGCGGCTGGCTGGGCGACCGGCTGATGCGTCGCCGCGCCTCCGCCTATTACCTGGTTTCAGCGGTAGGCATGGCGCTGGCGTTTCCAGCGGCGCTGCTTGCCATCTATGGCCCTCCAGCATGGATATTCCCTTCATTGCTGGTGGCGGAATTTTTTCTCTTTCTCAACACCGGACCGTTGAATGCCGCAATCGTGAACTCGGTCTCTCCCGCGATTCGCGCCACTGCGGTGGGATTAAATGTTTTGATCATCCATATACTTGGCGACGTTCCTTCGCCGCTGCTGATCGGCTTTATCTCCGATCGCACCCAGCACTCTCTGCAAAAAGGGTTTTCGGTGGCGATGGCTGCGATTGTCCTCTCGGCGGCGGTGCTCTTCTATGGCATGCGCTTTGCTCCTCCAGTGCGCGCCAAGGAAGAATCCGCCGGGACCGTCGCCTGATGAAGCTCTTCTGGTGGATCTATGGTGGGGCGCTGGCGGCGGCGTGGCTGTGGCGCGGCATCGAAGCGGCGATCGGGTCACGGCTGGTGGCGGAGATTTCAACCCCAGAGTGGGACCGGCATCCTGCTTCCGGCGCACGCGTGTCGGTGATCGTTCCGGCCAAAGAGGAGGCGGAAAATATCGAGCAGTGCCTGCGCTCGTTGCTCGCGCTCGACTATGACAAATTCGAGATCATCGCAGTAAACGATCGTTCCCAGGACAAGACGGGGGCGATCATGGACGCGCTGGCGGCGCAATTTCCGCAGCAGCTTCGGGTGGTCCACATCACCGAGCTTCCTTGGGGCTGGCTGGGCAAGACCCATGCCATGTGGCGGGCGGCGGAGAACGCCGGCGGCGAGTGGCTCCTGTTTACCGATGGCGATGTCTTCTTCCGCAAAGACGCCGTGCGCCGGGCGGTCGCCTATGCGGAAGAGACGGCGGCAGACCATCTGGTGCTCTTTCCGTCGCTGATCATGAAGGGCTTGGGCGAGCAGGTGATGCTGGGCTTCTTCCAGTCGATGTTTGCGCTGGCGCATCGTCCGTGGAAGGTCGCGGACCCGGACGCCCGCGACTACCTCGGCGTGGGCGCATTCAATCTCATCCGCCGCACTGCGTACGAAAGGATTGGGACATACCAGGCCCTGCGCATGGAAGTGCTCGACGACATGAAGCTGGGCAAGGCGGTGAAAGAGCATGGGCTGAGGCAGCGCAGCGTCTTTGGCCGGGAGCTGATTCGGCTTCGCTGGGTCAAAGGCGCATTAGGCGTGGTGAATAACCTGACCAAGAACCTGTTTGCCCTGATGGAATTTCGCTGGGAGCGCGGCCTGGCGGCGGCGCTGGCGCTGGCCATCTTCAATTTAGGGGTTCCCGTTGGAGTGGTCTTTGCGCCCGGAGCGGCAAAGATCGGCTTTGCCATCGCCTATGCTGTGATTGCAGGCATCTATGCGGGAATGTCGAAGAGGTCGGAGCTCTCATGGCTATGCTTCCTCTTCCATCCGGTGGCGGCGGCCCTATTCATCTTTGCCATCCTGCGCTCGATCGCTGTCACCCTGCATCAGGGAGGCGTGGTGTGGCGCGGGACACTGTATCCGCTGGAGCAATTGCGCGCAACATCGCCGAAAGAGTTGCAAGCGAATTCTGAATTGCGGACTTAAAAAATGCGGAGAAGGGAAGCCGGGAGGAAAGACGCTTACCTGGTCGGCTCCATCTGTAAGACGTCGTTGAAGCGATTGAAATAGTTGAAGAGTCCGATGGCGGAGAGCAGCTCTATGACCTCGCCTTCGTCAAAATGGCGGCGCAGCTCGGACCACTGCGCTTCATCGACTCCATGCGGGTCGAGGGTCATCTTTTCCGCCAGGCGCAGCGCCACCTTTTCGCGCTCGGTGAAATCGGAGCGCTGCTCGAAGTTGGCGAGCTCCTGGAGCTGATCGTCCGTCCATCCCAGCCGTCTTGCCAAGACGGTATGAGAGGCGAGTCAATATTCGCAGCGGTTGATCTGCGACGTCCTGGTAATCACCAGCTCTTTGAGCTTGGCGGGAACGGTGCCGGTTTCCATGACGGCGCGGAAGTGGGCAATCATGGTCTTCATGATCTCGGGCCGGTGGGCGACGGTGCGGAACATGTTGGGCACGTTGCCGCGCACCTTCATCATGTGGTCGTAGATGGCGGCCACTTCGGGAGCAACCTGCGATTTTTCCAGTCGAGAGATTCGAGGCATGGATCGTGATAAATGAAAGGCGGTCTGCCGCGACGCTGGCCACGGGAGACCGCTTTCCGCTACTTTGCGAAGGCCTTTATTGCGGCGGCTTCGTCATCTTTGATATCGAAGACGGTGTAGAGCTTGGTGATCTGAAGCAGGTCGTGCACCTTCTTGGTCAGTTTGAGCAGCTTCAAGTCCCCGCCCTGATTGCGGATGGTGGTATACGCGCTGACCAGCTCTCCGATGCCGGAGCTGTCGATATAGTTCACGTTGGCCAGGTTCAAAAGGATCTTCTTCTGGCCGTGGCTGATCAGGTCGCGGATGGTG
Source organism: uncultured Terriglobales bacterium (assembly GCA_964581225.1). GTDB lineage: Bacteria > Acidobacteriota > Terriglobia > Terriglobales > Acidobacteriaceae > CAYTQA01. The sequence continues at coordinate 8,876 of CAZONJ010000077.1, read as the reverse complement.
TCGCGCAGAGTCACGCTGCCTTCGCCCAATGTGATGCGTCCGCTGAGATCGAGGATCGTTACCCCATCCATCTGGCGGCTGCTGGTTTTCATTGTCACTGTGGTCCCCCTTCGTGGCGCCCTTCATGATGCGCGCCTACATGTTTTACCAATGTAATTTCAGTCCCTGGATCGAGAGTGCGTATGCGAACTTCGTCCATAAAAGAGTTGATCAAAAATATTCCGCGTCCCGACTGCTTGAGCAGGTTCTCCGGCGCCAGCGGATCGGGCAGCGCGGACGGATCGAGCCCCCGTCCCTGGTCGGTGATGGTAATCACCATCGCGTCGCCGGTATTCTCAAAACACACCACGATCTTCTTCTTCGGATCGTAGGCGTTGCCGTGCAAGACCGCATTTACGGCGGCTTCACGCACCGCCATCGCGATGTGATCGCGGTCCTCTTCCTCGAACCCGATCCTGGCAGCCAGATCGCTGGCCGTTTGCTCCACCTTGTTGACGCTGTCCAATGTGGAATCCAGCTTATAGGAGACCCGATTTGCGGTCATTATGTCCAGATTGCGTGTTTGTGCCGGGAGTGTCAAAAGCGCACGCCTCAGGCACTGACACTCTATTCCAATTCAGTGACGGAATCCCATAGTTTGCCCGTAGGAGCGGACAAATGTCAATGAAGGCCCGGCAAAGCGGCGGAGAGACAAAAAAAGGCCGGAGTCGCCCCCGGCCTGTATTCATTCGCTGACGATTACTGCACACTGACGGGACTGCCGATCAGGGTGGAAGCCGAGTACCACGATGCGTCTCTCTGCTGCCGAAGCGGATATGGAGTCGAAAATGACAATATCAGGCAGGAGCATTCTCTTATTGGGTATCACTAATGTAATGTCCCTGGAGCGATTGGCAGCGGCTATTTGTCGCTATGGAGCGATAAACTCCGCTTATGGCAGACGGTCAAAACCCTATCCTCCGGGCCTATAGAGTTCTGCGCTGGTTCATCCTGACAGCGCTGGTGGTGCTGGCGTATCTGGCGACGAATACGCCAGTCCGGCAAGGCCCACAGAGCGATCCCGCGCTGCAAAAGCGGCAGGCCGAGGCCTTCCAGGAAAAGCTCAAGGCATTGGCGGCTGCGCATCAGCAGGGCAGCAGCTCTGAAGTGGACCTGGAAGCGGGAGAGATCAATGCCGCCATCGCTGAATCGATATCGCAACCGCAGGCGGATCAAGCCGGGCATTTCCGCGGGGCCGCATTGGAGGACAGCTCCAGCCAAAAAGCGCCTGCGCCAGAGCTGCGCGACCGCCAAATCCGCGATGGCCGCAGCCATGACGGCCAAATTCCTGATGGTCAGATAAAAGATGCGCGCGTGGAGTTTTCCGACGACATCGTTACCGGGTACTTTACTACCCAGCTCTACGGACGCGACCTGCATCTCACGGTTGCCGGCAAACTGGGCAGCCAGGATGGATATGTCACGTTTCATCCCACTTCGTTCAAGGTAGGGGACCTCAGCATTCCGGTCTCGATGGTGGATCCGGCGCTGCAGAAGAAGCTGGCGCTGCCGGAGAACCGCGACAAGCTCAAGTTGCCGGATTTCGTGGCGGACCTGCGAGTGGAAAATGGCAGATTGATCGTGGCCGAGCGATAATCTCCGCTTTTACTGGATTGTTCGGTTCCGGTTTTGTATTCTCGCGATATGCTTAACCTCGCCTTATCGCAATTGCTTGGCTCCCGCGTCCTCGATGCCAGCGGGGCAGTGGCGGGGCGCGTTCGCGAGGTCGCGATCAATCCGCAGGAAGATTCCACCCGCATTTCGGCGCTCATCGTGCGCACCAAAGCTGGAGACCGCCTGGTCCCGGCCCACTTGGTTTCCATCCGTGAAAATCATCTCTTCTACTGCAACGGCGACCCAGGCTCATGGCCGAAGGTGGAGAAACCCGACGACCTCTTTCTCCTCGAACGCGATCTTCTCGATCAGCAGATCATTGACGTCCATGGGCGCAAGGTGGTCCGCGTCAACGATGTGGACCTGCACAACGGCAATGGGGATGGCGGCCTGAATCTTAAAGTCGCAGAGGTGGATGTAGGCACGCGAGGCGCGGTGCGCCGTCTGCTTAAAGGAATGGTGCCGCAGAATGCGGTGGAGAAGCTGGTCGGAAAGCTGCCGACCCGCGTGATTCCGTGGGAGTTTGTCGACCTGATCGAAACCGATCCGGCGCGCCGGGTCAAGTTGAAGATCGAACATGAGCGGCTTTCGCGGCTGCATCCGGCGGACATTGCCGACATTCTGGAAGAGCTGGCGCCGGCAGAGCGCGAAGCGGTCTTCCGCACGCTGGATGAGCAGGTTGCGGCCGATGCGCTGGAGGAGATCAATCCCAGGATGCAGGTTTCCATTATGCAGGCGCTGGACTCCGAGCGGGCCGCCGACATCGTCGAAGAGATGGACCCCGATGCCGCCGCCGATCTGCTGGGCGACCTTCCCGAGGAGACCTCGGAAGAGATCCTGGAGCAGATGGAGCCGGCGGAGCGCGAAGAGGTCCAGGAGCTGCTGGAGCATAAAGAAGATACCGCCGCCGGCCTGATGACGACCGAATATCTGGCGGCTTCACCGGAGAATTCGGTCGCCGACGCCATCAATCTACTGCGGAACTTTGAAGGCGGCATCGAGACCGTGAGCACCGTCTATCTGGTCGATGCAGGACATCATCTGGTCGGCGCTGTCCCGCTCGCCCGCCTGGCATTGGCCCAACCGGAAGCGCCGCTTTCCAGCCTGAACACTCAGCCCACCATCTTCTGCGACGAGCACACCCGGGACTCCCATGTGCCGGAGCTTTTCGACAAATATAATCTGTTTACCTTGCCCGTGGTGGACAACGAGAACGTCCTGCTGGGCGTGATCACCGCCGACGATGTCATCAATCTGCTGCGCGAGCGGCAGTAACAAATTAACCTGCGTTTCACTGGCCGAATTTCTTTACACAATTTATTCTGGACAACTTACTACTCCTGCTTCACGGGTTGCAATTGCGATGATGAGATGGCTCAAGCGTTGGCGCTTCCGGTTTCTGCTGTTCTTTGCCATCGTTGGCCCTGGCTTTATCACGGCCAACGTGGACAATGATGCCAACGGCATCACCACCTATTCGCAGGCCGGGGCCCAGTTTGGATACGCGCTGCTGTGGACCATGATTCCGGTCACCATCTCCCTGATCGTGATTCAGGAGATGTCGGCGCGCATGGGCGCGGTCACCGGAAAAGGACTCAGCGACCTGATTCGCGAAGAGTTCGGCATCCGGCCTACTTTCCTGATGATGATGGCGCTGGTGGTGGTGAACTTCGGCAACATTATGGGAGAGTTCTCCGGAATCGCCCTGAGCCTGCAACTCTTCGGGGTCCCTGTTTACATCAGCGTCCCGGTCTGCGCCGCGATTGTATGGTTTGTCGTCGTGATGGGCAGCTATAAAGGAGTGGAGAAGGTCTTCCTGGCGGCGTCGTTTTTCTATGTCGCTTACATTATCGCCGGAGTGATCGCCCAGCCGAACTGGAAGACGGCGGCGGTGCAGACTTTTATTCCCCCTAAAGTCGCCGATCTTAGAAATTCGTCCTACATCTATATGGTGATTGGGATCGTGGGCACCACCATCGCTCCCTGGATGCAGTTTTATCTCCAATCCTCGATCGTGGAAAAGGGAGTGAGCAAGGAGCGATATAAGCTTTCGCGCCTGGATGTGATCGTAGGCTGCATCTTCACCGATATTGTGGCCTGGTTCATTATCATCGCCTGCGCGGTCACCCTGTTTGCTACCGGCCATAAGAACATCGACAGCGCGGCGGCGGCGGCCCAGGCCCTGAAACCTCTGGCGGGGAAGTATGCCTACCTGCTCTTTGCCGCCGGATTTTTCAACGCTTCGCTGTTTGCGGCTTCGATCCTGCCGCTCTCGACCGCCTACAGTGTTTGCGAGGGGATGGGATTTGAATCGGGGGTGCAGCGGAAGTTCCGGGAAGCCCCGGTATTTTACTGGCTGTATACCGTGCTGATCATTGCCGGCGCTGGAGTCATCATGGTCCCCAATCTCCCGCTCCTGAAATTGCAGATCCTCTCCCAGGTAGTCAATGGCTTCCTGTTGCCGGTGGTGCTTATCTTCATGCTGTTGCTGATCAACAAAAAAGAATTGATGGGAGCTTATACCAATTCCCGGCTGTTTAACGCCGTCGCCTGGACCACGACCGTCGTCCTGATTGTGCTTTCGCTGGCTTACGCTTATACCTATATCCGGGTGAACGTCTAGAGGACCTTTCCCGCAGCCAGGTCGCGCACCAGGCCAAGATCGGCATCGAGAAAATCGTAGGAAGGCAGCTCCGAAATATTCGCCCAGCGAACGTCTTTGAATATCTTGTTTTGGATTTCCCCGCGATAGTCGCGGACTACGAAGAAGCGCAGATGCACCACCCCGCCCTTTTTATACTGGTGGCGCACCTGGGCGATCTCATCCCCGATGGTGGCGTCGATGCCAAGCTCTTCCTCAAGCTCCCGTCTTAAAGCCGCGACTGGTTCTTCTCCAGGCTCGATCTTTCCTCCGGGAAATTCCCACTTGAGTGGCATGGGCTGGTGCAGGGTGCGCTGGCATACAACCACTTTGCCGTCCTGCACGATGAGCCCCGCGACCACCAGCCTGGTCTCAGGAGCGCGAACCTTCACTTTTTCCACTTTCATGCGTAACTAGTTTTTCACAGAGGCTGGAGGATGCTCAACCTCCGATTGCGTGATTGAGCTGGATGCGCCGCAGTCCGTTTATCTCTTCGCCATTGCCGAGTGCGGCCTCAATGGCGTGCAGTCCCAGGAGCAGGGTGGGGGCCGGAGTATTGAGGTATTCGTCATTGATGCAGAAGACGCGGCCTTCGCGCACAGCGCGCAGCTTCTCCCAGCCACGCTGCTGGATGATGCGCTCCAGGGGCACGCGATTGCCGGCGCCGCACCACGCGGCCAAAATCACATCCGGATCGGCGGCCGCAATAATATCCGGCTCAGTCCGCTTGCCCGCCTCGCCCAGGAACCTGCCTCCGGCGGCTTCGACCAACTCCGCGACCCAGGCTTGGGAATGGATCAGCGGCTTGCCCCATTCTTCGCAATAGACCGAAGGGCGTTCGATGCGGGAGGAGTTCCGGCCCTGGACGCGTCCGATCTCCATTTGCATCTCGCGGACGAGAGCGCGGCCACGGTCCGCCACATTCATGATGCCGGCGATGCTGGAAATGTCGGCGTAAATATCGCGCAGCTTTTTCGGCGCCAACCCGAGAAACTGCGCCCCCACTTTTAAAATCTCCCCCACAGATTCCATTCGATAGGGCACGGAGGCAATCACCAGATCGGGCCTCGCTGCGACGATCTCCTCCGCCTTTGCCGACCATGAGTCTTGAATGATAGCGGTCCCGGATCCCTTGATTTTGGGGCAAACGTCCGCGCAATATTTTGTGCAGGCCACCACCCGGTCCAGCAGCCCCAGGCGGTCGAGAATTACGGTGATGCTCGGTTGCAGGGAGACGATGCGCTGCGGGATAAACTCCTCCGGCTTAGAAAAGAAAGACATGACGATTACATTTTAGTCTCTGCTTGCATGGGGTCGTAGCTGGACCGCAAAACTGCCCGCAGAACGGAATCTTCTTTCTTGTAAACTGGGCTTATATGTATTCGCGCCAGCTTCTCGACCATTTTGAACATCCGCGCAACGTGGGCGAGTTGCCGTCTCCGGATATTGAAGTGCAGGTGGAGAACCCCGCCTGCGGCGACATCATGCGCCTCACCCTAAAGATGACTGGCGGACGAATTGCAGAGGTTGGTTATAAGACGCGCGGCTGTGTGGCGGCCATCGCCTGCGGCTCCGCTTTGACTGAAATGATCGCCGGCATGACTCCAGCCGAGGCCAGCGCAATCAGAAGGGAAGAGCTGGTAGAGAAGCTTGGCGGTTTGCGCATGGAAAGTACGCATGCCAGTCATCTGGCGATGGATTGCCTGAAGGCGGCGCTGCGCCGAGCGGTTGATCTGGCCCGGCATTCCCAGGAGACTCTTTAATCTTTCTCCGGCATCTCGGGCTGGTAAATAGTCCAGCCCTTCTGGTGGGCGATCTCCGCCAGATCGGGATTGGCGTTAATGGCAAAGGCATGGCTGGCCATGCTCAACATGGCGGCATCGTGAATGGAATTTCCAAAGCTGGCATCGAGCCTGCGCGTCAGAGACTTGCGCAAGGCGACGGCCTTGCCTTCGCCCGATGGGACCTGCACCAGCTCCCGGGTGGCGATTCCATTCACAACGGACACTGTGGTCGCCAGCACCCGCTCCTGCGGTATTCCAAAGCGCTTCACTCCTTCAATCACCACCCAATCGTTGGTGGAAGAGACCGCCCAGATTTCACAGCCGCGCTCGTGCAGGCGCTGGACCAGGTGGCGCATCTCGGGAAAAATCCTATGCTCCACAACCTCGAAAAAAAATCTTTGTGCCGCGGCGATGATTCGGGCCACCGGAATATTGCGATGGATCTGCACCATCTCGCCGCACATCTCCTCTTCGGAGACCTTGCCCGCCAGATACTCCTGATAGCGCGTCAGCACCCAGCGGCTGACTTCTTCCGAGATCAGCTTATGTTCGATCTCCCAATACATGAAGTCCATGCCGGAGTCGCCCTGCCAAAGTGTGCTGTCGCAGTCGAAGGCCGCAACTTTGGGGTTGAGGGCCAGCACGGAATGCACAAAGGCCGCAGCCTTTGCGGAGAGATGGTAAGAAACGGGGCCGGAGTTCATTGCCGTTCCTGCTCCAGCTTCCAGGATTGATATTCTTCGGGTGTATTCAGGTCCATAGTCACGTTAGAATCAGCCACCGGCACGTACAAGATTTTCTCCTGATGAGAATGTTCCACAGCGCGCGCCGTGGTATTTTCCGGGGCGCGCAAAAACGCCTCGATCATTTCCCGCCCGGCAACGAAAGGATGGCCATGCTTTCCCTGATATTCAGGGACCACCGCCCAGGTCTGTGCCGGATGGGAGCGCAGGAAGGTCTCGCGCAAATGATTTAAAGTCTGCAGATCGGGAGCGGGACGATCCACCAGCGAGACAAACGCGGCGTCCCGGCCATGTTCGAGCACTGCCTGCAAACCAAGCCGCAGGGAGCTGAACTGCCCTCGTTCCGGCGCAGGATTGATCGCCATGAAGCCTGCATTCTCGTAAACCACTGGACGCAGCGCCTCCGCATTTTTTCCCGCCACCACGATCACCAGGTCGCAGACTTGCGAAAGGCGGCGAATGCCGACCGCCAGCAGCGGTCCTCCATGCCCGGCAAGCAGGGCCTTATCACTACCCATGCGGGAGGAGTTGCCGGCAGCGAGAATGACACCTGCAAATGCGGAAGAGCGAGGCACAGGAATACGGTAACAGAGCGAACGATTTTTCGTGAACCGCGATTGGCTGGGAGACGAGACAAATTCAGCAGGGATGCGCCATAGCGGGGCCGTCGCTATTTCTTTCCTTTGGAGTTCAGCTTGACTGCAGCGCGGATTATCTCCTTGAAGGCAGATTCATTGATCTTGTCGCCCTTATGCAGATCGATTGCGCGCCTTGCGTTCCCATCCAGGCTGGAATTGAAGACGCCTTCCGGGTCTTTGATGGAAGCGCCCTTCAGAAAAGTGAGCTTTACGCGGGTCTTGTAGGACTCGCCTGTGCAGACGATCCCGTTGTCCGACCAGACTGGAACTCCCCTCCACTTCCATTCTTCCGTTATGTTGGGGTCTGCCTCTCTGATGAGCTTGCGGAGGTGGGCAAGCGTCTCGCCACGCCAGTCGCCTAGCTCTGCAATTCTCTCGGTGATGAGCTGGGAAGGCGATTTGCTTTGATTCATGACGGGTTTCTTCCTCTTCTAAACCATAGAGTGCGACCGAAAGAAATTAAGGATTTTCCCTGGCCAGCAACTCGATCGCCTTGCTGCTGCGCATGTGGCGCAGCTCTCCGGAGGCATTTCTGCGAATCGCGATCAATTCGGCGGCTACGGATACCGCGATTTCTTCGGGCGTAATCGCGCCAATATCGATCCCCATGGGCGCGTATACCCGCGCCAGTTTCTCGCGCGCGATGCCTTCTTTTTCCAGTTCTTTATAGATGGCGATTACCTTGCGCTGCGAACCGATCATCCCAATGTAGCGGGCCGGCGTTTCCACCGCCCAGCGCAGCACGCGCATGTCGTCGCGATGCCCGCGCGTGGTGATGACCAGGTAAGAAGATTCATTGGGCGCGAGCTGCCCGGTGACGCGTTCGAAGTCGTCGGCATATACGTCCTTCGCCTCGGGAAAGCGCTCCCGGTTGGCATAGCTCTCGCGATCGTCCACGACGACGACCTCGAAGCCGGACAGGCGCGCTACCTTGTAGAGGTTAATCGCCACATGGCCCGCGCCGAAGATGTAGAGCGTGGAAACGGGGAGCACCGGTTCTATATAGACCTCTAACGTGCCTCCACAGACCAGGCCAGTATCGTATTTCGGATTGTTGTTGAGATTGAAGGTCAGGCTGCGCGGCTTCTCCTCCTGCATGACCTCTCTGGCCGCCTGCCATACCTCGGCCTCAACGCAGCCTCCGCCGATGGTGCCGGCAATGGAACCATCGTCGCGCACCAGCATCTTGGCGGTTTCAAACGAAGGAATCGATCCCCGAACGTTGATGATCGTGGCCAATGCGCCTCGTTTGCCCTCGCGGCGAAGCTGTACAATTTCTTCGTAAATATCCATACAAGCTGGGAGCGGCCAGCCGCCCTGCGTCTATTTTACGCAAGTCGGAACAGGATGGTATGTTTGTCTTTTCTCCTCCACAATTTCAAGTGAGGTGTTGTTTTGCGCAAAGGTCCGATTTCTG
>CAZONJ010000076.1:12708-16050 GCA_964581225.1 uncultured Terriglobales bacterium | reverse complement strand
CCACCCGCATCGAGTGGGTGACCGCTTCGGAGACCGGGGCAAGCGTCGCTGGAAATGTAGGCATGAAGCTATAGGATACTCTAACTCCCATTCATCGAACATGCGATGGGAGGGAACTCGTTAAGACCCACCCATCGAAAACCGCGATGGATGGGGCACCCGGTACTCTCGATTCCCATCCTGACTTGGATCGCCCGCTTGCCTCGGAAGTCGCAGCCCTGACGACTGCTTCTCCTGACCGAACATGCACCAAAGTGCCTACCTGGCTGGCACGAAATGGTGGTTCTATTGTCCTAGCACCACGTATTGCAAGGAGGAGAGATGAAGGCAATCAAGATCCTGAGCGTGCTGGTCCTGTCGCTGGGTCTGGCGATTTCGGCCTATGGCGACGCGCAAGGACAGAACACCGATTCCAAGCCGGCGCACAAGCAGCAGAAAAAGGCAGCCAAGCAGAAAGACGTCTCGGAGAAAAAAGGGTTCAAGTCGCATTTCAAGAACCCATTCAAGGCCCGCCCCAAGGCCCAGGAGGCCGATTGCCGCAAGTATCCGAAGGCCGCCGGATGCCCTGGCGGGAAGCAGGCCAAGACAATGGAGAAGCAGGTCTCCAAGCCGCAGCCAAAGACATCGAAGCCGGGCAAACCGGTGCAGAAGCAGGCCTTCAGGCCAGCCCAGAAAGCGGCAAACAAAAATGTGAAGGCTGGCAAGGCGCCGGTGAAAAAAGGCCAAGCCTCGAAGCAGCCGGCGGAAGCAAAAAATTAGCGGGTCGCCCCTCTCCCCACTCATTCCCACCGATGCCCACGCAAACCAGCGCTCGCAGGGTGGGATGAGCAGGGCGTTCAGAGATACACGTTTAAGCGGCGCTCTCGCGGGATGCGACCTCGCATCCGGCATGGCCGCAGTTGCAAGCTAGTTCCAGGGTTTCACGCGCGTCGTGGCAATATTGGCTACAGTATTTGTCCCCTTGCTGGGGAGAGCAGTTGCATGCGGGATGCGCGCACTTCTTTTTGTCATCTTTCATACCTCACCTCGATCTGCAACTCTCCTTTAGATGCCTCCTGCGGAAGGAGAGGCCACCTGCCCCCCTTTCAACATTGCTATTCCACCCTGGCTATGGTCGAAACAAATAGGAGACCTTTACAAACAGCTGGCGACCGTCGTTGATGAAGCGGTTTGTAGTGCGAGGCAAAAAAATTCCATTCGGGTCGCAGCTTCCATCGCTGCGAAAGGTGCAAAGCGCGCGGTCCAGGTTCTGTGCGTTGGAGTTGTAACCGACATAGACCGCAGTGCCGGGATGGAGCAGATACGTGATCAGGAAATCGGCATTGATGTTCTTCCTTTTGTCGAGCGAGCTATTCATTGAATTTGCCAGGTTCGCTTCGTATTGCGCGATGAAGCGCAGCGACAATTCACGATTGATCTGATAGTTCCACTTTGACCGGATGATATGGGTAGTGAAGTCTCCCTGATGGTTCACCCGGTTCCGCACATTCTGCAGGATGTAGGTATTCTCGATCGTCAGCGGTGTGATCGGGCGAACAGTCAGAAAAATGTCCGCACCTTTTGCATCGGCGAGGATGGGAGGACCCGTTGCGGGGATGAAGTCGATTACGGTTCCGGAATAAAGGTGCCCATTGATCGCGATCTGCTTCAGCCACTGCGTGCGGAAGAACGTTCCATAGCGACGCTGGGGATAGTCCTGGACGGCCATCAAGGTCGAGAAGTCCTTTGGGCGCAGGCGTTCCGTGCCACCCTCGACGAAGGGTCCGAAGACAGTTTGGTTCTTGAATTCAAAATACCAGTCTCCATTTACAAATCCGGGCTCGGTCGCAAGGCCGCTGTGGTCGAAGATGAATTCATGGAAGAGCTCAGGCCCGTGGGCCAACAGCGCCTTTTTCTTGGGGCGAAAGCTGTAGCCGAAGAATTGACTCGTACGGCGCACGTCCGGACGGCGAAAGAACCCCGTTTCCGTGCGAAAACCATCCGCATTGTCGTTATATTCAATGTTGTAGGTCACGTTTCGGGTGCTATATGCGAAGCGCTGCCGATAGCCTTGGCCGCTCATATAAGTCCCATCATTGAGCAGAGTGCTGGACGTCAATGCCTGGGCCAGGACCGTGAAGTGCTGGCCAAAGCGGAAGCTGTAGTCGACCCCACCCAACCGGTTGAAAGCCCCGTGAAATTCCCGATCGGCATAGACAAGGCCCACGGTGTTCTGCTTCCCGAGGTCGCGATTCACGCGCACTAAGCCAAAGTATGCGCGTTTGCCTGAAAGCGGATCGTTGTCCGGGACCTGTTTTCCGGGGGATTGATCGTCGGCCACAAGCGCGCCGACCGCCCAGGGCCCCAGCTTTCCCGTCAGCCTTAGACCCATCCGGGGATCGACGATTCGTCGAGTGAAGTAAAGATCGATAGGGGTCTGGAAGAAGCTGGCATTTTCCAGAAAGAAAGGGCGCTTTTCAGGAAAATCAACTTCAAAGCGCTGATTTACCGTGTTCTGCGGGTCATCGGATTCCACTTGGCTGAAATCAGGATTCGCCGTGACGTCCAGTATGAGGCTGTCATGAAAGACGAACTTTGAATCCAGACCCATTTTGGACTCGAACCGCTTGCTTTCAAAGCGCGGCTGTAACGGATCGCGGGTGTCGAGGGCGCGGAAGTTACGGAAGACCCCGTAAGGAATAAACTGCATATTGCGGCCGGGACTGATGCCTTCAATTCCGGTGAGCGTAGCTGCCTGATTCAGGCGGCCAACAATTTTGCTGCACACGTGTGGCCAATAGGACCATTCGTTGCTTCGGGGAATCGTTCTCAGCAACGTAATGCCCCAGGACTGGGGTTCCGGAGTTGCCGATGGAAAACGCAGGCTGCGAAAGGGAAGTTGCATCCAGACAATGTAGCCCTGCCTGGTGATCCGGGCCTCCGAGTTCCACACCGTATCGAAAGAGAAATCGGGGCCGTTGCCCTCGCTCCAGAGTGCGTCCGCCTGCACCCCCAGCGGGTTAGAGGAAAAAAGAAAAGCGCGGCGCCGGTCATGAAACGTGTCCAGCGTGACTTCCACCCAATCGTCATCGAGGATGTTCTCCCGCCGAGTCATGTGAGCGCGGATCTTGTCCGGCTCTTTGTCGCGGCAGACGAAGACTACATAGAAGTTGTTCTGGTCATATCCCAGATAAGCGTCGGTCTGCTGCGAAGCCGGCACACCATCGTTCGGTTGGCTTTGAGTAAAGTCCGTGACATGCGCCATTTCAGCTATCAGCCGGTTGGGATTGCGCGCCGGGACTCCCGCAGGACTTGCCTGCCGCCCCTCCTCCATGGCCTCAAAATCCTGAATTCGCGGAGCCT
>CAZONJ010000076.1:0-12608 GCA_964581225.1 uncultured Terriglobales bacterium | reverse complement strand
GGACTTGCCTGCCGCCCCTCCTCCATGGCCTCAAAATCCTGAATTCGCGGAGCCTGGCTCAGGCGGGGGATCTTCAGCGCACTTGGGAGTGGAATGTCGCGGCCCTGGTGATTATTGCCTCCGCTCTGGGCGAAAACAGTGGGCCCGCACAGAAGCAAAACACCGGCAAGCGCAGCGCTGATAAGCGATCGAAAGAAAGGAGATGCTTGCAATTACAGGCCTCACAGGCGGCAGCATTGGTGGCCACCGTGCTCAATCCATGCTTTAGACTGTCCATCTGGAGAAAAGTTATCGATAAAGGTTTGGAATGCTTCAGCCGCTAAATAAGTCAGGGCGGTCTGTGCGGCGGCAATCTTCGACTTCTAAGGGATGTGTTTCTCCTGCGCTCTTCGGTTTACCATGCAGTTTTTGTATCCTGTTACATTGATTAAAGAAGTGAGACGTGTATGACCGGACCGCTGTTCCGTCTTTGACCTCAACATTCCAGAAGGAGCAATGAATGCGTCGACGTGACTTTCTCGCAACCTCCACCGCAACCGCTTTTGGGCTGATGGCGCCTTCGATGGGCCGCGCGGCTGCGTCCCAATCGAAGAAGCAGCTTCTTGAGCTTCGCATCTATCATTTCGCCTCTCCCGAGAAGCAGCAGGCATTTGACCGCTTCCTCGCGCAGGCCGCCGTTCCCGCCTACAATCGCGCTGGCGTCAAGCCGGTAGGGGTCTTCAAGCTGCTGGCGAAAGACAATCCCGAGTTAAAACTTGCGGCCGACAGCACCGATCTTTACGTCTTGCTGCCGCATAATTCGCCGGAATCGTTTCTCTCGCTGGCGGACCGCCTCGCATCGGATAAAACATTCCAGAAGCAGGGGCAGGAGGTACTCAATGCCCCCAAATCCGATCCCGCATATCAACGCTACGAGAGCTCGGTGATGCTTGCCTTCGATGGCTTTCCCAAAGTGCAGGTCCCGGTAAAGGGCCCTAACCGCCTCTTGCAATTGCGCATTTATGAGAGTCACAACAAAGAGCGGAACCGGAAGAAGGTCTATATGTTCAACCAGGGCGGGGAGCTGGGGATATTCCGCCGCCACGGCATGACCGCGGTCTTCTTCGGAGAGACCTTGGCCGGCTCCAAGCTTCCGAACCTGACCTACATGCTCGGCTTCGACAGCGAGGAGGCGCAGAAAGCGGCGTGGGACGGTTTCCGCAACGATCCGCAATGGAAGCAGATGTCCAAATCGGAGGAATACAAGGACGCGGTTTCCAACGTCACCAACCTCATACTCCGCCCCGGCGAGAGCTCGCAGATTTGAGATTACACGGCCGGGACACAGGTTACAGAAACCAGAGTCCCGGCAGCGCCATCAATGCAGGCGGTCATATTGGAAGCACGCAGCATTCACCGGCTGTGCCGGAACCCCGCTGGGAGGGGTCGCCCACGGGATCCCCGCGAAATCGAAGAAGTCCGTCATGTCTGGCTGGGCCGCATCGCGCAAGGTGAGATGCGGTAAATTAAAGCGCTTCTCGATGAAGGTCAGGATCGCGGTAAAGTCTGCGTTTTTGTGCCAGACGTAATGTTTTTTCGCGAACGGAGACACCACAATCAATGGAACACGGAAGCCGGTACGGTTGAAATTCCCCGTCGGATCATGGTTCGGGACAAGGTCCGTGGGAGCAATTCCGTCGGGATTCACGGCAATCGGATCGTCCCCTTGATTCAATGGCTTTACGTGATCGTAGAACCCTCCGTACTCGTCATAAGTAAGGAAGAAAGCCGAATCATGCCATGACGGGCTGCCCATCAGCGCATTGACAATCTTGGCGACGTACGCCGCTCCAGGCTGCACCCCATTGCCCGGATGTTCGTCGCGACCGCTATCGAATCCCGGCTCGATGAGCGCCACGGCAGGCAAGGTGCCGTTCGCGACGTCATAGAAGTAATCATGGACTCCGGCCGCACAGGGAGTGCCGGGCGTACCGGGAATTCCGGGTGTGGTGGCGGTGGCGGGAGTACCAGGAGTGCCTGTATAGGTGCAATCCACCGGCACAATATGGTCCTTATGCTGCGCGTAGGAAGGGAACGAGCTATAGGTCGTGTTGGGCTGCTGGGTAGCGATGCTTACATCGGAGTAATAGATTTTCCAGGAAATACCTGCCGCGTCGAGCAGGTCCCAGATCGTCTTCACCGGAATGCCATTGTTGGTCTCATGTGCGTATCCATGCGACGTAGCCGCCATCGAATACAGACGGCTGGAGGGCGAATTGGTCGGAATAGGCGAGAACCAGCGGTCGGAGGTCCCGAATTGCCCTGCCACAAAGTAATAATAGGGAAGGATCGACTGGTCGTAAGTCCCCATTACGCGCGCGCCGCGCACATCGAAATAGTGGAAGATATTACTGGTTTGGGTATTGTTGTATTGGGCGAATCCCGCTCCAATATGCACGAAGCCGTTTCCCAGGTAAGCGCTCGAACTGGGATCGTCGCGATTATAAGAGGCGTGGCTCTCAAGCCAGTCTGAAGTCGCGTCTTCCACGCACTGGTCTTGATATGTAAAGGAAGATACCAGGGGGTCAGTTTGGCCGATCTGGGCGTGACTCACGTGCCCCTGATTATTGTCGGTAATAGAAACGGTTGGAGCAGGCGCAGTCCCCGCCGCTGGGGTTGTTGTTGGCAACACGGTTACTGTGACCGAAGTCTTGAGTCCGGAGCTTGAAGTCAAAGTGTAAGTGGTGGTCGCGGTTGGCAGGACCGGAATCCTTTCATGCGGTCCATAGGGGAAGGTGCTCCGCATATCGGGATTGGGACTGATGGTTACGGTAGACCCATCGGTGGTCGCCCACGAGAGCATGGCCGTACCGCCCGCTGGAATCTTGTCCGGACTTGCCCCAGCCAAAATAGTGCTTCCAGAATCTGGCGTCACGCCAATTACGATCGATGCAGTTGCTGTGCCTCCGGGGCCCGTGGCCGTGGCTGTGTATTTGGTTGCAGTGAGAGGGGCAACGCCTTTCGGCGCGCTTCCGCTCAGGCTGCATGGGCCGGTGGTTGTACAGGAACTGGTGAAAGTCTGTCCCCCGCCGCTCACTGTAATCTGAGTCGCGTTGGTTCCAGACCATGCCAGATCGGCAAATGCATCAGCGGGATTGGTTGGCGCAGCAACTCCTGTCGCGTCCAGGGTATCTACGTCCGCCGGACCACCCCAGCCATTCGCTACCCGATAGGTATTCAGCTTGGCAAAGTAATGATCGAAGGAGCGGTTTTCTTGCAGCATGTAGATGATGTGATTGATCGCATGGATGTCCTGCGGTCCTGTCGTCCCACCTCCAGTGCCGCCAGTTCCGGTAGTCCCGCCCGTAGTGCCGGTGCCGGTTGTAGCGGGGGGAGGAGTCGCCGGGCTGGCACTGGCGCTGGTGGTCTTGGATGTCCCACATCCAAGCTCAAAGGCCGCAAAGAACGCGATCAAGAGCAGGTGAGAGGCCAGCAAAAGATACTTTTTACGCATGAATTCCATGACTTCCATCTCTGCTTAGAAGCAGAGGCTTGGGCGCAAGTTGCTGCCGAAAAGCGTTCCTCAATTCAAAAAAACACGGATTTACAGCAGATTAATAAAGATCCAGCCCATGGAGTGCCTCCAATAGATTAGGGTGACCCCCCTGCTACTGCTTAAAGTTCGCCTACTCGTGAAAAGAAGGAGAGAGGAACTGCCGGGGAACTCAGCAGTTCCATTGTTGGATGACCCTGGTTTCGCGCTCGTAGCCCAGAATGCTGACCGTGCCGGTGCTGAGGGCGAAGAGCCGGCCGGCCTCGGGAGGGAGTTGGATCCAGCACGCGGTGAGGATCCGCAGCAGGTGCCCGTGGGCAAAAAGGGCAACGTCGCCTTGGGTGGCGAGAATCCGTCGGATGACGTGCAATGCCCGCGCGCCTACCTGCTGCACGGTTTCCCCATTGATTACACCGTCGCTCCACAGGTTCCAGTCAGGCCGCTGCTGCCGGATCTGTGGCGTGGAGAGTCCTTCGTAATCGCCATAGTTCCATTCGCGCAGATCATCGCTGATCTCCGCAACGTCGCCGTACCCGGCAAGACGGCAGGTATCCAGGGCGCGGCGCATGGGGCTCACCAGCACCAGGGCAAACGGGTGTCCGGCGAGGCATTGCCGTAGCTTCTCCGCGGTCTTTTCGCCCTCGGGCGTAAGCGGCAAATCGGTGCTGCCGGTATGCGCTCCGGATTTGCTCCATTCGGTCTCGCCATGACGTAGCAGCCAGATTTGCTTGCTATCGGACATCCATCTCCAGAGCGCGCTTTCTCATTAAGATATGAATGCCCGAAAGCCGGGCGTTCCGCTGGAGTCTAGCACACCAAAGTAAGCGGAAAGCCGATTCTCCGCTGGGCGGATGCAGGTAAGATACTTCGAGAGCCAGGTGATGACATCCTCTTCCTCTTCAGGGGCAGCGCCAAAGCCAGATGATGGGAATAGCGCGGCGGAGCTTTCTCTGGAAGAGATGGTCCACCACAATTCGTCCGAAGTAGTAAAGGCGGCAGCGCAACATCCATCGCTTACCAAAGAGCTCGCGCTGGCCCTGCTGGCGCGCCGGGACATTACCGCCGCCATCATCGAATCGCTCAACAAGCGCGGCGAGCTGATGAAGCATCGCGCTATTTCCACGGCAGTTGCGCGCCATCCCAAGTCGCCCAAGCATGTTTCATTGCCGATCGTGCGCCGCCTCTATACCTTCGAGCTCATGCAGATTGCGCTGGGCCCGATGGTCCCCGCCGATATTAAGCTGGTAGCTGAAGACGCGATCATCGCGCGGCTGGAGAGCGTTTCTTCCGGCGAGCGGCTCACGCTGGCAAAGCAATCTTCTTCGCGGGTTGCCGCTGCGCTGCTGCTGGATGCCGAAGCCCGCATCGTCGAATCCGCCCTCAATAACTCCCGCATGGTGGAAGCCGGAGTGGTGAAGGCATTGATGCGGAAAGATACGCCGATGCTGCTGATCGACCTGGTATGCCGCCATCGCAAGTGGTCGCTGCGGCGGGAGGTGCAAATCGCGCTGCTTCGCAACCCCAAAACCCCATTCGGACGGCTGCTGCAGATCGTGCCGCTGCTGCCCGTCCAAACTCTTCGCGAGACATTAAAGACGCTGAAACTGGATCCCGAAGTCCACCGCTTTTTGGAGAGGATAGTGGCGGCTAAGAATCAGGAGCATGACCGTTCTTCCCAAAATGATTCAGGATCGCCGCTGCCTGGGCCGGAGTGACCACCGCGCTCAGCGCCGCCGAGTCCGCCGCTTTTACCGCCCGCACGCTGCCAAAATGCTCCACCAGTCTCCGGCTGGTGAGCGCTCCAATGCCGGGGACCTCAAGCAGCTCGGAGGCGCGGTCGCGGATCTGCCGGCGCTTGCGATGGAAGGTGACGGCGAAGCGGTGCGACTCATCGCGGACCAGCTGCACCAGATGCAGCACCGGTGAGTGCCGGTCGAGGACAATCGGATCCTCCTCCTGGCCATGCACATAAATGATCTCCTCTTTCTTTGCAATCGAAGCGAGTGGCTGGCTGGGCAGTTCAAGGCCTTCGAGCGCGGAGGCCGCGGCGTGCAGTTGTCCAATGCCTCCATCGATGAGGACCAGGCCGGGCATTTCCCCTTCTTCGCGGAGAATGCGTTTGTAGCGGCGCTCCACCACCTCGCGCATCGCGGCAAAGTCGTCCACGCCTTCGACGGTGCGGATGATGAACTTGCGATAGTCGGACTTCTTCATCTTTCCGTCTTCCCAAACCACCATGGAGGCGACCGTCTCCGCGCCCTGGATGTGTGAGATATCAAAGCACTCGATGCGGCGCGGGAGCTCGGGCAGGGTAAGCGCGTCCTGTAAAGCCTCCTGAATGGCGCGGTTGGAGGGCTTCATCACGCGAAAGCGCTGGTCGTAGGATTGGTGTGCATTCCGGGCGGCGAGATCGATCAGCGACCGCTTTTCCCCCCGCACCGGAACCTGGATTTCAACCTTGTTGCCGCGCTTTTTTGTGAGCAGCTCTTCCAGGGCCGGGCGGTCTTCAAAATCCACCGGCGCCAGGATTGCCTTGGGCACATACTGCTGGTCGATATAAACCTGCTTCAGCAGGGCGGAGAAGAACGCTCCGGGATCGAAGCCGCTTCCATTTTCCGCTGGCCCAAACTCCGGCAACTCCTCCCAGAACATCTCGCGGCGATCGAGGATTTTTCCGCCACGCATGTGAAAGAGATTTACCGCCAGCATCTGGCCTTCGAAGTGGAAGCCGAATACATCCGCGTCGTCGCCTTCGGCGCTGGCCATGCGCTGCTTCTCCTGGAAGTCTTCAACGGTGACGATCAGGTCGCGATACTTCGCCGCCAGCTCATACTGCTCCTGCCCGGCGGCCGCGGCCATGCGGGCCCGCAGGGAGCGTGAAAGATCGGCGCCGCGTCCTTCCAGAAATAACTGCACGTCGCGAACCGCCTCCAAATATGCCTCCGGCGTGGTGAGCCCCTGGACGCACGGCCCCAAACAGCGCTTGATGTAGTACTGCAGGCATGGGCGCAGATGGAAGCGCGTGAGGTCAATCTTGCAGGAGGGAATCAGAAAATGGCGGTGAATCAGGTCGACCAGCCGGTGCGCCAGGTTTCCCGGGAAATAAGGGCCATAATAAGAGCTGCCATCCTGCTTGAGCCGGCGCGTGACAAAGACCTTGGGAAAGCGATCGGAGAGCGTGAGCTTGATATAAGGATAAGTCTTATCGTCGCGCAGCAGGATGTTGAAGCGCGGCTTCCTGGCCTTGATCAGGTTGTTTTCCAGCGCCAGGGCCTCATGCTCGTTGGCCACCACGATGTACTCGACATCTACCGCCTCGCGCATCAGAGATCCGGTCTTGGCGTTGCTTTGCGAAGCTTCCAGCAGATAGGAACGCACTCGGGCGCGCAGGCTCTTGGCTTTACCCACATAGATCACCTTGCCCTCAGCGTTTTTATAGAGATACACGCCGGGTTCTGTGGGTAGAGTGCGGATTTTTTCCTGCAGGTCCATAGTGGGAGGAAGTCGCGGCGCCAGGAGAGCTGTTTCAGGAACTCTGGCCGGAGTAGCTCACGAGCGCGCCTGGTAAAAATTCTATCCGGTAAAAAGAACTTTCGTCATAAAGCAGGAGCTGGCCTGAGCTGAATTTTTATAGCACTTCTGTAACTAATTGATGGGAAAGACACTACTTTTGATTCAGAGAAAGCATCGAATGGCACGATGGTTGCTCTTCGTCAAGGGGACGGAGCGGTAGGTATATTTCCCGCAGGCGATCCCCAGGCCACCGTCCTCAGGATCCAAAGGAGCCCAGACCTTATGAATTTGTTATTTAGCTTAGTGAAGTGCCGCGCAGTTTTGATCGCATTGGCAGGCGCCACGATTTTTACTGCCGGATGCAGCACAAAGAATTACGTTCGCAACGAAGTAGGACCGGTCATCAACAAGACCAACGAGCTTGACGATATTACCGCCAAGAACTCGCGGGACATCAAAGACGTCGACGCCCGTTCCCAGCGGGGAATCCAGGATGTGAACCAGAAGTCCACGGCGGCTGACCAGAAGGCGCTCGCAGCCGGACAAACAGCGGACCAGGCGCAGCAGCTTGCCAGCCAGGCCTCCAACCAGGTGGTCAGTCTGACCAACCAGGTGGCCAATCTGGACAACTATCGTCCCGTAACCGAAACCTCAGTTCATTTCGGTTTCGACAAGGCGACTTTAAGCTCCAAGGCAAAGCAGGCGTTGGACGCTCTGGGCACCGACATCCCCAACACCAAAGGCTATGTGGTTGAAATTATCGGCGGCACCGATTCGGTGGGAAGCCCTGACTACAACTACAAATTGAGCGAGCGGCGCGCCTCCACCGTGATCCAGTATTTTGCGGAGAAATACAACGTTCCCGCGCACAAGATCTATGTGGTTGGGCTGGGAAAAGACAAGGCAGTGGCCTCGAACCGGTCTTCTTCCGGACGCGCGCGCAATCGGCGCGTAGACGTTCGCCTGCTCACCAATGTGCAGGGCGACACCCAGACCTCGGCCCAGAATATGAATACCCAGGCCGCGCCTCAGCCCCGTTAAAGAAATCCCTTCCCCGGGACACCCTGGGCCGTCTCGTCAGCATGAGAGACGGCCCTTTCTCTTTGTGCCGAAACTCATTGCGTTGGCGTTCCTGGTGAACTTTGCCGCGCTGGAGTTCGTCTAGAATAGTGGCATGAATTGCTTGCTGCGCCGTCTGCTGTTTGCTTGTGCCTTGTCGTCCTTCTGCGTCCCCTTCGCAATTGCGCAAAGTGCGCCAGCTCCGCAAGCCGGGGGAGAAAGCTCCCAGCCTTTGCCCTCCGACCCTTTGCCGCGCAGCCAAGACGATGCGCCCCAGGCGGAGCCAGGCCAGAGTAAGACTAAAGCGCCGGCGGTCGCTCCGGGGGAAAGCTCCAGCCGCGATCAGATCGTCGATCTATCGCCTCCCAAGGACGATGCCAAGGACCATCCGGACAGCGAAGTTCCTGACGATGTGCAGGAGTTCCATGCCTACGATCCGCATAAGGCAGCGAAATCGCTGGAAATAGGCGATTTTTATTTCAAGCGGAAAAACTACAAGGCGGCCATCGAACGCTACCACGAAGCCTTGGGCTATAAGCCCGATGACGCGGTCACTACCTTCCATCTGGCCCGGGCATTCGAAGAGAGCGGCAATTATATGGAGGCCAGAAAAAATTACCAGGGCTATCTCAAGATCCTGCCGCACGGGCCGAACGCCAACGAGGCCCAGCATGCCATCGAGAAATTACAGCAAAAGATAAAGGCCTCCGGAAGCGAAGCGGTCGCGCTCCCCCGGAAGCCCTGAATAAACTTTGCTTACACTTCTTTCCGGATGTAACTCCCGGTGGAGGCGTCCACGGCGATCTGCAATTGCGGATCGTGGGGGTTCTGGCCGTAGATCACGTGCCAGACCAGCTGTTTTTTGCGCGGGTCCCAATCCAGAACATAGTTCACCGGGGTTTTAGGAGATTTCTTGAGCAGTGCGCTCCCGCCATGCGCCTGGGCGACCTCGAATGCCTTCTCCGAGTCCGTCTTCAGGTAGGCCAGGTCGAAGGGCTGCGTGAAAGTATTGTTGGGGCTGAATGAATCTTCAGAGCCGGGGGTGATGCCTCGTTCCGGCGCATCCGGCCCGGCAAGCCCTGACCACATGAAGGGCTTTTGCAATCCTCGGGCAGGCGAGGCAAAACTGCCGCGCCATAGGGGAGCTTTGCCGATATTCTCCTTGGCCTCCTCGCTGCTTTGCGGGCTCTGCGCCTGGGATTCCAGACGGATCGGCTGGGCGTCCGAAGCCCACATCCTCGCCGTCGTATAGAGCTTTTGCAAGACGACTCTGCCAGTCTGAAGCTCGGTTTTCGGCGCCGCCTTGGCCGGTTCAGGACTTGCAGCCGGTTGGTTTGGAGCGGAATTGCAGCCCATGCTTCCGATCAGCAATGAGACAGCAAAAATCAGCTTGCGCATTTTCAGCGTCCTTCAACTAAGTGAATTTTAGATGCCGTTTTGCGAATGGTAAATGGTAAAAAGAGAGTACGTAAACGGTACAAGGGTAACGTCGCATGAATGCCTATTTACAGAAGATCCATGATGCCATTCTCGAAACCACGCACCGGCTCAACGATGAGCAGATGGGCCGGCATCCCGCAGGGAAGTGGTGCACGGCGCAGATTCTGGAGCATCTGGCGCTGAGCTATGGCAAGACCGCAAACGGATTGCAGAAGTGCCTGGACGCTGGCGTACCTCTCGCCCGTAAACCATCTCTGCGCGACCGCTTCGTTACTGCCATCGTTACCAAATTCGGGTACATCCCTACCGGCCGCAAGGCCCCTGAGCATGTGGTCCCAGCCGGCATTCCTGCATCGCAGGCGCGCACCCTGGTCTTCACCAATCTCTCCAGACTGGATGAGACGATGCGGAAATGCGAACAAAACTACGGAACGACCCGCAAGATTGCCGATCATCCGATTCTTGGACCTCTGACCCTGGACGAATGGGGCAAATTCCACCTGCTCCATGCGCTGCACCACATGAAGCAAATCGATAAGCTGTGCCCATAGGCCCCTCTCCGAAGCTGGTTCTTGTATTGAGACATTGCGCTTGAGGCGGAGCTTTCGTTAGTGCATAGTCAAGGAAAAAATTACCCCACAAATCCATTCTTGAACGCGTAAGTGGTTGATTTTCCAAGGCCCTCTTTGGTAGCTCCCGTGCCTTAATCCAAGGGTAAGAGATATGAGTCCCATTGAAGCAGAGGAGGTCAGTTGGTGAAGCTGACCACAATCTTTTGGCGTTCCATTATTGCCGCGGCTCTGGCGTCGGGCATCGGATGCAGCATTGGTTCCGATACTGCCAGTGATGGGCCTGCTCCTTTTTCACGGTTCAATGACCATGGCGTGGGCCAGCAGGCCGGCAACCGCAATGAAGGTTCCACTTCGCTGCTCCCCTCGGCGATGACCATTGCGGCCGGAACGCCCATTTCGGTCCGGCTTCAGGACAGGATTTCCAGTGCGACCGCGCATCCCGGCGATCGCTTCTCCGCAGTGCTGGAAGAGCCGCTGCTTTCGGGCGATGGACAAACCCTGGCTCCCCTTGGAGCCATGGTGACCGGCCGGGTAGTAGCTGCGCGTCAGTCGGGACGTTTGCACGATTCCGGCTATCTGCGGATCGCACTCACCTCGATCGAAGCAGATGGAAAGGTGGTCCCGATCCAGAGCTCCAGCCTGCTTACCCCAGGGCAGACGCGCAATAAACGCGCTGTGGAGATGATTGGCGGCCACAGAACGAAGAGGATCCTTGCCGGGCCTTTCATCGGCGGCAAAGATGCTCTGCCCGGCAGCGCATCCGGAGCTGGCGCCGGAACAGGAGTGGCCTTGATGCGAGGAAAGAAAGACGTAGGCTTTGGTTCGGATCGTCCGCTGACATTCCGCTTGAAGCAGCCGGTGAGGCTTGGTTAAAGTTTGTTTCCCTTGGCACAGAGAAACGGGGCGCCGGACCTGCGGCGCCTTCTTTTTTAACTCATAAACCCGACCCGCTCCTCGGTTGCTAAGCAAGAAAGCTTAACCCTGCATCTCTTTATCCCAAATATTATCAGCGGCTTACAACATGAATGGCATTTTTGGGCTCTAACTTTGCAAGGCGCCAATCTCGCCAAGTTTTGTAAAGGAAACCGAACCCGCTGTGTCGAAACTCTGCTCTCTATCCACGTATAAGTTACGCGGACATGGTTCTTGCCAGGAGCTTTGCGACTATCGGGTGCGGGTGACCCTGAATACGGGACGCGAATTTGTAGTGCACCTTTGTTCTTTTCACATGCCCCATGCATGGACGTTTGCGCAATCGATAGTCGATCACAAATATTCTTCCCAAGAGGCCGCTCGCATTCAGTGCATCAGCTTCCATGAGCTTCGCCGCAAACCCCGGCCAATACAAGAGGGCCTTTCTCAACGCCCGGCCTAGCCCTCGAAAGTCATTTCCCCGTTAATTTACTGGTATTCTGAATCGTGATCTTTACCTGTCAGGCAATTCTCTTCGATATGGACGGTGTCTTGATCGATTCTACGGCCGCGGTGGCGCGGGTGTGGCGCAAATGGGCGATCGAGCATCATCGCGACCCGGAATACGTAATCGAAATGGCCCATGGGCGGCGCAGCATTGAGACCCTGCGCCTGGTCGCCCCGGAGCTCGATGCCGAGCAGGAGAACGTGAAGGTGGAAAACGCCGAGATTGTGGACAAAGAAGGGGTAAAAGTCGTCCCCGGCGCTCCGGAATTACTGCGCAGCCTTCCCCGCGGACGCTTTACCATCGTCACCTCCGCAACCCGGCCCCTGGCGGAGGCGCGGCTCAAGTATGCCGGGGTGCCTCTCCCCGACCGCTTTATCACCGCAAACGACGTGGTGAACGGCAAACCGCATCCTGAGCCCTACCTGAAAGGGGCGGCATTGCTTGGCTTTGGACCTGAGGAGTGCATCGTTTTTGAAGATACGCCCGCAGGGATTGGAGCAGCCAGGAAGGCCGGCATGAGGGCCGTTGCCCTGACTACGACTTATAAGCCTGCGGAGCTTGCCCAGGCGGATGCCATCATCGAAACTTGCGGGGATGTGAAGGCCGATTTTGCCGAAGGAGTATTGAAGCTGGAAATTCGGACCGTGGTGACACAGGCGGAATTCAGCAGAAAGTAATACCGGGGCTGGGCTTAGTTCAATGCTTGAGGCAACAACTTAAAGACTTCGGATCCGCCTGTGAATCCGGCCATGCAAACTGCCCATTACCCTGAATCTCTTGCGTTTGTGGCTTTCCCAAGGCCTGTGATAGTCTGTTGGGGAGCATAAAGACTCGAAAATTTAGTAGGAGTGCACCAGTTAGTGTTAGCCAGAGAGCAGAAAGCGAACGTCATCAACCGGTTCCAAACTCACGACCATGACACCGGAAGTCCCGAAGTCCAGATTGCCATTCTCAGTGAGCGGATCGGCCAATTGACTGAGCACTTCAAGACCCACAATAAAGACCATGCTTCCCGGCGTGGTCTTCTCATGATGGTGAGCCGGCGGCGCAGCTTGCTGGATTATCTGAAGAA
>CAZONJ010000075.1:0-16696 GCA_964581225.1 uncultured Terriglobales bacterium | reverse complement strand
GCCAGCCGACACCTGCTATCTCGCCCGACTCGTTAAAATAGACTGACGATAAAAAAATGTCCTACCAGGCTGCTATAGAAAATCTGCTTGCCTTAGGCGCGGAGCTGGCCAAGGCCCCCGGCCAGAAGGCGCTGCGCAAGTTCGATCTGGAAAACATGCGCAAGCTGACCTCCGCCCTCTCGCATCCGGAGCGGCGCTTCCCCAGCATCCTGGTCGCAGGCACCAACGGTAAAGGCTCTACCTCCGCCACCCTCGCCAGCATCCTGCGGGCCTCCGGCTATCGGACTGGGCTCTACACCTCCCCTCACCTGCTTCGTCCCAACGAGCGCATCGCGGTAAACGGCGAAGAGATCTCCGACGTGGAATTTGCCGAGATGCACCGCCGCGTTGCCGCCGCTGCCCGCGAGTTGGTCGCCACCGGGGAGCTGGAGCTGCATCCCAGCTTCTTCGAGATGATTACCGCCATGGCCTTCGAGTATTTCGCCAGCATCGGAGTCGAGATCGCAGTGCTCGAGGTCGGGATGGGAGGACGGCTGGACGCGACCAACATCTGCGATCCGCTGCTCTCCATCATCACCGACATCGCCCTCGACCACACCGAATGGCTGGGGGATACGATCGGTAAGATCGCCTTCGAAAAGGCCGGGACCATCCGGCCCAATGGCGTGCTGGTCACGCTTCCCCAGCATCCCGAGGCCAATGACGTGATCGGAAAAGTCTGCATGGAGCGCAACGCCCGCGCCGTGAGCGCGGCGCAGTATGTCCCGCCAGTCTCGCCCGGGACCGGCAAATTTGCAGAGTTCAGCTCCGCCCGGGATGGATCATCGCAAGCTCTGGTGCTGCGCAATCGCTATCCGCTTACCGTGATGGGCCAGCGGATCGAGGTGGACTCGCCCTTGCTCGGCCGGCACCAGTTGCGCAATATCGCCCTGGCGGTCGCAGCGGCAGAAGAGCTGTGCACCGGCTTCGGATACAGGATCACTCCGGAAAATATCGAGCAGGGCATTCGGCAGACGCAATGGCCGGCCCGCTTTCAGGTGATTACAGGCGAAGAAGCGCGTCCTGACGTTCTGCTGGACGTGGCGCACAATCCTGCGGGCGCGTGGGCGTTGCGCGCCGCCCTCTCGGAATATTGCGGCGAGCGCCCCATCACGCTGGTCTTTGGGGCGATGCGCGACAAGGCCATTGACGAGATGGCGCAGGTCCTCTTCCCCATCGCCGAGCGGGTGATCGCAACCAGGATCGAGAACCCACGCGCCGCCGCTCCGGAAGAGATCCGCGAGATCGCAGCTCGCGTGGGAGCGGATGTATTGGTCGAACACGATCTGGCTCGGGCATTGGCGTTGGCCATGGAGGTAACGCCGTCGCGAGGCGTGGTGGTGATCGCCGGTTCGGTGTACCTGGTCGGGGCAGCGTCAGCCATCATTCGGAATTTGTAGGTCGCTGTGCAGCGGTGACGGGAAAGGCGCTTCGAGATCAGATAAAAAGGTCGGATAAAATCGAGTCATGCAGGAAGCTAATCCAACTGAAAGGCCGCTCGAAGCGCCGCCTGTGAATGAATCGCAGAGGGCGCGCCCTGCTGCCGGCGGCCTCGGCAACTTCCTGAGCCTGCTGCGCGCTTATCTTGTGCTCGATCCGCTGGTCCTGCTTTATACCTTCGTTCTTGGCATCGCGGCCCTGGTCGTCTCCTTCTTCGACTCCAGCGGACGGCGGCAGCACGCCATCGCGCAGCTATGGTCGAAGATGATTATGGGGACTATCCTCTCGCCGGTGACGGTGATCGGCGCCGAGAACCTTGAAGGCCAGCGCGCGGCCATTTATGCCGCCAATCATATTTCCGCGATCGATATCCCTCTGCTCTACTCGCGGCTGCCCTTTCAGTTCCGCATCATCGCCAAGAAAGAGCTCTTCACTACGCCCTGTGTGGGCTGGTATTTGAAGCGCTCCGGCCAGCTTCCGGTAGACCGTGACAATCCCCGGGCCTCGATTCGCAGCCTGAATGCCGCGGTCGAGAGCATGCAGGCGGGCACCCCGCTGGTGATCTTTCCCGAAGGTGGGCGCGCCCCCGACGGCCACATCATGCCTTTCATGGCAGGCCCATTCTATGCGGCCATCAAGGCGCAGGTGGACCTCATCCCCATGGCGATCGTCGGCACCTATGAGCTGCTGCCGATGAACAGCTTTCACCTCCGCCCCCGCCCGCTTTATTTAATGGTGGGGAAGCCGATCTCTTCTGCGGGATATACGCTGCGCGATATGGATGCACTGGCAGGGCGCGCGCAAAAGGTGATTGAAGATATGTATTATTCCAAGTCGACTGTGCCAGACCCGCGCAACAGCGGCATTACTGCGGAGCGCAACTCGACTGTTCCGGTAGGTGGCAATGACCAATGATTATCGACCAGCAGTTTTCATTTTGTGGTTCCGATAAACTGAGAAGACCGTGAAGCCCCGCATCGCCATTCCCGAACCTCATTCGGAGAAGCCCGACTATAACCAGCGGGCGCTGCCGCAGTATATTCATGCCATCGAGAGCGAAGGCGCGGAGGCGGTGCGCGTCCCCGCCGATCTTACTCCAGCGGAGGTTGCGCGCCTGGTCACCAACTGCCAGGGAGTATTGCTGCCGGGAAGTCCGGCGGACATCGATCCGCAGAAGTACGGCGCCGCCAAAGATCCAAAGACCAATCCGGCGGATCCCCGGCGCGATACCCTGGACGAGCTTCTTTTGCAGGACGCCCACAACATGTACAAGCCGATCTTCGGCATCTGCTACGGGCTGCAATCGCTCAACATCTGGCGCACCGGCACGCTGGTCCAGCATATCCAGTCGCCGGTGAATCACGAAGCCGGCAAGTCGGTAGAGGTGGCCCACAAAGCGGCAATCGAGCCCGGCTCGCGGCTGGCGCAGATCGCTGCTGCGGCAGTTGCTCCAGGCAAGGGACTGGAGATTCCGGTGAACTCCAGCCATCATCAATCGGCGGATGTTGTCGGCGACGGCCTGCGGGTCGCGGCGCATTGCCCGGAAGACGGAATCATCGAAGCCATTGAAGGCGCCAATCCGCATCATTTTGTGCTGGCGGTGCAATGGCATCCGGAGCGCACCTACGATCAGGATGCGGTCTCGCGCGGCCTGTTCCACGCCTTCGTCGAAGCGGCTGCAAAGTGGAAGCCGCGAGAAATTCTCGAGTCGGTGAAATAGCGGACGTGGACGCTGCGAAAATTGCTGCTCTGCTCTCCGACTTCCTGCCCGGCGCTGGACTGAGCGAGACGCAGCTCCAGCAGACAGCGCAATATCTGAATCTGCTGTTGAAATGGAATGCGCGGACCAATCTTACGGCGGTCCGCGCGCCCGAAGCGATGTTGAGCCGCCATTTCGGCGAATCTTTTTTTGCGGCCACAATGCTCTACCCGCAGAAATGCAAAGCGGGAGAGACGCTGATCGACTTTGGCTCCGGCGCGGGCTTTCCCGGTCTGCCGATCAAAATATTAGTCCCTGAGTTGCAGGTCACGCTAGTTGAGTCGCAGAACAAAAAGGCCACATTTCTCAAGGAGGTCGTCCGCGCCCTCGGCCTCAAAGATATTCAAGTCCATCAGGGACGCGCCGAAGATTCAGGGCTGAAAGCGCAGACGGTCACGATGCGCGCCGTAGAAAAGTTTGAAGTCAGCGCGAGCGCGGCAGCGTCGCTGGTTGAGCCGCGCGGGAGGCTTGCGCTTTTGATTGGCGCTCCGCAGGTAAAGAAAGCGCAATCACTGTTGCCCGACTTTCAGCGGCAGCCCGCGATTGAAATTCCGCAGTCGGAGCAGCGCGTATTGCTGGTGGGCAACAAGCAGTAGGCTTATCCCGCGAGCTCGCCGGTGGGAACGTTTACTGGCGGCGCGCTCTCGCGAAGCTGACGGACGCGATCGGCCAATTCGTACTTCAGCTTGTCCACGCCTTCGCCGGTGACCGCCGAGAGGGGGAACAAATCCAGCTTCTTGCGCTTGCAGAAGCGCTTCAGCTTGGCCAGCTTGTCGGGGTTGGCGACATCGATCTTGGAGGCCACCACAATCATCGGCTTCTCTTCCAGGCCGGCATTGAAGCTCTCAAGCTCTCCCATGATGACCTTGAAGTCTTCGGTGGGATCGGGACGGCCGCCGGAGTCCGAGACGTCGATCAGGTGCGCCAGAATGCGGGTGCGCTCGATGTGCCGCAGAAACTGCGTGCCCAGGCCATGGCCTTCATGCGCGCCTTCGATCAGGCCAGGGATGTCCGCGACCACGAAGCTGAAATCGTCCGGAACTTCGCCGATGGTCACCACTCCCAAGTTGGGCTGCAGCGTGGTGAAAGGATAATCGGCGATCTTAGGACGCGCCGCTGAAATGCGTGAGATCAATGTAGACTTGCCTACATTGGGATAGCCGACCAGCGCCACGTCGGCCAGCAATTTCAGCTCAAGACGATAGCTGCGCTCCT
The DNA here is from genome assembly GCA_964581225.1 of uncultured Terriglobales bacterium. Classification (GTDB taxonomy): domain Bacteria; phylum Acidobacteriota; class Terriglobia; order Terriglobales; family Acidobacteriaceae; genus CAYTQA01. The sequence continues at coordinate 12,243 of CAZONJ010000075.1, read as the reverse complement.
CGCCCAAACGTCCGGGCTCACATTCGCGTGGCGCCTGATGGGTGGGAGTGGCGAAATGCTGATTGCCGCGTCCGCCGCGTCCACCGTAAGCGACTACGACGCGCTCGTCAGGACGTGCAAAGTCATGGACTAGCTCTCCGCTTTCGGCGTCGTAGAGCATGGTGCCGACCGGAACTTTAAGAATCACATTCTCGCCGTCCCTGCCGGTGCGGTTGGAGCCTTCGCCGTGAGCGCCGCGTCCCGCCTTGTATTCGGGATTGAAGCGGAAATGCACCAGCGTGTTGTGCCGCTCGGTCGATTCCATGATGACGTCGCCACCGCGTCCGCCGTCGCCGCCGGAGGGGCCGCCGCGCGGTACAAACTTCTCGCGCCGGAACGCCATGCAGCCGTTGCCGCCATTCCCGGCCTTGACCCGGATGATTGCCTCATCGATGAACATGATGGTTGTGGTTTACGTCACCGCCTGGAGCGACAAATGCCCGCTCGCCAGCTTGACCCAGCCTTAAGTTTCTCCTTAGCGTCCGAACCACGCGCTATTCTTATTTTATCAATTTAGATGGAGTGCCGAGGGCCGGTGACGGCAAGGCCGCAGAGAGTAGAATCTTTTACGAGATGACAATCGCCCCAGAGCTGCTGGAGATCCTGGTTTGTCCGCAATGCCATGTGCAGGTGACGCCGGCGCAGGACGGGCTATTCTGCCCGCAATGCAAACGTCTCTTTCCCGTCATGGACGGGATTCCGGTGATGCTCCTCGACCAAGCCAAACAGATTGGCTGACCCGTCAGTCTGGCGTTCTAGCGCAGCCGGCTCCAGGTGATGCCAGAATCCGGGCTCTCCCAGGTTTCCATGGTTGTGCGCAGAGTAATGGCAGGGGATTGTGTGGTGGTCATCTGCAAGCCGACGATCGCCCCCATCCATGGCCCTGCGATCTGCTGCCAGTGGGCGCCCGAGTCGTTGCTATGAAGCAGGACCCCGCTGCTTTCGTTGCTGGCCCCCGCGCCACCTACCCAGACATCGGTGCCCTGGGAAGTCACAGTACGGACCTTGGCGGCTGGGAGTGGGATCTGGACCTGCTGCGGAGTGGAATCCTGTATGCCCTTGCGCAGCAGCTTGCCATCAGGCGAAATGCTCCAGAAGACCTGCTGGTAAGGCGTAGTGGGGATATGCAGAGAAAACCCGTCAGGATGACGAAAGCCGCCGCTGCTGAATGCATTGCCTGCCGCACTGGCTGTTACAGGCGCGGCCCCGCTATTCACAAAGCTATCGGAAGGCTCCGAGGAGCTATGATTTTTTGCCTGGGAGAATGACAGCCCCAGGGGAGGCGCAGAGCGCATAGTCCGGGTGTTTCCCAAAGCTGGTTTCGGATTTGAAAACGCCAGGCTATTCCCGTTAGAGGCCGCTTGCGCGGGCTGCTCGGAGGAACTTACGGCCGGGCGCGAGTTATTCTGCTGCGCGGCAAGAGGCGTAGCTTGAGAATTCATTGCAAGCGCAGGCGTTGAAGCTGCCGGAGAAGAGGCGCTTGCCTTCAAAGGCAATTCACTGCTGGTTGGAGTTTCGCGGCTGGAAGCAATCTGTATCCGCTCTTCAATAGGCTTCTGCGCGGGCGCATTCACTGCCACCGTGGATTTTTCAGGCGATCTTGCAACTTCATGCCGGGAATGTGCCGCAGGAACTCTCTGGGGAACAGGGCTGGCGACTTCTTTTTGCTCGTTTCGGGCCATAGCAGTTCCCAGGGACGCTGGGGGATTCTGCGCTGTCTGCACAGAGCGGCGAGGACTGCGCAGGAAGATTCCCGGCTGCAAGAGCAATGCAGCCACGGCGGCTAGAACGACAATTACTGGCGTGGCCCACAACAGCTTCCACCAATTCCGATGGGCGTTGCGGAGAGCTTCGGCCCTGGGCGCAGCAGCGGGGACCGGAGCCACGGAGGACAATGCCAGCACTTCGCGGCATGCCGGGCAGACACCAAGATGCGCCAAAATGTCGTCCTGCTCCCTTCCAGTCAGGGCTTGCTCGGCAAGTGCGCTAAGCAGGTTGGCGTCAGGATGAACGAGCGCTCCATTCCGGGAGGCGGAGAGCCGCTCAACAACGGTTTTTAGCACTTCGGTCATAGCTCTTTGAGATTGGGTCCTTCCGGGGCGATCTTCTCTTTTATGGAGAACGTGGGAGAATGTTTTTCTTGCACACTATCGCTTCCGCTCCGCCCCAGGCTGCGTTTCACGTCAATTGCCAGGTCGCGGACATCGCTCTCCAGTAATTCTTCCGCCTGAGGACGAGTCAGCCCGCCTTTGGCCAGCGCATCGCGGATGCGTTTTCTCAAAGTGGTGGTCAATTTATCGATCTTGCGGCTGATCGTAGACTCGTGGACCCCAAGCATTCGGGCGATTTCGGCCAGCGTGCGGCCATCGAGAAAATAGGAGGCGAGGATGAAGCGCTCTTCGGATAAAAGCTGCGCCAGAGCATCATCCGTGGCCTGCTCCAGGCGGCTGTGTTGATGCGATTGCAGGGAGTCGTCAGGTTGGGGCGCATGGGCAACGAACTGGACTCCCTTCTCGCTCTCCTCGTCCAGACTCACCATCCGCCTGACTTTGCGGTAGCGGTCTACGTGCTGCTGGGCCATGACGGTGCGCAACCAGCCCGCCAATGAGCCCCGTCCGGTATACGATGCCAGCTTGGAGAGCCGTTCTCCGTCGCGGGTGCGGGTGCCGTAAAGGTCGGCATAGATCGAATCAGCCAGATCGCGTGCCGCGCTCTCTTCGCGGGCAATGGAATAGGCAGCCCCGTAAAGTCCTTCGCGATAACGGGTGAGAAAAAAATCCCAGGCACGCTGGTGCCCCGCGGCACATGCCCGCGCCAGCGCCAGCTCTTCCAGATGCAGAGAGCGGAGAAAGTTGCCGGCCTCGGCAGGAGAGACAGCGGCCCCGGCAAAGTGCTTGTCGGCCACCTGCTCCAGTATGGCCACAAGCTCTGGCTGCGAAAGCCCGTACTCTTCCGCCCGGCTTATCGCATAAAGCTCAGAGACCAGCCTGGAACTGAAACGGGTGCGGGTTTGGGTCGCTCTTTTCACTTTCATTAATAATTATGCTCCTCGCAGCCTCAATTTTCCTTAGCGAAAGAGGAGAACAGAAAGAACGCAGGAACCGGCCGCGAGTGAGATTGATAGAAAATTCAGGGCAACATAGGGAGTAGAGAAATACTCTTAGAACCGAACAGAGGTTTTTGCGTATATAGATTTGACGCTGCTCAAGGGTAAAAGTGAGCGACAGCGAAGGGTTGACTTTCATGGAGTTACTTTGGTGATGCGGGGCGTGGAAACGAGCTAGGCGATTTCTTTTTTTTCTGCAACAATCTGCCACTAATCCGTGTCTAAGAGAGTAACGGTTTCAACCGGGTCGGAGGTGACCAAATGGTTGAGAAATTTTCAGTTGCCGAGTTATCGGCCCTGAGGAATGAGTTACTACAAGGCGGCCTCGATTCTTTTCAGGCTGCTGAACTGTTCCACCTGTTTCTGGCGGGGCGTGGGTACGGAGTTTCACCGGCTACTTTGAAGGACGCCGCTACGCGCATTGAAGGCGCGGGGTGTTCGCTGGCGGTCTTGCAACAGGAGCTGGAAAGTCTGGCAATGGTCAACTAAACACTGCCTTGAAAGATCAGAAGCCGGGCGAACCTGCCCGGCTTTTTGACTTTTGCCTGTTTTTTATTTTGAGGCTAGCTTTGCGCGATCCAGGGAGCGTCGGTTACCGCTTTACTTGATCACTTGCATCTTGGCCCAGTCATAGCTGAACTTCTGGCCGCAATCCAGACAAACAACATAATGCGAATAATTCGAGCTGACAGTCTCCCACCCTTGTCCGCTGGCCTTCTGGGTGACCGCAGCGAACGGCTTGGTGATCTTCTTGTGACGGCAGGAGATCGAGAGTAGCTGAAACAAATTCTTAATCAAGGCAAATCTCCACTACAAACTATTGGCAGACTAAGCACGGAGCCTGGTCTGCTCCGTGCTTTCAAGGTTGCTTTCCGTAAATCAGGCGCGAGCGCTGATAGGAATGCTGACGGCGCTCTCGGCCGCGCTTTCCTTGCCCTTGGCGTCCTGTTGTCCGGGCTTACGAATGTCGATACCGCCCTTGAAGAAGGCGCCATCTTCGATGCTGATCCGCTGGGCGACCACATCGCCGGTCAGCGAACCCTCGTTGCGGATGTCTACACGATCGCTCGCGTTCAGGTTCCCCTTCAATTTTCCGAGGACCACGATTTCGCGGGCATTCACATTGGCTGTAACTTGCCCATTCCGGCCTACAGTGACGCGATTTCCCGGCAGGTTGATGGACCCTTCGACGCGACCATCGATGTACAGGGACTCAGACCCGGTAACTTCGCCTTTGATCACCAGGCTCTTACCGATTGTTGCCTGCTCCTGGTTCACAGGGGTGCTGGGCGCGCGCGGGGGGACAGCGCTTGCCGTCTCGTTGACGTTGTTGGTCACCGGCGTCGGACGCATCGGCTCATTATTCGGCTGAGGGCTGGTGCTCGGACCGTTCGGCGGGGTATTGGGTTTCCACATTTTCTATTTGTCTCCTTTAAAAATTCTCGGGCTCCATTGGCAATTATCCTTCAGGTATTCATGCACGTCTATAGCCGAAGTTCAGGGCCGGATGCAAACTGGCGCAAATACCATTAGCTACTCTGCTTTGCGTTCTTCACAAAAGCGGAGAGGGAGCAAAGCACACGGGCAAGAGGTTATTTACAGTGTAAATCTTCTCCGGGCCTGCGAAATTGTTATATCGGGCATAGGCCTTATGCATCTGCTTTAATGAGCTTTAACATGGGTTACGAATCATGCTGAATGAGAGAGAAATCCTGAACAGAATCGAGCGCCAGCCGAACCGGACTGTTGGTTATAAGCAACTGGTAAAGGAATTAGGACTAAGAGGGGGCGAGGAGCGGCGCGAGTTGGAGGGCCAGCTCAACCGGCTGGTCAGCCGGGGAGATCTGGTGGAAGTAGAACGAGACCGTTATGCGCTGCCGGTTGCCGCAGCCAACAAAAACCTCATTGCCGGCTCGCTCAGCATGCATCGCGACGGCTACGGCTTCGTGACCCCGGAAAGCGAAGAGGTGCGGCGCACGGTCGAGGGAGATATCTACATCCCAGCCCATGCGATCGGCGCTGCCATGCACGGTGATCGCGTGCTGGTGGAGATATCTGCAACCAAAGGCGATGGCCGGGCTGAAGGACGAATCGTCAAAATCGCCCGTCGGGCGCATCGCACGGTAGTGGGGACCTTCCACTATGGCGACCGTTACAACTACGTCGAGCCAATCGATGCCAAGCTGACCCAGGCCATCATCATTCCCGGAGGAAGCGAATTACCCGAAGAAAAGAAGGCCGGGCAGGAGGCTTCTCCGCACCGCGTACTGGGGCGCGAAGCGCGCCGCAAAGAGATTGCCGATCTCGAAGGCGTGGTCGTCGATGTAGAGATCACCGGATGGCCTTCAGGCACGCACAATCCGCGCGGGCGGGTGATCGAGGTGCTGGGATATGAGGAGGATTTCGGGGTGGATGTGGAGATCATCATCCGCAAGCATCATCTCCCCCATACGTTTCCTGACGACGTTCTGGCAGAGGCCAAATCCATCCCGGCACAGATCCCCAAGCGCTTGCTTGAGCATCGCGAGGACTATCGCGATCTTCCGATTGTCACTATCGACGGAGAAACCGCACGCGATTTTGACGATGCGGTGCTGGTCCGGCGCTTAGATAACGGGAATTTTGAGCTTCAGGTCCACATCGCGGATGTGGCGCAATACGTTACTCCTGGCTCGGCGCTTGACCGCGAGGCCTTCCTGCGCGGCACCTCGGTTTATTTCCCCGACCGCGCGATCCCCATGCTGCCGCTCGAGCTCTCGACGGATATTTGCAGCCTGCGCCCGGAGCTCGACCGCCTGGTGCTTTCCTGCGTGATGGAGATCGACCACGCCGGAGAGATCCTAGGCTATGACATTCACCAAGGCGTGATCCGTTCGGCCGCGCGCATGACCTATACCAATGTCTTCCGGATACTTGAAGGCGACGCTGCCGCTCGTGAAGAGTACGCGCCATTGATCGATGAGTTTGAGCGCATGCGCGATCTGGCGCTGCTGCTCAACCGCAAGCGGGTGAAGCGCGGATCCATCGATTTCGACCTTCCCGAGCCGGTCATCGAATTTGATGAAGCCGGCCTCATGCAGGGCGTCTCGCGCTCGGAGCGCAACTTCGCCCACCGGCTGATCGAAGAATTCATGCTGGCGGCGAACGAATGCGTCGCAAGTTATCTGGAGCAGCGCGGCATTCCGTCGCTCTATCGCATCCATGAAAAGCCGGACGCGAAGAAGGTCTATGACTTCGAGGTGATCGCCGCCACCTTCGGCTACTCGCTGGGAGTAGGCGCGCTGCCGATTCGGCGCGTGCAGATGCATGGAGATCGCCGCGCCAGGCATGGGAGCGGGCGCAATCCCCGGGCAGTGGAGATACCGCAAGAGGTCCACATCACCCCACGCATGTATCAAAAGCTGACCCAGAAGATCGCCGGCAAGCCCGAAGAGCGCATCCTCTCCTACCTGATGTTGCGCTCCCTCAAGCAGGCGCGGTATTCGGAGGAGAACGAAGGCCACTTCGCCCTGGCGACCCCTACCTACACCCACTTCACCTCTCCCATTCGCCGCTATCCCGACCTGATCGTTCACCGCATCCTGAAGCAGGTATTGCAGGCCGCGCCGGGAGAATATGGACGCCCCGCCCAGGAGAAGCTCTCCGCCAGGCAGGAAAAATCTTCGCCATGGTCGAAGCGGCGGCAGGAAAACGCCGGGCGAAGCACGTCGCAGGATGGCGCTGGAAAGCGGCAGGGCAGGCACGGCGGTCCCGAAGAAAATACGCGGGGAGAAGGGCCCATCGATGAACAGGAGCTGCACAACATCGGCATTGAAACCAGCCGAAGCGAGCGCCGGGCGGATGAGGCCGAGCGTGAGCTGATGGAGTGGAAGAAGGTCCGCTTCATGGAGGACAAGATCGGCGAGGATTTCCACGCTCTTATTATCAGCGTGACGAAATATGGGATCTTCGTAGAGCTCAACGACCTGTTCGTCGAGGGGCTGATACCGATCAACTCGCTTGCGGATGACCGCTATACCTACCGGGAGAATACCCGGCAGATCGTCGGAGAGCGCTCCGGCCGCCAGTTTTCGCTGGGCGACCGCGTCCGCGTGATTCTCGACCGCATCGATCGCACGCAACGCAAACTCCAGTTCGCGCTATTCGAAGAAGTGCTGCCCAAAAAAGGGAAAACAGGGAGAAATCTCGCCAAGCAGAAGAAAAATCAGGGGAGAAAAGGGCGGGGATAACTCGCTGGAGGGCCCCAGGAGAAAAGCTTGAGGCCTCTCATAAACAATTTTCTACTCTGTGTAAACTTGCCCGCTTCTTATTCGTCCATTGTTATGAGGAGAGAAGACACGGATGCTGGAAGCGGCGCAATTAGTGGGCATACGGTCCGACGTAGCCTCGGGATTACAAGATTTCGATCACCTGATTCGTCAGTACCAGCAACGTGTTTATCGCCTGATATTGGCGCAGATTGGAGAGATCGAGATCGCCGAAGAGCTTACCCAGGAATGCTTCGTGCGCGCCTATCAGCACCGCGACAGTTTTCGCGGCGATTCGCAAATCTATACATGGTTGGCCCGCATCGCGATCAACCTCACGCGCGATTACTTTCGCAGCCGCAAGCTGGCGTTTTGGCGAAAGCTTGTGCGTTTCGACAGCTCCGAACATGACGAGGAACGGGCCATTGAGGTCCCCGATCGCGGTGTCTCTCCGGAAGAGCAGGTCATGCAGCAGGAGCGGCTTGCGGAGGCCATGGCCGTTGTCCGGCGATTGTCCCCACCGCAGCGGGAGACCCTGCTTTTGAGCGTGATCGAAGAGATGTCGCTGGAAGAAATCGCGCGATGCACCAATCGCCGCATCGGTACCGTGAAGACCCATTTGTTCCGCGCCATGCTCAATTTACGGAAATGGCAGGGGGAAGGAAAACCAACATCATGCTGACTCATCTGGGCGAAGAGGAATTGATCGGGCTTATGGCCGGACGCGACGACGAGATCGCGATGACGGGGCATTTAGAAATCTGCCCCGACTGCCGGGAACGCATGCAGGCGTGCAGGCAGGAGCTGCTGTCATTTCGGGAGAAGATAGATTCTGGCTTGCAGCGGCCAGCAGCCTATTGGGAGGCCCAGCGCCGGATCATCTCCACCCGGCTTCGCGGGCTGTCGCCGCTCTCGGGAACGTGGGGCCTGGGCTGGACCGTCGCCTGTTATGGATTGGCGCTCTCGGTCCTGCTGCTGGCGATCGTCAATTTCCAGCAGACCAAAACAGTGTTGCGGCCCACGCCGCAAATCTCCGATGCGGCGCTTCTGACCGATGTGGAAGCCCGCATCAACGAAGACGTGCCCGAGGCGCTGCAGCCGGCTGGCCTGCTGGTCTCTGAAATGGGTGATGCGGACCGTCGCCCGAATCAAGTTAAAACTCATAAGACTTCAAGGACATTACAATGAAATGCATACTCAACATTTATCTCTTCCTATTACTTACCCTGGCAGGGGCAACTGCCCAGAACAATTCCCCCGCCCCCCCGCCGCCTCCTCACATGATGGAGCACTTCCACATGGGCATGGGGCCTATGGGTGACTGGTGGAAAAATTCGGATATCGCGCAAAAGCTCAACCTGACCGATCCGCAGAAGCAGCAGCTGCAGCAGATATTCTCCAGTCATCGCGCCACGTTTATCAGCCTGCGCGGCGATCTCGAGAACGAAGAGGGGAAGCTCAAGGACCTGGTGGACCAGGAGCAGCCGCAGGACGATCAGGTGCTTGCCCAGGTCGATCAGGTCTCGGCAGCGAGGGCCAAACTGGATCGGGAATTCGCTACCGTGGCCTTGGCCTTCCGCAAGATCCTTACCGCCGGCCAATGGAAGCAGCTTCAGACCCTCACCATGCATAATATGGTTTACATAGAACGTCATGACGTAGGTAAGCCGGGAGCTCCGCCGCAGTAGCTTTCTCCACTCCCAAAGTGTGTTACTCCTATGCCTCTCGGCCTTGTCTTCGGACAGGGCCGTTCTTTGCCCGGAAGCTGGCGGCGATATTCGGAAGTGTTTTTATGAAATGGAGCGCTATGCCGCGGTGAGTTGGGTGAGGGTCTTTTCCAGCGAATCCTTGTTCTCCACGTTCACGCAGTTTTTCGAGCGGTCGATCTGACGCAGGAGTCCGGTCAGCACCTTGCCCGGCCCGACTTCAACGAACATCTGCGCCCCTTGCCCGGAGAGCGTTTCCATGCAGCGGACCCACTGCACCGCTCCAGTCACCTGGCGCACCAGTTTCTGCCGCGCGGTGTCGCCATCGCGGACGATCGAGGCGTCCACATTGCAAACCACGGGGATCGAGGGCGAGGAGAAAACAATTCGCTCCAGTTCTTTTTTCAGTGCGTCCTCGGCAGGCTGCATCAGCGCGCAGTGGAAAGGAGCGCTTACCGGCAACATCACCGCGCGCTTTGCCCCGGCATCCTTGGCCAACTCGGCGGCGCGCTCCACCGCGGCCTTGTCCCCGGAGATCACAATCTGGTCGGGTGAGTTGATGTTTGCCGGAGAGACTACTTTGCCGGTCTCGCGCGCGGCCTGGCCGCAAACCGCCTGCAATTTATCCAGAGGCAATGCCAGCACGGCTGCCATTGCGCCCACGCCTACAGGGACCGCCTCCTGCATGTATTGACCGCGTTTGTGGACGACCCGCACCGCGTCAGAAAATCTTAGCGTCCCGGCGCATACATGCGCGGAGTACTCGCCCAGGCTGTGTCCGGCGACGAATTGAGGGCGCACTCCGCGCTCCGCCAGAACACGCTGGGCGGCGATAGAGACCGTGAGGATCGCCGGCTGGGTATTCTGGGTCAGCTTCAGCTGCTCCTCCGGGCCTTCAAAGCAGAGCCGGGAGATTGACTGGCCGAGGGCCTCATCGGCCTCTTCAAAGGTCTGCCGCGCAACCTGAAAATTGTCATACAGCTCTTTCCCCATACCCACCGTTTGGGAGCCCTGGCCGGGGAAGAGGAATGCGATGGATGAGGATGATGAAGGAATCGCGTTCATAGTCAGAATATTGAATTAAGGGAGAAGCGGGGTTGTGGCATCGACGCCTTCGCCAGCGGTCTCCGGCTGCTTGGCTCCATTCAGCCCGTTGGGGGATTGACTGCGATTCGAGGCCAACTCCTCTTCGATCTTCTGGTTGATGCCTTTCTCGGCGCATTGCGCGGCCACCCGGACCGCATTTTTGATAGCGACGGCGTTGGAAGAGCCGTGGCCTACAATGCAGATGCCTTTAATCCCCAGCAGCGGCGCTCCGCCATATTCAGCGTAGTCGAGCCGCTTCTTGAAATCGGCAAAGGCCCGGCGGGAGAGCAGAAAACCGACCTGCGAGGTGATGGTGGACTTCAAGGATTCTTTCAGGAGATAGCGCACCGTCTCGACCAGCCCCTCGGAAACCTTCAAGGCCACATTGCCGATGAAGCCATCGCAGACAATCACATCCAGCTTGCCATTGTAGAGGTCGCGGCCTTCCACGTTGCCGACGAAGTGCAGCGGCAATTGCTTGATCAGGTTGAAGGCCTCGCGGGTGAGATCATTGCCCTTGCCTTCTTCTTCTCCGATGGAAAGCAGCCCAACCCGGGGACGCTTGGTGCCGAAGATGTTGCGGTAATAGATCTCGCCCATCACCGCAAACTGCTCCAGGTTCGCGGGCTTGCAGTCCACGTTCGCGCCCACATCGACCAGCACCGCTGCGGTGCCTTGTGCGGTGGGAAAGACTGCGGCCAGTCCCGGCCGATCGACCCCAGGCAAGGCGCCCAGGACCATCTTGGCGGTTGCCATGGCGGCGCCGGTGTTGCCGGCGGTGATGAAACCGGCGGCCTGGCCTTCGCGCACCAGACGGAGCCCTACGCGCATGGAAGAATCGCGCTTGCTGCGGACCGCATTGGCGGCCTTTTCGTCCATCCCAATCACTTCCGAGGCATGGACGATTTCGATGGGCAGCTTGCCGGCGGAGGGATGCGTCAGCAGCTCCTCGCGGAGTTGCTCTTCGCGTCCGACCAGAAGCACGCGCACGCCGTAGTGACGGCAGGCGAGAATCGCCCCTTCCACCTCAGGCCGGGGGGCCCGGTCGGAACCCATTGCGTCTACAGCGATGACGGTTGGCGTCGACAGAGAAATTTACCCGCGAAGGCTAGCTGGCTTCTTTTACTTCAAGAACTTCGCGTCCCTTGTAGTGGCCGCACTTGGGGCAAGCCCGGTGAGGCATCTTCTTCTCGTGACAGTTGGGGCACTCGGAAAGCGAGTGGGCGGCCAGGTGGTCGTGCGCGCGGCGCGTGGAAGTGCGGGACTTAGAGTGCCGCCGTTTTGGATTAGGCATGATGAATCCTTTTCTTCTCTTCTTATACAGGCAATGCCTGCGTGAGGATATTAACTTTTTAGCTTGCTCTTCAGGTCAGCCAGAGCGGCCCAGCGGGGGTCCGCAACCTCGGTGACACAAGAGCAGGTACCAGTATTCAAATTCTTGCCGCAATGCGGGCATAGCCCTTTGCAATTTTCGCGGCAAACTGCCTTGAGCGGCAATGCCAGGAGGACCTGCTCTTTGAGCACATCTTCCAGGGTAATGCCCTTGCCGCTGTAATAGCCGATCTCGGTTTCGGCCTCGGAGATGGAGGATTCGTCCTTCCCTGCATCCACGCCCAGCGGACGATAGAGCAGGTCAAAATCGCCGGTGAAGTCTCCCGGCACCGGATCGAGGCAGCGGGCGCATTGGGCTTCCATGCTTACGGAAAAATCGCCTACGATGCGGATGTCCTCCACCAGGTCCTTGCCCCCGCGGTTCTCTTCCACCAGCTCGGCCCTGCCGGAGGTCTTGAGCAGGCTGGTCTGGACCAAATCGGGACCAAAATCAATCAGCCCGGGCCGGATTGCCTCAGAAAACTCGATCTTTCTGAGTTCCAATTCTTGAACACTGATAAACATTCCGGGCGTCCAGCCAATCTTCCGATGTTATGCCATTACCGCAGAAGCAATGCACCGCCTGTTTCTGCGCTTTGACCCATTCTAATTATGAACAGGAGGAACAGGACAAACTAAAAGAATAAGAGTTAAGCGGTAGTATTGTCAAGCGTTTAGCCCGGTTCCA
>CAZONJ010000074.1:0-16743 GCA_964581225.1 uncultured Terriglobales bacterium | reverse complement strand
CCTCAGGTCCACGGCACTGGAGTCTGCCATCAACTTGTACCAGCGTAAGCCGCCATAGGGAAAGCCACCACAGACCGTGCTCACAATGTCTTCGCGGGTCTGCGCCAGGTCATAGACCGTGACATCCCGCTCATCTTCCAGCGAGCAACGAGGAGGCAGCCGCCACGTGGGCCCCTGCCTCACAAAGAAAACGAACCTTTCATCTGGGGACCAGTATAGGGGCGTCAGAATGCCCTTGCGTGAGACCGAGAAACTCTTGTTGGGATCGGCTACTTTGCTGATTTGGCATTCTGAGTTCCTGTGGCAATGTGCTGTCCATTTTTCGTCGGAAGAGCTGATCTCATTGCTTTTTGTAAGATCGAGGCTGGTAGCTGGGACCTGCTGTCGCTCGGAAAAGGACCCAGTGGTGATCGCACCGTTCGAAGTCATATCCAGGTACTCCAGCCGACCGTTATTCCTTAGACCGATAACCGTGTGGTTTGCCGTCTGCTCTAGCTGGACCGCGTCTTTCACCGTCGAAGAAGCTCTGGCCTCTTGTGAGCACCCAACGAGCAAAATACAAAGTAATGCCCGAGTATGGCTTCTAACACCGAAAAGCCACAGCATCTCAGCCGCGTCGTGGCTACCATATTGCCCCCCACGTCTTGATCGGTAGCGATACACCGCAACCGGCAGCCGTGCCCTTAAGCCACGTATTGCTGTTAGGCCCTGTCATCGGCCGCGGCTGAAACCGGTTCTTATTCAACTCGAATTCTCGCTGTTCTCGATGAAAGGTGTGTCAGCATTAGGTGGGGATCCGTGCCTATATATATAGCCCAAAGGCCATGATATTAGCATCAGCAACCCAGCAAAGATAGCCTGAACTCCAGGAAGACGGCGGAGAGCAAAGGCGAGCACGATCACAATCATGCCAAAAGCGTGGGACAGCGTAAGCATCGCCTCCATCAAGCCAGTTGGCCGTGTCATTCTCGGGATCACAAATACCGGAATTTCTAAAATTGCAGCCCCGAGCCAATTGAGAAAGAGCAGCAAAAGAGCCGAGATGCACAGACCATTACGCCAAGGGGGGAGCTCTGCCCGGAGATTCTTTGCCCACCCTCGCCAAGCAAAAAACAGCAATATGGGCACGCCTACCAGACTAAGCAGGCTCACTACAATGTTAAGCATTAGCATCCCATACGGAACCCATAACTCCAGATCTTTTCCCGCAATAGTAAAAAAGACTTCTACAAAATGCGATGAGCAATTTCTCTCTTCGCTCCAGCCCGGACGGGTCGGCAGAAACTAGCCCACAGCGCAGGCCGGGTATACTGAGTTAACATTACTCTCTTGCCGTCGAAGGCCAGCACTCAGCGCTCCCACACTAAAGCGCAATTTAATAATTGGCTGAGCTATGGCCCTGAAAGGAAGAAGCTGACACTAATATTGCTGTCCACTTCGACTGGCTGGCCGTTCAACAAATAAGGCTTATAGCGCCATTGCTTAACTGCATCCAGCGCGGCTGTCGTGAGAGCAGGGTCTCCTTCCAGCACGTACATTCGCTTTATGCTTCCATCCGCGCCAATCATGGCGTCCAAGAACACTGTCCCGCTGATGCGATGGTGCTTCGCTACCATGGGATACTCGGGATTCACGCGGTATATCAGTTGTCCCTTAGAGATGGACGGAGCGACATGTATTTGCTGGGGAGGAGGCCCGGAGGATGCTGCCGGCGGATCGGGAGCAGGGCCGAAATCAGGCATAATCGTAATTATCTCCTGAGCAGTTTTCGTTAGTGCCTCTAGCGCTTCCGGGGAAGCGGCCGAGAACGAAAGCCGCAGCATATATCCGTGCAATGGGGTGGCGGCAATATCTACATAGTACTTGCCCGACCCGCTTTCTACGATGAACTCCTGCTGCGTGAACCTTAACCCGCCATAAACTTGCGATACGCGTTCGCCGGTCCGCTGCCAGCCCTTAGCTTGAAGTGGCTCCGCCAGCAGATCCAAATACTTCGATACCTCTTTGCTAAAGCCGGGATTGGCTGACATGGTTTGCGCGGAAAGCGAAAGGGACTTCTCCGGGATGTTAGGTTGGGCAACGAAAAGATCAAAAGTGTCACCCTTCCCTTTGCTTGCGCTTTGCACTGTCCATCCATCAGGGAACTTGCAGGTAAGGTGAAAGAACGAATTGACGTAACTATTTGCCGAAACGACTCCGTCGCGTGGCGAATCGTTGGCGAGCACATTTGGAACAAACGCGAGGAACGAGAGAGAGAGGGTTATGCTGACCAGCTTTGTCATGTTGCGGAGTAGTGTGGAGAAGCTGAAGGACGCTGTCAAGCCGCTTTTTGTTGAAGGACACCCATTGCCATATATCCAGGATAGCTGAAAATATGTAAGATAGCTGGCGTACTTATATGCCCAACGGGGCAATCCTCTTATCCATCGAGTAACCATGCTCCATACCTTTGTCCTTCTTGCGATTATCGCTTTTGTCGGGACCCCGATCTGGGCGCTGATGTTTCGCGCCCGCTTTGCGCGGCTGGACCGCGCGCGCCGCAAGCGCCTTCTGCTGCTCCATTTGCTGGTGATACTCCTCGCGGTCGTCATCGTCATCAGCCCCTGGTCGTTTACCGGAGTGGTTGCAGACGCGCTCCTGCTCGTCGCCGCTTACTATGCCTATGCGGACCTGGCGTTCCTGGTCTCGCTCTACGGTCCCCGGCCCCTTACCTGGACATTGACGGTAATCCTCCTGCTCCCGCTGCTGGCCGGCCTGGCGCTGGTGACCCGCTCCTTCTCCTACGGCATGGCCCTGGCGATCGGGGAGATCGTGCCGAGCCGGCAAGCCGCTCTGGACCGCAACTACTCGTATCGCATCGCCAGCTATGGCGGAGCAGCTACCTCCCGCAACGGCGAGGAGGTGCGCGTCTTCTACCATCCCACGCTGGCGCCGTTCGTCGAAAAACAAATATTCTGGAAAGACTTCCGCGATTCCAGCTACTCTCCGAATGCGATTAGCGTGGAATTAGGCAAGGCCGGCAAGCAGATCGTGATTCATTGCCCTCGGGCCGACGATAATGACACCGGGGCCGCGGGTAGCGAAGAGATCATCCTCCCTATCCGCTAGCCGCGCAATGCACTACTGCTTATCGGTCTCCGCTGCGCCGCCCTTCAACTCCGGGCTACGCGACAGGCTCAATATGTTGGCGATCAGGCGAAACGCCCCCGGGACGCCCTTCGGAAGCTGGCGATAGAAGGCATACGCCGCATAGATGTATGCCCCTTTCCCGTAGCGGGCATAAAGCAGCCCGCCCTTCTGCGGCTCCTGGTCCGGATCATGCACCTCGGTAAGCGGGACGTAGTGCGGGTCCCAGTCCTTCATAAAGCCGTGGCCGCGCTCTTCAATCCATCCATCGAAATCCGCGGAGGTGATCTTGTTGGGCCAGCTCATGACCGGGTTGTCCGGCTGCAGCACCGTGATCTTTGCGGTCTCGTCCACTACCTTCTCGGGATCGTTGCTCAGTGAATATGGATAAGGGCCGTAGTTATGGTCGTATTGCGCGGTATTGTATTGCACGAAGACCACGCCGCCATCCTGGACGTATTGCAGGATGCGGCGGTTGTAGGTGATAAGGTCGTTGCGGGCGGCATAAGCGCGCACTCCGAGGACGATGCAATCAAACCTGCCCAGGTCGGCGCTGGCAATCTCCTGCGGAGAGAGGAACTGGACCCTGACTCCAATCTCCTCCAGCGATTTGGGAACATCGTCGCCCGTCCCCATCACGTAGCCGACGCGCAGTCCCCCGGCAACTTTTATATCTACACCGCGCGTGTGGAATGTCGCGGGCGCGTACAAAGGATAACGACGCAGCCCCGGGTAGCCCGGCATCTCGTAGCCTTCGGTAAACTTCTCGCCGTTATATTCCGCCACCGCCGTAATCTGGTACGCGGCCGGCTGCAACTTCGCCGGGGTTACTGTAAAGTCAACATGCAGCTCTTCGCCGTCGCGGGTGAAGGAATAATTGGCCTGCGCCGGAGCCGTGTTCCAGCCGGACGGTACATCCAGCCGCAGCGTCCCCTTGGCTGGGCCTTTCACATTGTTGTGCAGCGAGACGGTGAGGTTGAATTTCGTCCCGCCGAGAGGCACGATGCCGCTCTTCGGGGTGATCGACACCGAGAGCGCCGGACCGACGATCAGAGGCTGGAACTCCCATCCAGCGCCGGTGATCCGCTCGACCGTCTGCACCACCTGGGCCAGGCGGATGGGCTCGCCCTCATAGTTCAGTTGGAGTTCGGCCGCCAGCGGATAAGGGCTGGTTGGCAGGTTCAGGTAGCGTTCATCGTTAATGTCATACCAGGCCTGCTCCTCGTTCTTGCGCGTGAAGTATGGCCGGGTCAGTTTGGCATTGGACGGGACCGTGACTTTAAAGCGCTGCAACCCTGCGCGGTTATTTGCCAGCGGCCCCGGCATCTGTCCTTGTGCTTCGACCTGCCACTGTGGCCCATCGGCAGTTATCAACGCCAGCTTCTCCACCGTCACCGGAGTTGCGCTGGGGTTGGTCGCGCTTACCTTTACCCAGAAGGTTTGTCCGGGAATCGCGACCCCGAAGGTCTCTGCGGGCACAGCAAAAAACGTCCGTCCGCCCGCCTCTTGCTCCGGGGCAACGGTGGCGAGCAGCGAAATGCCCAGCGCCTGTGCGATGGCATCGTTGAATTGCCGCTCTTTCACCCGCAGCTCATGCTGGACGTTATATTTCGATTCCGCCGAAAGGCTGCTGCTCTCCACCTGCTTCATCAGGGCGCGGGTCGCTTTTATTCCGTGCGCCAATGACGGCGCCACTTGCTCCGGCCGCTGCACGTCAAATTTGGAGACGGCCTCCTGCACTGCCGCATTGATCTGCGTCAAGCCGGGCTTCAGGAAGCCAGCATCTCCGCCCTTCGCCAGCTCCGCGATTCCCATCAGTGAAGTGTCAATGCCGTCAAAGAAGCTCTTTTCTTTCGCAGCGGCGGGGAAAGCCGAGGCGAAGCGATGATATGCGGAGGCCCCTCCGGAGGACGGAGCCACGCCGGCGGGTATCGGCCCGATGCCCCCATTTTGCGATTTCTGAAAGCCCAGCCCATAGCGGGCGATTTGCACATAGTTCTGCCCCAGCACCGGGTCGTAATTGGAAGATGGAATCTCGACATCGCTGGAGAGCGGCCCTTCGAGCCATCGCTTGTTTACATAATCGTAGAAGCGGACGGGAACATATTTTCCGGTGGCGTAATCGTACATTCCTTCTTTGGTCGCGGCGAAGAAGGGTACGCGCGCGTAGACCTTGAGCGGCTTCCAGGGAAGCAGCCCGGCCTTGATCTGGTCAGGGAAGATGTTGGGATCGCCCGCCGCATTGAAGACCTCCTGCGCCATTACCCCGGCGATCTGGTGGTTGCCATGACCATCCGTAGGGCCGCCGACGGATACCGAAGTTACCACCAGCGGACGGGCCATGCGGACCACGCGGACTGCATCATAAAGTACGCGATCATGGCTCCACTTTTCCAGCGCCTCCTCTTTGGTCTTGGAGAAGCCGTAATCGGCGACGCGGGTCCAGTATTGCTGCACGCCGTAGTAGCGGTCGGCCTGCAGAAGCTCTTGCGTGCGCACCTGCCCAAGCGCGTCCCAATAGTCATTGCTCATCACGTTCTGACCACCCTCGCCGCGGTTCAGCGTAAGCAGCGATGCCTGCGCGCCCTGGCCGCGCGATTCATAGGTCAAGACCCCTCCATCCTCATCGTCTGGATGCCCGGTAAACATGAGCAGGCTTGCCCGGGTCTGCAATTTGCGCAGGCTCTGCCACAGCGCAGCGGGGCCGCGGTCGATGGGCAGCGGCACTGCGTCTACTGCCGGAGCTGGCTGGTCAGCGGACGCTTGCGACCATCCGGGCTGGACCGTCAAAACGTTCGCCATCAAAACGCCAGCCAGCAAAAACACCGGTTGCCGAGAAAACCGCATCATCATGCTCCTTTTAAATCAATAATCGCGCCCAGCCTACGCTGGTTTTATGGTTGCTTCCAGCGCGTCGGGAGCGCCCTCGCCGAAGGGCCATTCCTTGCGGACCGCCGAGCGCACAAAATAAATTGCCAGCCCGGCAATCAGCAGGACCGCCGCATAACGGATCTCCTTCAGAAAATTAGGCCGGGAAAAAAGAATATAGACGAATCCGCCCGCGGCAATCAGGGCCGGCAGCGGATAGAGCCACATGCGAAATGGACGCGGCAGGTCGGGCCGGCGAATGCGCAGCACGATGAGCCCGATGGCCTGCAGCAGAAACTGCAATAAGATGCGGATCACCACCAGCGCCGCGATCACGTCGGCGAGCGAGAGAAAGCAGAAGGCGATCGCAACCGCGCCCAGCACCAGCAGCGCGATATGGGGGAAGTGGTATTTCGGATGGAGGCGGGCGAAGACCGCGAAGTAGTTTCCATCCAGCGCCGCCGCGTACGGAACGCGCGAGTAGCCCAGCAGCAGGGAAAAGACCGAGGCGAATGCCGTCCACAGGATCAGCGCAGTGATGGCGTATCCCGCCCAGCTTCCATAGACGCGCTGCATCAGCACGGCCATCACGTAAAACCGGGTGTCGGATTTCGCGCTCTGCATCAGCTCCTGCCAGGGGATGACCCCAATCACGCTGATGTTCATGGCGATGTACAGGATTGCGATCACCACAATCGAGATCAGCACCGCGCGTGGGATGTTCTTCTCCGGGTCCTTAATCTCCGCTCCCAGATAACAAACGTTGTAGTAGCCCCAATAATCATAGGTGGCAACCAGCATCGCGGCCCCCAGCCCGGTAAAGAATGCGGGAGAAAGCTGGAAGGCATTGGGCGGAAACGAGAACGCGCGGTGGGGATCGAAGTGCGTGATACCGGCGAAGATGATCCAGCCCAGCGCCAGAAATACGCCACCGGAGAGGATGTTGGAAAGCCTGGCAATGGCGGTAATGCGGCGATAGAGCAGAAACACCGCCAGCAGCACGATGCCGATGGCTATCATGGTCCCGTTGCTGAAGGCTGCGCGCGCCTGCAGCAGGCCGATGAATGGGATCTTGATATGCAGGTCGCGGGCGGCAAACTCATGGTTCAACTGCGGAGCGAAGTAGCTGCTGTAATGCGCCAGGCCAATGGCCCCGGATGCGATCGATAATGGCGCGCTGAAGGTGAGCTGCCAGATAAAGAGGAAGCTGACCAGCCGCCCCAGTTTTCTGGGCGAATAAATCTCTTTCAGGTAATAGTAGGAGCCGCCGGCGTTGGGCATGCTGGCCGCAAGCTCGGAGCAGACCAGGCCATCGCAGATGGCGAAGAATGCGCCAAAGATCCATCCCAGCATCGCTTGCGGCCCCGCCATCGCGCTGATGATCAGCGGCAGGGTAATGAATGGCCCGACCCCAACCATATCCAGCATATTGAGCAGCACAGCGGTGCGAAGTCCCATGCTGCGATCAAGATGTTCACCGGAAGGTTGATTGGGCATTGGCTCCAGCTTACTTGCTGGCCCCCAGGAGATTGGCTTTCGCGGCCTGGATCCGCAGCACATAGTCGCGCTGCTGCCGTTGTTTTGTATTCGTCCAGGAGATCATCTCTTTTATCTCGTTCTGGATCGCGTGAATTTCCGCGCGCACCGCATCGGGCGCGGGCCCTCCACGGACACTTCTTATCTCGACGAAGTGTCGCGCGTCCAGCGCTTGACGCAGTATCTCGGGCGATGCGCGCAAGGGACGTCCGGCGATCTCCGGCGCCAGCCGCTGTACCTCGCTTACCATGCGCTCGCGATCATACTCGCCGCACGCCACCACCGCCTCATGGACCAGGCGATGGGCAAGACGGAAGCTAAGACCTTCGCTGCGCACCAGCGTGTCGGCCAATTCCGTGACCGTCAAAAAATCCCCTTGCGCCTTGCGCGCCATGCGCTCGCGGTTGACCTGGCAATGGCGCATCACCCCGCCGAAGAGGCGCAGCGCGCGGTCGGCGTCCTCAAACATGGAGAA
The DNA here is from genome assembly GCA_964581225.1 of uncultured Terriglobales bacterium. Classification (GTDB taxonomy): domain Bacteria; phylum Acidobacteriota; class Terriglobia; order Terriglobales; family Acidobacteriaceae; genus CAYTQA01. The sequence goes on along the minus strand of CAZONJ010000074.1, from coordinate 8,738 downwards.
GACCAGAGGCTGCAGATCGTCTTCGCTATCTACGATATCGCCGAATGGGGTGTTGTGGGTGCAGGTCAGCACCGCCTGCGCCTGCGAAAATGCCTTGCTCGCCAGGATGCGCGTATGCTCCAGCGAGACCGGGTTGCGCTTCTGCGGCATGATGCTGCTGGTCTGGACATAAGAATCGGTCAATCGCAGAAAGCCGAATTCCACCGTGCACCACAGCAGCAGGTCATGCACGTGCTTACCCAGGTTCAACATGCAGACCGCGACCGCGCTTGCCGCTTCGGTAATGTAGTCCACCGCCGCAATCGCGCCGTAAGAATTTACCTGGAGCCCTTCAAAGCCGAGCAGATCGGCGGTGTAATCGCGATCGATGGCAAAACCGGTGGTCGTAATCGCGCACGCGCCCAGCGGGTTGCGGTTGATGGTCTTCCATGCAGCGCGCAGGCGCTCAAAATCGCGCCCCAGAAACTCCAGCGCCGCCAGCAGGTAATGCGCAAAGGTTGAGGGCTGCGCCGGCTGAGTATGGGTATAGGCCGGCATCAAAGTCTCAATATTTTGCTCCGCCAGCTCCAGAAGGGCCTCTCGCGCGTCGAGCACGCCAGAGGCGATCTTCAGCACCTCTTGGCGCGCGGCCATTCGATACAGAGTGAGATCAATATCGTTTCGGCTGCGGGCGGTGTGCATTCTTCCGGCAACCTCGATGCCGATCGCCCCGCTGAGTTGTTGCTCGATATAGAAGAAAAGGTCTTCGCAGCTTCCGTCATATTCGGCTGCCAGTATTTTTGTACGGTCGAGTCCGTCGAGGGCCTTCAGGCATGCGCGCGCGTCTTCACTGCTGACGATCTTTTGGCGTGCCAGCATCAGGGTGTGCGCATAATGGATTTCGAGCAGCGCGGAGAGGAAGTAGCGTTTGGCGTCCGCAAAATTGGCCGTGAGCACGGTCTCCGCATAGACGGGGGCTGGGAACCGCTCGTCGCTCGTCTTTATCGCTTCTACTTGCTTTTTTTCTGCTTTGGACCTCAAGTACTCTGCCTCAATGCTGAAATAATATCGCGCCCCGGATGTGCGGCCCTCCGGACTGGTTAGAAGCGTACCGCAAGACCGAACTGCACGATGCGGCCCTCAAGCACGGTGCTAGTAGGCGCGAATGTGGGAGCTTTGGTTATATTGCCAGCCGCATCGACCGTGGCGACCGTCGTCAGCGTGGTGACATTGGGATGATTGAAGAGATTGTTTGCCTCCAGAAAGAACTGCGGCTTCACTCTCTCCCACAGCGTAGCGATGGTCCGGGTATAACGCAGGTCGACCTGATAGATCGCGGGACCCCGCGCGCTGTTGCGTCCAACAAACAATGGGCGCGTCACCGCGCGCGTGGTAGCGTCCCCGTTCAGCGTCCGGTTCGCGGTAACGTTCTGCTGGTCTCCTGAAGAGAGGTTGAATAAAAACGCGAGCATATTGTCGTTCAGGATGTGGCGAAGCACCGCATTGCCTTCCGTGAGGCTGGGGGAAAGGATTGAGGTGAGGGTGAATGAGTGAGGACGGTTTACCGAGCTATTGCCGCGGTCGCGCAGACGGTTGGTCGGGTCCTCGATCGGCAGGTTCTGCTCAAAGCTGTTCGCTTCCGGGGCATCGCTGATAGTGTGCGAATAGGTGTACGAGGCGTTCATCTGGATTCCACTTCCAAGGCGGTGGTTGTAGTTGATGATGGCGGCGTCGTAGTTGGAGCGCGCTCCCGAATCCTGCAGGTTGATATTGTTGAATTGAGGGTAGAGCCGGGTGGAAGCGGAGACCGTGCTGGAGAAGACCGGGCGTCCGTCCGCCAGGAACCCCGTGGGATTGATCAAATTCATGTTGCGCAAGAACTCAAGGTTGCGGCCCGCGGTGTGGATGTATCCCACGGTGACTGCATCGTTCCTGGCCATTTGTTGCTGCACCTGCAGGCTGGCATTGATGGTGTAGGCATTGCGAAAATTCGGCGCGACGGTTATAACGTCAAAAAACATTCCCGCCGGTGGAGGGACTGAGGTGAGGATGGTCGGAAATGCCGGGGCATTCGCCGCGCTCGAGGAAAGCGTCACATTGGCGCTGCGGCCGTTGTTCGCAAGCGGGTTGAACCAGGTATTGGTGGCGGGCGAGTCATAGAAAATTCCGCCCGAACCACGGACCACGGTCTTTTCCGCGGCTTTATAGGCGAAGCCAAAACGTGGCCCGAAGTTGGCGCCCGGAGAATTGAATTTGCGCGAGAATGTAAATGGCGCGTTGGGATCGGCATTCGGCGGGGCGAATTTGTCATACCGGAGCCCATAGATCATCATCAACTTTGGCGTGATTTGCCAACTGTCCTGACCATAAAGGCTGAAAAATACCGAGTGGTATCCGACGCCGGCGCCGCCGTTGCTTACGCTGACCGTGTTGTACGAGCGGGGCGTGGCGCCCGATTTCGCGCTGAGGTAAGCGGGGATATTCGCAAAGGTGTATTGCGTAAACGTAGTCGACCTTTGCAAGTCGACGTTTTGCTGCCAAGCCCCTCCAAATTTAAAAGAATGCTTGCTGTGGACCCAGGTCAGGTTTTCGTTGAAGTTTGGGATCTTCTCCACGAAGCGGTCGCCTGCTCCCACCGGTCCATTAAAGTTCGCAACTCCTGAGATCGTAATCGCCGGGCCAGGACCGGTCAGCTTACCGGCGAAATGCCGGTTCTGGCGGTATGGCCATGAGAAACGGAACTCATTAATCAGGTTCGGCGTAAACACCGAGACCAGCTGAAGTCCGATCACGTGCGCGCGGTCGGCAAAATCGGAGGACGCATCCAACGCATTCAGCCCTCCCACCCCGGTATTGAAGGGAAAGTCGTTCCGGAAATAGTTATAACGGATGAACGCCGAGTGCTTGGCATTGATGACCCAATCGGCGCGAAAATCAAAGAACTGGCCATGGAGAGTACCGGGCGCCGCGACCAGGAGGTTCGGGCTGATGCCGATCGCGGCCGCATTGGCAGCCGTAATCGTAGATGGGGCCGGTACCCCGCGCTCCAGATGCTCATAACCCGCAAACCAGAACAGCTTGTCTTTTATCAACGGGCCGCCGGCATTGCCCACGTAGTCATTCAGCTTCAATTCCGGCTTTGGCGCGGTCGGCGAAAGCAGGATAGGCCGCGCAGTGGCATCGACCCAGCGATGGATGTACTGGAACATGCCATGAAGGTCATTGGTGCCGGAATTCGTTACCACGTTGAAGATGTTTCCTGCGGTCTGTCCGAATTCAGGCGCAAAGCTGTTGGAGACCGTCTGCACCTCGCGCACATACGCGTCCGAAATCGGGAAGAGACGCAGTCCGTGGCGGTCGGTTTCCGTGTCTACCATGCCGTCCATCTGGTAATTGATGCGGTCGAGCAGTCCGTTCGTATTTAAAGTGCGCGGGATGCCAAGCTCGGGATTCGGGTGCCCGCTCACTCCGGGCTGGAAGAGAATGAAGTTGTAAGGATTTCGGGAAGGCAGCGGCAGGTTCTGCACCTCTGCCGCATTGATCGTGCGGCCAACCTCCGCGGTACTGCTTTCGATCAGGGGCGCTCCTCCGGTCACCTCAACTGTGGTGGCAACGCTGGCAAGTTGCATGTGCGCGTCGATCACGGCTTCCTTACCCGCCTCCAGGACGACATTCGTAGCCTTTACCACCGCAAACCCGTCTTTTTGGACCGTAGTCTCATACGTGCCAAGAGGAAGGTTGGGGAGGACGTAGTATCCGTCTTCGTTGGTCTCAACCGTGCGCGAGAAGCCCGTCTCGGTGTTGCGGACAGTGACTGTCGCTCCCACCACGGCAGCGCCGCTTGGGTCCGTGGCGCGGCCTCTGACTGTGCCGTTAATGGCTTGCGATTGCGCCATCGCTCCGACCGTTACCGATAAGAACAGAGCGGCAAGAATTGCGATCCACCGAACGAAGCCGCTGCAAGAGAATGCGTCCCCACGCGTCTGCAGATATTGATTGCGCCGTGCCATGTGCTCACCCCTTTTGCCAGGACCTTCTTATGAATGAAATAAAACGAGAGCAGCTTTTCGCTGGAACTGAAATATAAACAGAATACGCGGCAGTGTAGCATAACCCACTTTTCACTAGACGATGGCGCGGAATGAAGAATTGCTCCAGTGATCTGCCTGACGATCCATGAATCAATCAAACTGGGTATTCCCGCAGGGCGAAACACGGTTAAATGCACATTCCTCCAAACGCGGTGAAAGATACGAATCGGTAATCTCATTACTAATAGACAAGCGATTAATAGAAGAGTAGACAACCTTTGGAGAGTGCCTGTTGATCAGAGTAACTGTCCTGGTCACGGAGTTTCTATGGGCTCGGTCTATCGAAGTGCCATTTCCCTTGTGGCTTTTTGCTGTGTTCTTCTGGTTGGCTGCACAGGCCTGCGGAGCGCTTTCCTTCCGCATACCTCTTCCGCGCTTTCTATTGTGGGAGTCGAGACCCAAGCCAATGGTGTCGCGCCAAACCGGGCAATCGGCGTCCAATTTAGTAATGACATGGACCAGCGCACAATCAACGCTGCCACATTTCTGCTGGTCCATGGAAACACAAATGTTCAGGGCATGGTGGAATACAACGCGGACAGCCGCATCGCGCTCTTTCGTCCGGCAAGTGGGATGGATACAAACGCGAGTTACACGGCGACAATCACCACTGGCGTCACGGACGTGAATGGACAGCACCTGAGCTCGAATTTCTCCTGGAGCTTTACGACTCGGGCCACGGCGGACACCTCTCCGCTGGAAGTTGTGGCCACCGTGCCGCGCGCGAATGAAAATTGCGTCCAGCAGAACATTGTAATCGGCATACAGTTTGACGAAGGCGCCGACCCCACGACGATCAATACCAGCAGCTTTCTGGTAAGTGGCGCCAGTGGGCCTGTAAGCGGCGCCGTGACCTATGATGTCACCGGCAATACAGCGGACTTCACGCCGTCGCATCCTCTCGATGCCAATACGCGGTACACGGTCACGATTACGGCAGCGGCCAAGGACCTTGCTGAAGTGCCGTTGAGCGCGCCGTTCACCTTCAGCTTCACCACCGGACCGTGCGCAGCGGCGCCACCGCTGGCCGCCACGTACGTGCCTCTCGATTTCCCGGCAGCCAGCTCGACCACCGCGACTGGCGTGAACAATCATAGCGATGTGGTCGGCTACTACTCCCTCGGGACATCGGTCCACGGGTTCCTGTTCTCAGGCGGGGTGTTCACCACGATCGACGTGCCGGGAGCGCAAGCGACACTTACTGGTGGCGTAAACGACAGTGGCGACATCGTCGGACATTGGTTCGACCAGATTGCGCCGGGTCACAATGCGCATGCGTTTTTGCGTCATAGCGGCGCTTTCACCATGTTCGATTATCCTGGTGCGATTGCCACGCTTGCGCTGGGCATCAACGGCGCCGGAGTGATTGCCGGCAACTTCGTCGCGGCCGACGGCTCCGTCCACGGTTTCATACGGCAGCCGGACGGGACATTGGCGCAATTCAGCCCTCCAGCGGCAACCAATGATTCGGCAAACGGCATTAACTACAGCGGCCACATCGCCGGCGATACCGGAAACGGCGCTACTGGATACATCTTCGCCAATAGCTCTTTCCAGGCATTCCAAGTGCAAGGAGCTGCCACAAGAGCGAACGGAATCAATGATCTCGATCAAATCGCCGGAAACTATCTCATTCCGGGCAGCCATCCGCGCGGCTTCTTTAAAGACGCCAACAACCTCTTTACCGTCGAAGTGCCTGGCAGCATTGCCACTTCTGCGCAGGGCGTGAATAATGGAGGCGTAATTGTGGGCTCGTTTGTGGATGCAGCGGAAAAAACCCACGGGTTCGTTGCTACACGGCAATAACAACGGGCCTCAGCCGTAGTGTTGGTCCATTGGTTCCACTGGCTGGCGGATATTGCAATAGAAAACATTCAACCTTCTCTAAATCAATCTCTTCTATATTGACCGGTGTGACTGCGAACCTATTGTCCACCACTTTCCACCGTCCTCAAAACCGGGGAGTGCAAAAAAAACCGGTGTTGCAAAAAAAGATGCAGGCCGCCTGTTTCTTTTGCCGGCGGGATTGCGCCTTAGTGTAGATTTGTTGGGCAGTGACTTACCGGGCCTGGCAGTGACACTTACATTTGAGGAGGGTAGTTCTCTGAAGCTGAATGCCTATTTATTGAAGAGCACCGTGGTGGCTGCGTTGGGTGGCCTGCTGTTCGGATTCGATACCGCCGTGATTGCGGGCACTACCCATGCCCTCAGCGCTAGCTATGGCCTTACGCCCGCCTACCTGGGCATCACGGTAGCCAGCGCCCTGTGGGGGACAATTCTGGGCGCAATGCTGATCGGAATCCCCGGAGAACGTTATGGCCGCCGCGACAGCCTGCGCGCCATTGCCATCCTGTATCTGGTTTCCGCCCTGGGCTGCGCCTTTGCCTGGAACTGGCCGGCGTTGGTGGTCTTCCGCTTTTTAGGCGGCATCGGGATTGGCGGCTCTTCGGTGCTGGGGCCGATGTACATCGCGGAGATTGCTCCCGCGAAATGGCGCGGACGCCTGGTCGGATTTTTTCAATTCAACGTCGTCCTCGGGATCCTGCTCGCCTATCTTTCCAATTACCTGGTTGGGCTAATGCCGCTGGGGGCGAATGAATGGAGATGGAAGCTGGGCATCGCAGCGCTTCCGGCTGCATTGTTCTTCCTGATGCTATTTACCATCCCCCGCAGCCCGCGCTGGCTGGTGAAGAAGGGAAGAGTCGATGAGGCCCGGACCATCCTTCAAATGACCGGCGAGGTGAACTACCAGCAGGAGTTGCAGGAGATCGTGGATTCGATCCACCTGGAGAGAAGCGGAGAAGAGGAGCCGCTCTTCTCCCGTAAATACCGATTGCCGATCTTCCTCGCGGTGACCATCGGCATGTTCAATCAACTCTCCGGCATCAACGCCATCCTTTATTACCTCAATGACATTTTCGCCTACGCCGGCTTCAGCAAAGTCTCCGGAGACATTCAGGCGGTGGCCGTAGGCGTGACCAACCTGCTCTTCACCATGCTGGCCATGTCGGTGATCGACCGCCTCGGACGCAAGACCTTGCTCCTGATCGGTTCCGTCGGGACGGCGGCATGTCTGGCCGGGGTCTCCGCGATCTTCTTCTCCAAAAGCCACGAGAATTGGCTGGTCTGGCTGCTGGTCGGCTACATCGCCTTCTTTGCCTTTTCGCAGGGCGCCGTCATCTGGGTCTATATCAGCGAAGTCTTTCCCAACCGGGTGCGGGCCAAAGGTCAGAGCCTGGGCAGCTTCTCCCACTGGTTCATGAATGCGCTTATCTCCGGCATATTCCCGCTGATGGCGGCCTCTTCCGGCGCCAAGCCCTTCGTCTTCTTTGCGGTCATGATGGTGGTGCAATTCTTCGTGGTCTTATTTATGTATCCGGAAACCAAAGGGACCTCTCTTGAAGAGATGCAGCGCCGGCTGGGGATCGCCTGAACTCGCAGCTTCATCATGCACTCCCGGCAGGTTTCTGCCGGGAGCTTTTCAGCGATGGGACTTCTCCTGCACCAGCGCCTCATCGATCGCGGAAACGAGCGCCTCAAAGTCGAACGGAGCGTCATGGCGGTGATTATTGATGAAGAAGGTCGGCGTTCCGTTCACCCCACTGCGCACCCCGCCCAGAAAATCGCTTCGGACCTTCGCAGTGTAATCTTTGCGCAAAAGCGCGTTATGCAGTTCTTTTCCGGAGAGTTCCAGCGACTCCGCAAGCTCGAGCAGGGCAGGCAAGCCCAATTGCTCCTGGTTCTCGTATAACAGGTCGTGCATCTCCCAGAAGCGTCCATGGGCCGCCGCAAATTCCGAGCTCTCCGCGGCGTTCTCCGCGTTGGGATGACTTTCATTCAAAGGGAAATTCCGGAAGACAAAGCGGAGCCGCCTTCCGAAGTGCTTCTGCACGCGTTTTATGATGCCGTAAGCGCGTCCGCAATGCGGACATTCATAATCGCCATATTCCACCAGGGTTACTGGAGCATCTTCCTCGCCCTGGATGTGGTCAGCGGATGTGACTGGAACTTTCAGTATCGCCATAAGCTCCTTCTTTCAGGTTCAGGCAGTTTTTCGGGATTGCGGCAGCTCTTCGAGCGCTTGCAGAATGCCATCCGCGCCAGGATTGATGGCGATCGGCGAACAATAGCTCCAGGAGATGGTCCCGTCTCTGTCGATCACGAACAGGGCGCGCTCGCAGACCCCCTCCTTCTCCCGATAGGCGCCGTATTGCTTTGCCATTGCGCCCTTCGGCTCGAAATCAGCAAGCAGTGGAAAATGCAAGTGGTTGTGCTTGGCGAAGGCCTCATGGCACCAGACGCTGTCTACCGAGATGCCCAGCAGTGTCGCTCCGTGCTTTTGAAATTCCGGAAGAATCTCGTTGTAGAGCGCCACCTGGTCTCCGCATACCGGGCTCCAGTCGGCAGGATAGAAGGCCAAAATAACCGGCCTGCCCCGCAACTCACTTAGGCTCAGGGTCTGATCCGGGGTAACGTGAAGCGTGAAGTCCGGGGCCGTAGTTCCGGGAGATAAGATTTGCGACATTGGGAGGTCCTTTCCAGCGCCGAAGCGGATTTGACAGATAGGATGCGCCCCGCGGACATGACCGGGAAATTGGAGGCGCGATTTTTCTTAGATGTAATGCCGTCGCCGCCGATTCTTTCGATTATGCGCTAATTCCGCCGCAC
>CAZONJ010000073.1:0-16744 GCA_964581225.1 uncultured Terriglobales bacterium | reverse complement strand
TCCAGCTTGCGTGATACCATCGAACTACCGCATGTCGCCTGCTGTCGTCGATATTTTTTTTCAGATTGTTGTATTTCTCTTTGCCATCAGCGTGCATGAGGCCGCGCATGCGTGGGTGGCGCTGAAGCGCGGGGATGCGACTGCCTACATGCTGGGACGGGTCACATTGAATCCCATCAAGCACATCGATCCGATAGGGACGGTCCTGCTGCCGCTGGTCGCGGCCTTCACCGGTTTTCCCATGATCGGCTGGGCCAAGCCCACCCCGGTAAACACCAGAAATTTCAAGCGGCTCGTGCTCGACGATATTCTTACCACGATCGCCGGTCCGATCAGCAACTTCCTGGTGGCGATTGCCGCGCTGTTATGTTTTTTCCTGATTGCGCGACTTGTGCCCGGTGGACGCAAGATTATTCGCACCGCGATTATCGCGCACTGGGGACACGCCAATGCCTACGCGAGCTCCTCGATTTTCATGCCGATTTGCGTGCTGCTCTATTGGGCGCTGTTCATCAATGTGTTGCTCGCCGTCTTTAACCTGATCCCGCTCCCGCCGCTGGATGGCAGCCATCTGGTCCGGCACTTTCTGCCGGCATCTCTGGTGAAGACTTATGACATGCTCGGTATGTTCAGCCTGATGATATTGTTGCTGGCAGGAGGTCGCGTGCTGGACTTTCTGCTCACGCCCGTGCTGCAGTTATTTCATTCCATCCTGGTGAGATTTTGATGGCCAATCATCCGCAACCGCCCAACCAGCGGGGACGCGTGCTCAGCGGCATGCGCGCCACCGGCAAGCTCCATCTCGGCAACTACATGGGAGCGCTTGCCAACTGGGTCAAGCTGCAGGAGAGCTACGATTGTTATTTTTTCATCGCCGATTGGCACGCGCTGACCACCGACTATGCCGATACCTCGCGCGTGAAGAGCAATTCCATTGAGGTGCTGCTCGATTGGCTGGCCGCCGGCCTCGATCCGGAGCGCTGCACCATGTTCATCCAATCGCATGTGCCGCAACATGCGGAGCTGCACCTGCTGTTCTCGATGATCACTCCCCTGGGCTGGCTGGAGCGGGTGCCGACTTACAAGGAGCAGCAGCAGAACCTGAAAGAAAAAGACCTGAACACCTATGGATTCCTGGGCTATCCGCTGCTGCAGGCGGCAGACATTCTCATCTATCAGGCCAGGTGGGTGCCCGTAGGAGAGGACCAGGTGGCGCACATTGAGCTCACGCGCGAGGTAGCGCGCCGCTTCCACCAGTTTTATCCCGGACGGGGAAATGAAGCCGTCTTCCCCGAGCCCCAGCCGCTTCTGACCCCCTCTCCGAAGCTGCCCGGGACCGATGGGCGCAAGATGTCGAAATCCTACGGCAACTACGTGCTGATGAGCGATCCGGAGCCGTTGGTCCGGCAAAAATTGAAGACCATGGTCACGGACCCGGCGCGGGTGCGCCGCAGCGATCCTGGCAATCCAGATGTGTGTCCGGTCGGCGACCTTCACAAGGTTTTCAGCAGCCACGACACTATGGCCAAAGTGGATGCAGGCTGCCGCAGCGCCGGAATCGGCTGCATCGAATGCAAAGGCTGGGCCGCGGACGCAATCGTCAGCCTGCTGAATCCAATCCAGGACCGCCGGCGAAAATATGAAGAGAATCCCCGGTTGGCGTGGGATATCCTTGAGGCAGGCTCGGCCAAAGCGCGGGAGAGCGCGGAGACGACGATGAAGGAAGTGCGCTCCGCCATGAAGATGTCGAAGGAGTACGAGGCTTCTTCCGGTCCCGCGACCGCGCCCAATATCGCGAAGTAGAGCATTATGGCCGAAACTCAAACCAGTCAAACCGAGCAGACCACGCCTTCAGCCAAGCCGGCGATGAAAGAGGGCAACGAGTTTCCCTTCTCTGTCACCGTCGGCCTGGTCTACGACGGTCCACTCGACCTGCTGCTCGATCTGATTCGCAAGCAGGACATCGACATCTACGATATCCCTATCGCCCGCATCACGGCGCAGTACCTGCAATATGTAGAGAGCATCAAGCACCTGGATGTGGAGGTAGCTGCGGAGTTCATCTACATGGCCTCGGTGCTGATCCACATCAAGTCAAAGATGTTGCTGCCGCGCGATCCGGACTCCGGCGCCTTGGCCCAGGAAGACCCGCGCGATGAGCTGGTGCAACGCCTTCTGGAGCACGAGAAATTCAAGAATGCCGCGCAGATGCTGCTGCAGAAGCAGCAGATCGAGGAGGCGGTGCTCACCAACCCCGCGCTCGACGAATTTAAGGATGCGGAAGGCACGGAGCCGGAGATGGCTGCCGATGCGGTGGACCTGGCCCGCGTCTTCCAGCAGATCCTCGACCGCGCCCGCAAGCGGCCGGTGCTGGAAGTGGACGAAGAGACGGTCACCGTGGCACAGATGATCGATTTTGTGCGCCGCCGCCTTCTGCTGGAAGAACGTCCCTTGCGCCTGAAGCAGATGCTGCAGCATATGCGCTCCCACAATGCGCTGATCTGCACCTTCCTGGCGCTGCTTGAATTAGTGAGATTGCAGGCAATACTGCTGCGGCAGGACAATGTCTTCGGCGACATCATCATCAAGAAGCACGCCATGTTCGATACCGTATTCAACGAAGGAACGGCGGCCCTCCGCGACGACTGGAAATAAATCCGTTGCCGGACAATTTAGAATAGCGATAAGTCTTATGAGCCTGAAAGCAAAAGTCGAATCCATCATTTACGCAGCCGACGAGCCGGTACAGCTCGACCAGATCGCTGCCGTGCTCAAAGGCGAGATCCAGAGCGAGCTGAAAGAGGAGCTCTCGGCGGACAAAGCGGAGCACGCTGCCGCCGTCGAGATAGAAGCTGCTTCCCCCGAGGCACAAGTTTCCGAAACTGCATCGGGAGAAGCGGAGGAAAAGGAAAAAACAAAACAGGAGCGGGCGCACGCGCGCCATCACATCCGGCTGATTATCGAAGAGCTGATGGCGGAGTACGCCTCCGCCGATCGCGGAATTGAAATCCGGGAGGTGGCAGGCGGTTATCGCATGTCCACCAAGCCGGAGCACCATGATGTGGTGCGCGCCTTTGCCAAGAGTTTGAAGCCCCCCATGCGGCTCTCGCTGCAGGCATTGGAGACATTGGCAGTGATCGCCTACAAGCAGCCCATCACCGCGCCCGAGATCAGCGAGATTCGCGGCGTCGATGCCGGAGGCGTTCTGGCCAGCCTGCTCTCGCGCAAGCTGATTACCACCGCAGGCAGGAAGCAGGTCATCGGGCGTCCGATTCTGTACAAAACAACCAAGGATTTCCTGCTCCGCTTTGGGCTGAAGGACGTGAACGAGCTGCCCAGCATGGAAGAATTCGAGAAAATGGCTGGCGAGGGCAATGCCGAGCTCTTCCCCGAGGCCATGGCCGACGCCACCGGGGTACCCGACGCGCCGGAGCCCTCGCAAAACCACGCCAGGCAGAGCGATGCGGAGGAAGAAATGCGCGATGAGGCAGAACCATCCTCGCAAACTTCGGAGGAAGCATTGTCCAACACCGGAGAGGGCGCCTGATGATCCCCTCCGGCGCTAAGACGGACATGTATTAATCATGGCTTCTCTCAGGCTGCAAAAAATCATCGCCGCCGCCGGCCTTGCATCGCGACGCAAGGCGGAGCAGCTCATCACCTCCGGGCTGGTCAGCGTGAATGGAAAGACCATCACCGAATTGGGCGCAAAGGCCGATCCGGAGACCGACCACATCAAAGTCGGCGGCAAGCTGCTGCGTGGTCCCCAGCAGCACGTGCATATCATGCTCAACAAGCCCAAGGGATATGTGACCACGGTCTCCGATCCCGAGGGACGCCCCACGGTCATGCAACTGTTGCGCCGCGAGAGTACCCGCCTTTATCCGGTGGGCCGCCTCGACTATGCCAGCGAAGGGTTGTTGCTGATGACCAACGATGGTGAGCTGGCCCACCAGCTCACCCAGGCGTCGTCCCATGTGCCTAAAACTTATCTTGTAAAGGTGAGCGGCGAGCCAGATGAGACGTCCCTGGAAAAACTGCGCTCAGGAATTTCCATCGCCGAAGGCAAAAGCGCCAGCCGCCGCACTCGCACCGCCCCGGCCAAGGTCCGGCTGATCAAGGAAGCGGCGAACCCCTGGTATGAGATCACGTTGATCGAGGGCAAGAACCGGCAGATCCGCAAGATGTTCGAAGAGATCGGGCACCGGGTAGAAAAGATCCGCCGCGTGCGCTACGGCCCGCTGCTTCTGGATGTTCCGCCCGGAGAATCCAGAAAGCTTACTCCGGAGGAGGTCCGGCGGCTGCGCGGTTCGAGCGAAAAAGGCCCGTCTCGCACTGCCCCCAAAAAACGCTCGAAGGCCCGCAAAGCAAAGACACGCGAAGCGTGAGGCCTTAGCTGCGGTTTTATTTCATCCCCATGGGCAATCCAGGCATAGAATCCTGCTTCTCCCCATTTGGCTTTCCTGTAAGTCGATTGCGGGTACAATAAACAGTTTTGCATGAAGGACATTGAACAACTCGTACCGGAGCATGTGCGCGCCGTCGAAGTATATGTTCCCGGCAAGCCCATTCGCCAGGCTGAGAGGGAGAGCGGTGTGCGCTGCATCAAAATGGCCTCGAACGAGAACCCATTCGGCCCTTCGCCGCTGGCGATGGAAGCCATCCACCGTTCGGCCGCCGAGGTCAACCTGTATCCGGACAATGCTTCTATCGAGCTGCGCCAGGCCCTGGCTGCCCATCATCGCCTCTCGCCGGAGCAGGTGATTGTGAGCAATGGTTCGACGGCGCTGCTCGACCTGGTCGCGCATACGCTGTTGCTGCCGGGGTTGAATGCGGTGAGCAGCGAACGGTCGTTTATCGTCTATCCCATCATTACCCGGATATGCGGCGGCCGGTATATCACCGTCCCGATGAAGAACGATGCCTTCGATCTGGAGGGCATCCTTGCCGCCATCGACGACAATACCCGAATCCTGTTCATTGCCAATCCCAATAACCCTACCGGAACGATGTTCGATGCCGCCGCTGCCGATGCCTTCCTGGCGCGCGTGCCCCCGCATGTGATGGTCATTCTGGACGAGGCCTATTCCGATTTTGCCAAATACTACGCGCAAAGAAGCGGAGCGGTTTACTCGCGCTCCATCGAGCATGTTCGCCAGGGGCGCAAGAATGTGATTGTCCTGCGGACCTTCTCAAAGGCGCATGGATTGGCTGGATTGCGGGTCGGCTACGGCCTGGGACATCCCGATATGCTGCGGCATTTTGCCCATGTGCGCACCGCCTTTTCGGTCACCGCCCTGGCGGAGGCTGCGGCCATAGCAGCGCTCCAGGACGAGGAGCACGTCCGCAAATCGGTGCAGAGCGTGGCCCGGGACGCAGAATTTTTAACCAGGGAGTTGCAGGAGCTGGGCTTCCGCGTGGTCCCCACCAGCACCAACTTCATCTACTTTGAGGCCGGGAGTGACGCCCCGGCAATCGTGCGCCGCATGCAAGACCATGGCGTGATTATCCGTGGACTCACGCCCTGGGGGATCCCGCATGGGCTGCGCGTGACCATCGGCACCCCGGAGCAGAACCGGAAGTTTGTGGAAAGCCTGAAAAGATCGATCCAGGCGCCCACTGCACGCTGACGCCTGGACCGGTGAACAGTTTTGGATTTTTACGTATTCCGGGCTTGCTTTAGGATGCTCCCGCTTGGGGCGGGAGCATCTTTGTCAGCATTATTACTTGCATCTTCGACTGAGCTCGGCTCGATGAGAGGCCGATCTCATTTGTGTCCGCGATCATGCGGCACGAAGACGCTCGTCGAGCAGCTTGCCGAATTGCCTGCTTTGTCGAAGCCCTGATAAACGAAGGTGTAAATGCGGCCGGTGCCCGTACCCAGGCGTTCGGCGCGCAATTGCCCAGAGGTGCTTGGCGCATTGAGCGTCCAGCCTACGATATCGCCCAGGCCGCTATCAGGTTCATTGCTGGTCACCGAGAGCAGTTGGAATCTGGCAGCTCCGGAGAGCGAGTCCGTCACCTTCACCGTGGTCTTTATATTCACCAGCTTGTGGTTCGGCGGCCACAGGAGGTTCGGGGTCGCGCTGCAAGCTACGGTTGGCGGGGTCCAATCGATATTGACCTTGACCACCGCAGAGGCGGAGTTTCCAGCGACGTCATAGCAGGTCCCAATCACCGACTGACCTGCCCCTTGGTTTGAAATTACAGTGTCCTGCGGGGGGCTTCCGGCGGCCAACCCAGAGAGAGCGTCCGAGCAGCTAAAGCTGGCCGTCACACTGGTATTGTTCCAGCCATATGAATTCGGAAGCGGTGTCTGGGCCGGGACAATAGCCGGCGGCGTCTTATCGATCTTGAGGGTTATTGTCTTTATGGCCTCGACGCTTCCGGCATCGTCGGTGGCAAAAAAGCTGACCTTTGTGGTCCCTTCATTGGTGATGCTGATGGTCGCATTGGTCCCGGCCACCGTGGTGCTGGCGATGCTCTGCGCGCCAGTTGTGCTGTAGGTGATCTGCTTCACATCCGGTCCGCCGTTGGGCGTGGAATGTAAGGTGATGATGACGTTGGTTTTGTTCCAGCCTGCGGCATTGGGGGCTGGGGAAGCCATCGCAACGGTGGTCGGCGGGTTTTGCGGGGTAAGCAGGAACCCGTGATTTTTACCATTGATAGTTCCTTGGCCGGCAATCTGCCCAGCATCGTTGATGCCCCAGCCAGTGGTCAATATCCAGCCGGAGTCGCTTGGGATGAGGGAATTCAGATCGACCATGCCCTTGCCTGGGGTGTACAGAAAAGCGTGGTAAGCACCACCCGCTATAGAGGCTACGCCTGTAACCTGACCCGCGCTGTTCACGGCATAGCCGACACTGTAGTTCCCCGCCAGGGCCCCTAAATCGGTCATCGCCCCTGCGCTGTAGAGAAAGGCATGATAATAATTACTGCCTTTCCCGATATAGGAATAGCCAGTCACCTGGCCCGAATTGTTGATGCCATAGCCAGCGCTGGAGGACCCGCCCAGGGTCCCTAAATCGGTCATCTGGCCTCCGCTGTAGAGGAAGGCATGAGAAAGGCCTCTGGAGGTGGAGGCATATCCAGCCACCTGGCCGAGGTTATTGATCCCTAAACCAAAGCTGTCGGTACCGCCCAAAGTCTTTAGGTCGGTCATTGTGCCCGCGCTGTACAGAAAGGCATGCTGATGGTAGCTCCCCGGAAGGGACGAGGATCCAACAACCTGGCCCGAGTCGTTAACGCCGTTGCCTATGCTGTAGCTCCCGCCCAGGGTCCCTAAATCGGTCATCGCTCCTGCGCTGTAGAGGAAAGCATGATTGGCATTGCTGGAAGTGTTGGTTGTGGAGGACTGTCCGGTCACCTGGCCCAGGTTATTAAGGGCTTTGCCAAGGCTGTACGGACCACCCAAGCTCCCTAAATCTTTCATCGCACCCGAGCCGTACAAAAAGGCATGGGTATTAGAAGTAGTGGAGGCCTGCCCCGCGACCTGGCCGAACTTGTTGATGCCGTTGCCAGAGCTGGCACCACCGCCGAGGGTCCCTAAATCGGTGATGGTGTAACTCGCCTGGGCGCCGGCCAGGGCCACGCAGGCAAGCAGGACGAAGAATACCGCGAATGCCTTATTTACAGAGTTTCTGGAATGGCTGCTGGTGAACTTCGCGTAAGAACGCATAACGTTTCTCCTTGTCGCGTGGGCTGCTTCAGGGGGGACCGAATTTCAGTCCTACGTTTTGCGAATTCCTGACACGGATACAAGCTTAGGCCGCCGGCCTGCCAATGACTACTTCCCGAAGGACATGGCCGAACGGACATTGACTTCCCGATTGGTCAATAGCAGATTGTCTAAGTATTGTTCATCGATGAGCACACACTATCTTGCGCGCATTTGAAAAAGCTCCGCCCGAGGTGCAGGAGATCCTCTTCAAGCCAATCCGTGACCTCGGTCTCAAGCTTGAAGGATCTCCGCTGGAACGTTTCGTGCAGCAGCTTTATCGCGAACTGCAAAATAAGGGCCTGCAAAAGTTCAAACCCGTGTGCTATCTCACCGACGAGTGGGGGTGTCCGTCGGGCGAGCCGGTGATCGGCATTCCGTTTTACCTGGCCGACCCTAAGCTCGCGAAGCTGGAAAAGGAGATGAACGATCTCGAAGATGCGCGGCAGATCATGATGTACCTGCGTCATGAGGCGGGACACGCCTTCAACTATGCCTACGAGTTTTACAAAGCTCCAGAATGGCGCGAGGTCTTTGGACCGTTTCGGCGGCCCTATCGCGACAAATACCGTCCGGTGGCCTTCTCGCGGAAATTTGTTCGCCACATGGAAGGCTGGTACGCGCAGAAGCATCCGGATGAAGATTTTGCCGAGACCTTTGCGGTCTGGCTGACGCCCCGCTCCAACTGGCGCAAGAAATACAAGAACTGGGGCGCCATGCAGAAGCTGCTGTATGTGGACCGGCTGGCGAGGAAGTCCCGCAATGCGGAGCCGCTGCGGGCCCAGGGACATACCGATCTGACGGTGGAAGAGATGGAAACGACGGTGGGCGAATTTTACCAGCAGGTGCTCGAAGCCCAGCCCTCGCCTGGGGAGTTGCCGCTTGATACCGATCTCATCGATATCTTTCGCACGTCGAAGCTGAAGAAAAAAGGCGTCCGTCCCGCCGCCGAATTACTGCGGGAGAACCACAAGTCGCTGGTGGACAAGGTCACATATTGGACCGGCGTGCAGCGGCCGCTGATAAAGAAATTGATCGCCTCCATGGAAACACGGGCGGAGCACCTTGGGTTGTCCGCCGAGGTGCGGACCGAGAAGGAGAGCCTTACCGAGATTACGGTGTACGCGACCGCGTTGGCCATGACGTATCTGACGCGAGGCGAGTTCGTGCAGCGGTGATCGACTAAGGGAATTGGGAATGAGTGAGAAGCTAAAAATCGCCATTTTGTACGACACCTGGGAGGACTCCGCCCAGCCCGAGCCTGACCAGCCGCGCAAACGCAAGCGCAAGAAGAAAAAAATCGAGAAAGAGGACCGGGAAGAGATCTTCGACGCCCTGGTCAAGCTCGGCCATGAGCCCCACTATCAGGTACTCGACGGCCGCGACCAGTCGCTCTCGTCGTTATGGAAGTGCCAATGCGACCTGTTCTTTAACCTCACCGAGTCTTATGCCGGCGACGATTCCAAAGACATGAACCTGGCCGCCTACCTCGACCTGCTAGGGCGTCCCTATACAGGCGCGGGTCCGCACGGGCTTTACCTGGCGCAGGACAAGTCCGTCGCCAAAAAGATGTTTGCTTTTCACGGCATTCGCACGCCATTTTTCGCCCTTTCTTACAAAGGGAAGCTCGACCACTCCCACGACATCTCCTTTCCCCTGATCGTGAAGCCGGTCTCCGAGGACGGGTCGATCGGCATCGACTCCGGCTCGGTAGTAAGCAGCGTGAAAGAGCTGATGGAGCGGATCCATTACATTCACCAGGAGTTCGACTCTCCCGCCCTGATCGAGGAATATATTGAAGGACGGGAGCTCTATGCCGCTGTGCTCGGCAATGGCAACCCTGAGGTGCTGCCGATTGTGGAGCTCGATCTCTCCCGGTTGCCGAAAGGGCTGCCCAAGATCGCTGATAAAGATGTGAAATGGGAGAAGGACAGCGAGGCCTACAAGCTGACGAAGTCGGCCCCCGCGGAAAATCTGGATGAAGAGACCATCGAGCGGCTCACCAAGACCGCTCTGGCCGCCTATCAGGCGCTGAAGCTGCGCGACTACGGCAGAATCGATATGCGGCTCACGGAAAAAGGCGAGGTATACGTGATCGAGGCAAATCCGAACCCATGGCTCTCGGGCGCTGCTGAGTTTGCCATCGCCGCCAAGCGCTCGGGACGCTCCTATCCCGACTTGATCGCGGAAATTGTAGAGCTCGCCCAATCCAGGTACGTCGCGGGCTAGGCAAGCGGCGGTGGCAGCAAGCCGAAACTGAAGCTCGGCTGAGAATATCAATGTGTATTCGTCCTACGTCACTTTTCCGCCTCACATCGTTGCGTGAGCATGCTTGCGAGTGGGTTTGGGGGCTGGCGTAAGTTCGGCAATCCCTGAGAGAATAACCGGCTCGCGGTCTGGAAACTCGACGACAAGCGACAGTTGTCCGCCCATGGCCGCGATGTAGCCGCGCAGGGTGGAAATCAACAGATCGCTGCGCCTTTCGATCTTAGAGATACCCTCCTGCCCAATGTGCAAGGACTTGGCAACCTTCTCCTGGGTGAGCTTGCATGCTTGCCGCAACTGCTGAAGCGTCATCTCCTCAGCAATGAGCTGAGCTGCACGGGCCTCGACCCTCTTCCGCTGCGCGAGGCTGAGCTTGCTAATGATGTCGTTTACGTTTCTGGACATGGCCCTACTTCCTTTCCTTCTTTTTCAATGCCTGCTGTTTAGATTCCTTCTTTTTCAATTCTTTCTCTTTCAGTCGGTTTAGATGTGCGTCAAAACGTTTGTCGGCCCTAATAATGAGCTGCCTATAGAAAGCCTTTTCGCTCACACCTGACTTATCACCTGCCACAAGCATGATCGCTTTGCGCTTCGTATCGAAGGCAAAGGCGATTCGCCATTCGCCGTCAGCCGCACCAAAACGCAGCTCCTTCATGTTCGCGTGGCGGGAACCATTGAGCTGTCAACGCGCGGTCTTCCCAATTGGGGGCCAAACTGCTGCAAAAGACGAGAGAGGGCCAGAATTTCCATCCGAACGTCTTCAGGCAGAGCGTGAAATTCCGGCTCGAATTCATCGCCAATTTCAACGGTCCAAGTCACAGTAAACAGTATGCCTTATATTGCATATTCCATAAAATGCATTATACGGCAATGAAAATATCTCTACAAGGTTGAAATCATGCTGGCCCACTACTCATCCTTTCGGTACTAAAGTGACTGGATTCAGGTGTTTACAGCTTGCATAGAAGGGTGGCCTGCGCTGCAATGGGTCCATCCGAGGAGCATCATGCGAGGAGCAACATGAAAAACACATTTGGATTTGTCGGCCTGCTGATGGCGGTTGCCATAGGCGCTTATATTTATTCCCGGCAAGTCACCTCGCTCTCCCCTGCCGGAGCTGCGGGAAATCCCCGTGCGACGGTCGATGTAGTTGGCGTGCAGAACGACCTGAACGCCATCGCCAGCGCGGAGCGGCGGCGGCTGGCCTCGGACGGCAAATATGCCTCCTTGGACGATCTGATCTCCAACGGCGACATCAGCATGCGCAGCAAAAAACACGGCCCTTATGAGTACAGCTCCGATATCTCGGACAATGGCTTTCGTATTACGGCCTCTTACGCCGGTGATGCGCCGCCGCAAGGCGTGCCTCAGTCCTTCAGCATCGACGAGACCATGCAGATTAAGCAACAGTAAGATTAGGGCCTTGTTCGCGCCTCGAGCAAGGATTCATTGCGCACTAGGCGTCTGCTGTTCTAATCTACAAAGTTTTGATCTGCAAGCAGACGATGCCCACTACCCCTGCAAACTCGAGCCCTCAAACCGGACAACCCGACAACCTGCTTGCCTCTAAAGCGGACCTCAATTCCCCGCGCTTCAAGAAAAATCTGCTGGCCGTCACCGAGCTGGTGAGCGCGGTGCAGCGCGAGCAGGAAAAGATCCGTGAAGGCGGCGGCGCCAAAGCCATTGAAAGCCAGCACAGCAAGGGACGCCTTACCGCGCGCGAGCGCCTGGCGCTGCTGCTCGACAAAGAATCCCCCTTCCTCGAACTTGGCATCTATGCCGCGCACAATATGTATCAGGAATGGGGCGGCGCTCCGGCCGCGGGCGTAATTACCGGGTTGGGACGCGTCCATGGCCGGCTGTTCATGATCATCGCCAATGACGCTACGGTGAAGGCCGGCGCCTTCTTCCCCATGACCGCCAAGAAGGTCATTCGGGCGCAGAACATTGCCATCGAAAACCGCATCCCGACCATCTATCTGGTCGACTCCGCCGGCGTCTTTCTCCCTCTGCAGGAGGATGTCTTCCCCGATACCGACGACTTTGGCCGGGTCTTTCGCAACAACGCCGTGATGTCGGCAATGGGCATTCCGCAGATCACGGCCATCATGGGCATGTGCGTGGCCGGCGGCGCTTATCTGCCGGTGATGTGCGACCACATCCTGATGACCGAGGGCAGCGGCCTCTTCCTTGCCGGTCCGGCCCTGGTGCAGGCTGCGATCGGGCAAAAGGTTTCAGCCGAAGAGCTGGGCGGGGCCACTATGCACTCCAGGATTTCCGGCACGGTGGATTACCAGGAGCCCAACGATTCGGCCTGCCTTCTTCGCCTGCGCTCGCTGGTGGAGAAGATGGGGCAGCGCCCCTCCGCGCCCTTCAGCCGCATCGCCTCCGAGGAGCCGGCCTTCCCGGCCGCGCAGATGCTGGGGATCTTTGAGTCCGATCCGGCGCGGCCCTATGACATGAAGGAGATCATCGCGCGTATCGTCGATGGCAGCCGTTTCGACGAGTACAAGCCGGAGTACGGCAAGACCCTGCTCTGTGGATATGCCCGCATCGGCGGCTTTGCCGTCGGCATCCTGGCCAACCAGAAGATGCATGTGCAGCAGACCGACAACCATAGCGGCGAGAAGCGCGTCGAGTTCGGCGGGGTCATCTATACCGAGTCCGCCGAAAAGGCCGCCCGCTTCATCATGGACTGCAACCAGAACCTCGTCCCCCTGGTCTTCCTGCACGATGTAAACGGCTTCATGGTGGGGCGCGACGCCGAGTGGAGCGGGATCATTCGCGCCGGGGCCAAGATGGTGAATGCAGTCTCCAATTCGGTGGTGCCAAAGATTTCC
The DNA here is from genome assembly GCA_964581225.1 of uncultured Terriglobales bacterium. Taxonomy (GTDB): domain Bacteria; phylum Acidobacteriota; class Terriglobia; order Terriglobales; family Acidobacteriaceae; genus CAYTQA01. The sequence goes on along the minus strand of CAZONJ010000073.1, from coordinate 3,922 downwards.
GTGATTATCGGCGGCTCCTTCGGCGCGGGACACTATGCCATGTGCGGCAAGGCCTACGATCCGCGCTTCGTCTTCGCCTGGCCCACGGCGCGTTATGCGGTAATGGGAGGCGGACAGGCGGCGGGTACGCTGGTGGACATCAAGATCAAGCAACTGGAGCGCGGCGGCAAAAAATTGAGCGAGGAAGAAAAGAAGCAGCTTTTCGAATCGGTGAAGGCCACCTACGACGAGCAGACCGATCCCCGCTATGGCGCGGCCCGGCTATGGATCGACGCGCTGATCGAGCCGCTGCAAACCCGCGAGTCGCTGATTACCGCCCTGGAAGCGGCCAGCCTGAATCCCGAGGTCCCGAAGTTTAATGTTGGAATCCTGCAAACGTGAATCATTGCCGGTGATGTAGCTTGAAACGGGAAGCTCCCAACTCGAAGCTCAAGCTGGTCGAATGTCCGCGTGACGCGTGGCAGGCCATGCCCGTCCAGATTCCGGCTGAGATCAAGGCCCAGTATCTGCGCGCGCTGATTGGCGCAGGCTTTAAGCACATCGACGCGGTTTCTTTCGTCTCACCTAAAGCGGTCCCGCAGATGGCGGACTCCGAAGAGGTGCTCAAGCTGCTCGATCCCCCGGATGATGTTGAAATTATCGGCATCGTGGTCAACCAAAAAGGCGTGGAGCGGGCATTGGCCACCGATTCGGTCAGCACCCTGGGATTTCCCTACTCCGTCTCGCCTACATTTCTCGAACGTAACCAGAAACAGACGCTCGAGCAATCGATGGACACGCTGGAAAAGATCAAGCAGCAGGCCGACGATGCCGGCGCTAATGTCGTGGTTTATATCTCGATGGCCTTCGGCAATCCCTACGGCGATTTGTGGAACGTGGACGAGGTGATCGCCGCGGTCGATCTGCTCTCCGAGCTGCCGGTGGAGCAGGTCTCGCTGGCCGACACGGTGGGGCTCGCCACTCCGCAGGAGATTGCGGCGCTGGTCAAGCCGGTGATCGAGGCCTTTCCCCACATGGAAATTGGTGTCCACCTGCATAGCCGCCCGGATGAAGCGGTCGCCAAGATCAAGGCCGCTTATCAGGCCGGATGCCGCCGCTTCGATTCCGCTCTGGGCGGCCTCGGAGGCTGTCCGTTTGCGCAGGACGCCCTGGTCGGCAATATCCCTACCGAGAAGGTGCTGGACGCGCTCAATCAACTGAGCGTACAGCCGCCGATCCACAAGCCGCTGGAGCAGACGCTGAAGATCAGCGCCGACATCGCAAACCGTTTTGGCGTACCGAATGTAGTGCAATAACCCTGAGGTGCTCTGGAGATGAATTTCAACACCATTCTGCTCACCCACTCCGGCCCGGTTGCGACCATCACGCTGAACCGTCCGGACAAGCGCAACGCCATCAGCTATGAATTGATTGACGAGCTGCAACGCGCGTTGGACAAGGTGCAGCACTCGGATTCCCAGGTGCTGATCATCACTGGCGCGGGCGGGGCGTTCTGCTCCGGCATGGACCTGGAAAACCTTAAAGCGTTGACCGGCCGCACTGCTGAGCAGAACCTCGAAGACTCGCGCACTATGGGCCGGCTCTTCCGCTCGATCTATGACTTTCCCAAGCCGACCATCGCCGCCGTCAATGGTCCGGCGATTGCGGGCGGCACCGGCATTGCCACGATTTGCGATTTCACCATCGCATCCACTGACGCAAAGTTTGGCTATACCGAGGTGCGCATTGGCTTCGTTCCCGCGATTGTTTCCGCCTTTCTGGTAAGCCAGGTGGGCGAGAAGCAGGCCCGCGACCTGCTGCTCACCGGGCGCATCTTCGCCGCCGATGAGGCCCTGCGCATGGGTTTGGTCACCCAAGTCGTCCCGCCGGAAGATTTGACCCGCCGGGCCCACGAGCTGGCGCAGACGCTCCTCGCCAACAGCCCGGCATCGCTGCGCGCCACCAAGGCGCTGCTGGCCCAGACCGTCAATGCGGAGCTCGATAAGCAGATCGAGGCGGCGGTGGCGCAGAATGCGGCCATCCGCCAAACCCATGACTTCCGTGAAGGCATTTCTGCCTTCCTGGAAAAACGCAAGCCGCGCTGGACCGGCAAATGAGGGAACGCGCTACAAAATGAAAATCGCCCTGCGGTATGCTTAACTCATGTCTCTGGCCAACGGCAACCCCAAGCACAATCACGGAGAAGCCCGCCTGCGGGTGCGCTATGCGGAAACCGACAAGATGGGCGTGGTCTACCATTCCAATTTCATCGTCTGGTTTGAAGTGGGACGGGTGGAGTTGCTGCGGCAATTGGGATTTGAATACCGGCTGATGGAGCAGGAGGACGATTGCCACATCGCCGTGGTGGACCTCCGCTGCCGTTATAAGGCCCCAGCGCGCTACGATGACGAGATCCTGGTCCGTACCCGGCTCACGCACATGCGCGGCGCGCTGCTGCAATTCGGATATGAGGTCCTGCGCGAGCGCAGCGGCGTCCTGCTCGCTGAAGGCGAAAGCACCCACATCGTGGTGAATTCAAATTTTGAACGGACCACGCTGCCGGAGAAGTACGTAGAGGCGTTTAAGAAAGCGATTGAACTTCACCACGATCGTCCAATCTAGGAGCTCCCTTGCAGGCCCTGCATATTGATGGAAACAGCCTCTCGCTCGAGGAGTTGCGCAGCGTAGTCTACGAGCATCGTCCGGTGCTGCTGGCGCCGGATGCGCGCGAGGGCGTGGACCGCTCCCGGGCAGTAGTCGATACGCTGGTCGAGGAGGACCGTCTCGCTTACGCCATCACCACCGGCGTGGGCAAGCTGAGCGATGTGCGCATCGCCCCGCAGCAGAACCGCGAGCTGCAATTGAACCTTTTGCGCTCGCACGCGGTCGGAGTCGGCGAAGCGCTCTCCGAGCCCGCCACCCGCGCCATGCTTCTGCTGCGCGCCAATTCCCTGGCCAAGGGCTCCTCGGGGGTGCGCGGCCTTATCATCGACACGCTCTGCGAGATGCTCAACCGCAAGGTGCATCCCGTGGTCCCTTCCCAGGGGAGCGTAGGCGCCAGCGGAGACCTTGCCCCGCTCGCTCATCTCGCGCTGGTGCTGGTGGGCGAGGGAGCGGCCATTCACGACCACAAGCGGCTCCCCGGGGCGGAGGCATTGAAGGCGGCGCAGATCAAGCCGGTGACGCTCGAAGCCAAGGAAGCAATTGGGCTCATCAACGGCACCCAGGCCATGCTCGCCGTCGGCACGCTTGCCTTGCTGGCGGCGGAGATACTGGCCGATACCGCGGACGTGCTGGGCGCGCTCTCGCTCGACGCCCTGCAGGGGACCAATGTGGCCTTCGACGAACGCATCCACAAAGCGCGCCCCCATCCCGGACAGATCAAGAGCGCCGCCAACCTGCGCCGCATGCTCGAAGGCAGCGCGCTGCGCGAGTCGCACAAGGACTGCGGCCGGGTGCAGGACGCCTATTCCCTGCGCTGCATCCCCCAGGTGCATGGCGCGGTGCGCGATACGCTCTCCTTCTGCCGCCGCACCTTTGAAATCGAGATGAACGCTGCGGTGGACAATCCGCTGGTCTTTGCCGCGCCCGGCAGAGACGCGATTGGCCAGGGCGAGGTGGTCTCCGGCGGCAACTTTCACGGACAGCCCGTCGCCTTCGCGCTCGACTATATGGCCATCGCCCTCACTTCCCTCGCGGGAATCTCCGAGCGCCGCATCGAGCGCCTGGTAAATCCCACGCTGAATGAAGGACTGCCGCCATTCCTCGCCGCCGGCGCCGGCCTGAACTCCGGATTCATGATGCCGCAGGTCACCGCCGCCGCCCTGGCCAGCGAAAACAAAATCTTCGCCCATCCAGCCTCGGTCGATTCCATCACCACCTCCGGCAACAAGGAGGATTATGTCTCCATGGGAATGGCTGCCGCGCTCAAGCTGCAGAAGGT
>CAZONJ010000072.1:0-17146 GCA_964581225.1 uncultured Terriglobales bacterium | reverse complement strand
CATGGGCGTGGATGGAATCATCTCCGACGATACCCAACTGCTGTGCGCGACCTTCCCGCGCAATTGAAGCCAGACCTCAGCGCTTCAACGGATATTCTCTTTACATGTCAACAATCTCACTCAATCCATGTGGCCTCGCGTTATTCAAACTGGACAGGCCAAAGCTGTTGGAGAGAATGGAGATAGGTAACAATGATAGTGGAAGTAGGAGCGCCGTAGAGCATTGCCCTCTTCACCAGAAACTCCAGTTCCTTCTGCTAATCTGGTAGGCGCATGTCCGCTATTACCGATTGTCACGTCCACATTCAACCCATTGAGATGTTCAAACCGGCGGCGCTGGAGACCATGAAGCGCCAGCGGGCCAACTTCGATCAGATCGTGGAATTCTGCCGCTCTCCCAAGGGATTTTTGAAGCACCTGGACCAGGCCGGCATCGAGCGCGCCGTGCTTATCAATTACGTCGCCCCGGAGCTGATGGGCTTCACTCCGGCGGTCAATGAATTTGTGGCCAATTATGTGAAAGAAGATCCGAAGCGGCTGATTCCATGCGGCAGCGTGCATCCGCGCCACACCTCCAACGCGCAGCGCGATATGGAGCACATCGTACGCCTTGGAATACGGATGATCAAAATCCATCCGCCGCATCAACTGCTCTTTCCCAACGACTATCTCAACGGGGTCAAGGAGCTTGAGGTCATCTATCGCGTGGCGGAGCAGAATGGGATTCCTGTGATGGTCCACACCGGGACTTCGATCTTTCCCGGCGCGCGCAATAAATATGGCGATCCGATCTACGTGGACGACGTCGCGGTAGACTTTCCCAAACTCAAGATCCTGCTGGCGCATGGTGGGCGTCCGCTGTGGATGGAGACCGCCTTCTTTCTGGTGCGGCGGCATCGGAATGTTTATCTCGATACCAGCGGCATCCCCCCGAAATCGCTGCTGAAATATTTCCCGCGCCTGGAAGAGATTGCCGAGAAGACACTGTTTGGGACAGACTGGCCGGGCCCGGGCGTACCCGAGATCAGGAAGAACCTCGAAGAGTTCCGCGCGTTGCCACTCTCGAAGGAGGCGAAGGAGCGCATCTTAAGCGGGACTGCGCTCAGCCTCTGGCCCGCCTGAAGGCCGAAAAGCCGCACATCATTTTGCGAGATTTTGCGAAGTTGCCGTGAGCTCCGGTATCTGCGTGCGATACCACTCCACCGTGCGGCGAAGCCCCTCTTCAAAGTTGACCTGCGGCGCGTATCCAAAGGCCTCGCGCGCGCAGGTTACGTCCCCCAGCGAATGCTTCACGTCTCCGGAGCGCGGCTCCCCGTAAGCCGGTTTGCCGGAATATCCAGTGAGCTTTTTCAAAATTTCAAAGGTCTGGTTCAGACTATAGCGGCTGCCGGTAGCAACGTTGAAGACCTGTCCTGCTACTTTTTCGGCGGGCGCCGATGCTGCCAACAAATTGGCATCAACCGCATTGTCTATGTAGGTAAAGTCGCGGCTCTGCTCGCCATCGCCCAGAATGGTCGGCTGCCTGCCTTGCAGCATGAATGTAATGAATTTTGCCAGCACGCCGGAATAAGGGCTGTCTGCCGCCTGCCAGGGCCCAAAAATATTGAAATAGCGCAGCGAGACCGTCTCCATCCCATAGACCCGATGGAAGGAGTTCATGTAAAGCTCGCCGGTCAGCTTTTGCACGGCATAGGGCGAGATCGGATTGGTGGGCATATCTTCCCGCTTGGGAAGGGTAGGAGTATCTCCATAAGCTGACGAAGAGGCGGCGTAGACGATGCGCTTTACCCTCGCCTCGCGGGCGGCAAGCAGCAAATTCAGCGTGCCATTGATGTTGGCCTTGTGGCTGGTGAGGGGATCTGCGACGGACTTGGGGACCGACGGCAGCGCCGCCTGATGCAGAATGCAATCGATGCCGGCACAAGCCTCGCGCAGCGCCGGTTCATCGAGCAGGTCCACTTTGCGAAAATCCATCCGAGAGATAACGTCCGCAAGGTTTTCGCGTTTTCCGGTAACAAAGTTATCGATGCCGCGGACCCGCTCTCCGCGCGCCAGCAATGCCCGCACCAGGTTTGAGCCGATAAATCCCGCGGCGCCGGTAACAAGGTAGGTCAGCATGGACTTCATCCTAGCAGATTGCTTTGCGTCGTTTACACGTTCCGCGCAGAGCATACGGAGGCGGACGATTTCATGTCAGACGCTGGCCAGCTCTTCTTCGAGCAGTTGTTTGTTGTAGAGGTCGGCATAATAGCCATTCTGGTTGAGAAGCTCCTGATGCGTCCCCAATTCGACGATCTCGCCCCCGTGCAGCACCGCAATCTGGTCCGCATCCTTGACGGTGGAGACGCGATGGGAGATGAAGATCGTGGTCCGTCCGGCCATGATCTCGCGCAGATGGTGCAGGATGCGTTCCTCAGTGTAGGTATCCACGCTGGAGAGGGCGTCATCGAGCACCAGGATGCGAGGATCGCGAATAATGGCGCGGGCAATGGCAGTACGCTGCTTCTGTCCGCCGGAAAGCGTGATGCCGCGCTCTCCCACCATGGTCGCGTATTGCAACGGAAACCCCTCGATATCGCCGGCGATGTTGGCCGCTTCCGCGGCGGCATGGACCTCCTGGTCGGTTGCATGGTCCACGCCGAAGGCGATGTTTTCGCGTATGGTGTCGCTGAAGAGGAAGGTCTCCTGGGGAACAAAGCCGATGTTTCTGCGCAGGACCTCCAGGGGGTATTCGCGTATCGGGCGGCCATCGATCAGCACGCTGCCAGAAGGGGCATCGTAGATTCGCGGGACCAGGCTTACCAGCGTGCTCTTTCCTGAGCCGGTAGGGCCCACAATGGCAAGGCTGCTGCCCGCCGGGACCTTCAGATTGATATTTCGCAAAATGATTGTGCCATTTGCGCCCTCATAAGCGAAGCTCAGATTGCGGAACTCGATGTCCCCAGTAAGTTCCTTCACCTCGCGGAGGTCAGGAGCAACTTCAGCGTCCGTAATCGCCGGCTTCTCGATAAGGAGCTGATTGATGCGTCCCATGGAAGCGGTGCCGCGCTGGAAGAGGTTAATCACCCATCCCAGGGCGATAACCGGCCACGTGAGCTGCACCATGTAGGTGTTGTAGGCGACGAAATCGCCCACGTTCATGCGATGCAGGAGCACCTCGCGCCCCCCCAGCCACAACACCAGGATGATGGCCAGGCCGAGCAGGGCTTCGAGCGTAGGCCAGAGCATTCCCATCAGCCGGACCAGGGTGAGGCTGCGCGCAATGTATTCGCGGTTCGAGACCTCGAAGAGATCTATCTCCGCCTCTTCCTGGGCATAAGCGCGGACTACGCGCACCCCGGAAAAGTTCTCCTGCGCGCGGGCGGAGATGTCGGAGAAGGTGGCCTGGATTTTCTCGAAGCGTTCGTGGATCCGGCGTCCGAAATACTGAACCATAATGCTGGCGACCGGCAACGGCAGAAACGCAAAGAGCGTCAGGCGCGGGCTGATGCGCAACATGAACAGGAGCGCGCCGGCGGTGAATACCACGGTATTGGCGGTATACATGATCGCCGGCCCCAGGAGCTGGCGGACGGCATTCAGGTCATTCGTGGCCTTGGCCATGATGTCGCCGGTGCGGGTGCGCTGGTAAAACGAATGGGAGAGCCGTTCAAGATGCGTGAACAGGTCGTTGCGCAAATCGAATTCAATCTCGCGCGAGATGCCGATCATGATCCAGCGGGTAAGAAATTGAAAGATGCCCTTGCTGAAGGCGATTGCGAGCAGGGCCAGGGAATAGGTAAGTAGCTTGTGCCGGGTCACACCCCGGTTCAGGGCATTGCTGGCCTTGCCCAGGACCTGCGGGAAGAGTATCCAGATCAGGTTGTTGCCCAAGACGGAGATACCGCCCCAGAAAAATTGCCGGCGGTACTTCAGCAGATACGGTTTGAGCGGCTTCAGGTTCCCAAGCATGGAGTACGTATCCATGGTATCGCAAAGGCGCATTAAGTCGGGACTTTGAGGATGAGGTATCCGCCGAAAAGTCCAAAGATAAGATCGGGGGTCCACGCCGCCAGTACGGCGGGCAGCTGATTTACATTTCCCATCGCCTCGAAGAGGCCGGAGACAATCCAGTAGGCCACCGCCAGCGAGATCGCAACCGCCACGCCGGTCAGCGCGCCGCGCCGTCCTGCTGAAACCGCGAAGGGAATCGCGAGCAGGGTCATGACCAGGGTGATCAGCGGGAAGGCGATCTTCTTTTGCAGTTGCACCCTGAGCCGGACCACATCGAAGCCGCTTTGCTGGAGATCGTGGATATAACGCCGCAGCTCCCCAAAATTCATCTCAGAGGATTGCTTGACCTCCTTCTTGAAGTACTGCGGGTTTTCGTTCAGCTCTTCAAAGGTGGCAACTTCGAAGGTGCGGAAGTCTTCGATTGCGTCCCCGTGAAAGCTGCGCGACCAGCCCTGCTCGAAGACCCACTTATTCAGCTCCGCCTCCCAATGAACGCGGGTGGCATAGACGCGCTTCTTTATCTCGAAGGAGCCGGGGGTAAATTCGAAGACCGAGACGTTGGCGAACTGGTTGCGGTCCGGATCGAAAAAAGAATAATAGTAAATGGTATTGTGCTCGCCGAAGATCCACTTTCGGTCCGGACGCAGGTAGGTCTGGGCCGGCTTGCCTTTTATGGTATTGCGCAATGCGTCCTGGCGCTTGTTGGCATACGGAAGATAGAACTGGTCGAAGAGAAAGAGCGCGATTGAAACCGTGGTGGCTATCACCACGATCGGTATTACGGCGCGATAGATGCTGATGCCGGTGGCCTTCATCGCCGTAAGCTCATTGGATTTTTGCAGCAATCCAAAGGTCACCAGCACGGCCACAAGCACGCTTAATGGGGCCATCAGGTACACCGTGGAAGGCACCACATTGAGCAGATATTCGCCTACGGTAACCACCGGGACGCGGTTCTTGATGATGTCCCCCAGCAGCTCGAAGAAGGTAAAGACCAGGGTGAGGACAATGAAGGTGGCGAGCACCATCCCCAAATAGGTGACAAACTCGCCGAGAACATAATTGTCCAGGATTTGAGGGAAGCGCAAATTGAAAAAGCCTTCGTCCATCCGGGTGTGTTTCTCGGAAGCTGCCGTCCGGCGGCGCGATCTCTTAAAGTGTTCCTTTAACGAATGCCAGACCGTACGCACCGGCACAATCTCGATGCTGGAGCGGTCCACGTGGCGAAGCAGCACAATTCCAGCCAAGGCAAAAAGAATGTCCGCGCTCCATACCCCCAGCCAGATGGGGAGCTTGCCTTGACGGGCAAGCGCCAATCCGGCAGTCGAGCTGAAGTAGTAGAGAAAGACCAGCAGGATGGTCAGGACAAAGCCGGTGGATTTGCCGCCTTTCTTCGAGGACATGCCCAGGGGAATGCCGATAAGCGCCAGCACCAGGCAGGCGCTGGCGTAAGCGAAGCGGCGGTGAAACTCGATCCAGTACCAGCGCGACTTCAATGGATCGGAATGATGGGCCAGATACAAGAGATCGGAGGTGCGAAGTTCCGCTGTGGGCACCAGCTCCGGATTGTGGTTGGTTTCGACCGCAGGAAGCTGAATCGGGATGTCCGTCTCATCGAACGAGGAGACGGTATATTGAGTCAGGTTCTGCGGGACCATCTCCTGTTGGGAACCGTCTTTCAGATGAAGGCGCAGGGTCGATTTGTCCTGGTTGGTCACGATCGCGGAGCGCGCGACCGTAATCTTTGGGGCCGCAGGATTACTGATATCGGCGAGAAAGACGTTTTTCCATAGCGCCGCTTTGGTTATGGGCTGCGCGTCCTGCACGTAGAGGACGTAGTTCTTAAAATCCTCATAAAAAACCCGAGGCTGAATCTCAAAGGAAACCTGCGAGCTCTTCAGGGAATTTTGCAGCGCGGCGAGCGCGGCCGCCGAACGCGGGGCCACGTACAGGCTATTGAATAGAGCGAGCATCCACGCTCCCACGGCAAAGATCGCGATGATGCGGACGAAACGAAGCGAGCCAATGCCGCTGGCCCGCATCGCGGTGACCTCGCTGTCGGCCGCCAGGCGGCTGAGCCCAATCAAAATCCCGACCAGCACTCCCATCGGGATGGTGACGGTGAAGGCAGTAGGGAGCGTCAGGAAAAAAATTTCGGCAACACTGGGAATAGGCGCGCTTTTGCGGACGACCAGCTCCAGGATATGGCTGACGTCGCGCATGAAAATGACAAATGTGAAGAGCGCGGCCCCGAGGGCAGCGTGCGAGAGCACCTCGCGCAGAATGTAACGGGTAAGAATCCGCACAATTTTTCTATACTGAGAATAGCATTTTGCGCGGGCTGCCGCACCAACCAGCTTCGCTTTACGGTAAAATTCGATTTCCTCCATGCCTACAATTCGGCTCATCTTCCTTTGGCACATGCATCAACCTTTTTATAAGGACCTGGTCACAGGCGAATATCGCCTGCCCTGGGTCCGGATGCACGCCCTGAAAGATTATTACGGGATGGTCAAGCTGCTGGACGAGTTTCCCGACGTGCATCAGAATTTCAACCTCGTCCCTTCGCTGATCACGCAGATCCAGGACTACGTGAACGGGACCGCCAAGGACCCCTTCTACGAAGTTGCGGCGAAACCGGCGGCGGAGCTCTCACCCCGGGAGAAGTTGCTGGCGCTGCGATACTTGTTTCAGGCCAACCACACGCACATGATCGCCCGCTATCCCCGCTACCAGGAGCTGCACCAGCAGTATCGCTCGTTGGGGGAAGACCCGGCAAAGGCGGAGAAGTATTTCCATCTGCAGGATATGGCGGACCTGCAAGTGCTCTCCCAAGTGGCTTGGTTCGACGAGTATTTCATGGACGATCCGGCGGTGGCGGAGCTGGTGAAGAAAGGCCGGGGATTCACCCTCTCCGACCAGCAGGCCATGTTGGCGGCCCAGAAAAAAATCCTGGCGGCAGTGCTTCCGCAATATGCCAAGGCCGCGCAGCGCGGGGCCATCGAGATATCGGCGACCCCGTTTTATCATCCCATCCTGCCATTGCTGTGCGACAGCAACATCGGGCGCGTCAGCTCTCCGAACCTGCCGCTCCCCCGGCAGCAGTTCCGGCATCCGGAAGATGCCGCCGAGCAGTTGCAGCGCGCCTTGAATCTGCATGAGCAGGTCTTCGGAGTGTGTCCCCGGGGAATTTGGCCATCGGAAGGCAGCGTTTCCAATGAGGTGCTGGATCTGGCCGGCCGGTTGGGCGTGAACTGGATGGCGACCGATGAAGGCGTATTAGGACGCTCGCTCAATAGCTTCTTCGAACGCGACAGTCATGGACGCCTGCTGCACGGAGGGGCGGAACGCCTTTACAACATTTACCGCTATGAGCAGAACGACGCTCGCATGCACATGGTCTTTCGCGACCATAGCGTCTCTGACCTGATCGGATTCGTCTACTCCGGCATGGCCCCGCAAGATGCGGTCCAGCATTTTATCCGTAATGTGAAGGAGTCGGCCCGTCCCGCCCTGGCTGCGGGAAGAGATGCGGTGGTTTCCGTAATCCTCGATGGTGAAAATGCCTGGGAGTATTATCCGTACTCCGGGCGTGAATTCCTGCGAAGGCTCTACGATGCGGTCCGTCAGGACCATGAGATTGAGCCGGTCACGATCACGGAGGCCATCGAGCGCCATCGCAATTTCGGGCGGCTGCAGGCCATCACTCCCGGTTCCTGGATCAATGCCAATTTCAACGTATGGATTGGCGCTCCGGAAGACAATATCTCCTGGGATTATCTCCATGCAGCGCGAGAATTTTACGCAGAGCATGCTCCACAGGCGAGTGAACAGGCACGGGCGCTGGCATACGAGGAGCTGCTGATCGCGGAGGGCAGCGACTGGAACTGGTGGTACGGTCCCGAGCACCATTCCGCCAATGACCGCGACTTCGACGAACTTTACCGCAAGCACCTCTCCAACGTCTACCAGGCATTGGGAGAGGCGCCTCCCGATTACCTGGCGCAGCCGATTGCCGGCGGGGCAGTGACTCGCGCGCGCATCATTCCCCAAACGGCATTTATCAAGCCGCGAATCCAGGCCCCCAGCACCGGATATTTCGATTGGCTGGGAGCGGCCAGCTACATCGCCGACCGCCATGGCTCTGCCATGCATGGAAAAGAATTTATGCTGGCGGCCGCTTACGCCGGCATCGACGAAAAGAACCTTTATGCCCGGCTGGATTTTCTCGACACCCGGCTCTCCGGCAATTTTGAGCTCGCGGTAAACATCGAGAATCTCGCCAAAGCGGGCAGGGAGGCCGATTGTTCGGTGCGGGTTGAGATAGGGATTACAAACGGCGCGCTGGATTGGTATCGGGTGGCCACGGGGAACTGGATCGGAAAGAATGGCAACTGCAAGCCGCACAGCATCGAGGAAGACTCTCCTACCGACACCGGTTTGGTGGTTACGATGCGAAAGATCCTCCAGTTCAAGCTGAACCTTTCCTATTTGGCGGCGCAGCAGGGCGATACCTTGCGTCTGCGCTTCAGCATCTGGCGCGACCGCCTGCCGATCGACGCCCTGCCGGTGGAAGGATGGCTCGAAGTTCCCGTGGTGAGCGAAGAAGAGCTGGCCGCGATGACCGACCATGTGTGGTAAAGCGCCTTTTCGCGCTTACAACTGGAGTCCAGACGAAGGGATAAGGCACTCTCTCCTGATTGTTTATAATTTTTGATTCACCTGTGCCAAACCGTTTTGCTTTGAGTATCGTAAAAAATATGTCCGACTTAGTAACCATTCAACGAGCCTCGGCGGAAGAGAATGTCTCTATCCCGCAAGGGGCGTCGAATTATGCAAGTACTTCAAGGAGCGCTATGACCGAGATTCAAGAGATTCGTGCCCGGGAGATCCTGGATTCCCGCGGCAATCCAACCGTAGAAGCCGATGTGTACCTCGCCGGCGGAATCATGGGCCGCGCCGCTGTCCCCAGCGGGGCTTCTACCGGGGAACACGAGGCGATGGAGTTGCGCGATGGAGATAATGAGCACTACGCCGGAAAAGGCGTGCTCAAGGCGGTGCAGAACGTGGAAACCGCCATTGCTCCTGCTCTGGAAGGCATGGATGCCTCCGACCAGCGCCTGATCGATGGAACCATGATCGAGCTTGACGGCACCCCCAACAAGGGCCAGCTTGGCGCCAACGCTATCCTGGCGGTCTCCATGGCATGCGCGCGGGCTTCGGCGCTGGCGATGAAGATGCCGCTCTACCGGTATATCGGCGGCGTAAACGCTAACATACTGCCGGTCCCAATGATGAACATCGTCAATGGCGGCGCTCATGCCGATAACAACGTGGACTTCCAGGAGTTCATGGTGATGCCGGTGGGCGCGGAGAGCTTTTCCGACGCGCTGCGCTGGGGCACGGAGGTCTTTCACGTGCTGAAATCGGTCTTGAAGAAGCGCGGATACAACACCTCGGTGGGGGATGAAGGCGGCTTCGCTCCTTCTCTCAAATCGAATGTTGAGGCCATCGAGCTGATTCTGGAGGCCATACAGCAGGCCGGCTATACTCCGGGCCAAGAGATTGCCATCGCGCTAGACCCGGCGGTCAGCGAGCTTTACAGCGATGGCAAATATGTCTTCAAGAAGTCGGACAAGAGCGTGAAAAATTCCGAGCAGATGGTGCGTTTCTGGGCCGACTGGGCGGGAAAATATCCCATCGTCTCCCTTGAAGACGCGCTGGCTGAAGACGATTGGGAGGGCTGGCGGATGCTTACCAAAGAGATCGGTGACCGGGTCCAGTTGGTGGGAGACGATCTCTTTGTCACCAACACGGAGAGGCTGGGGCGCGGGATTGACGAAGGCGCCGCCAACTCCATTCTCATCAAGGTAAACCAAATCGGTACCGTGACCGAGACCCTCGAAGCCATCGACCTTGCCCGCCGCAATGGATATACGGCCATCATCAGTCATCGCTCCGGTGAAACTGAAGATACCTTTATTGCCGACCTGGCGGTGGGATCGGGCGTGGGGCAAATTAAAACCGGCTCCGCCTCGCGTACCGACCGGATCGCCAAGTACAACCAACTGCTGCGCATCGAAGAAGAGCTGGGACGCGCCGCCGGCTTCCTCGGCCTCAAGGCCTTGAACTATCACGGGGAACTGGCCGCCAAGAAGAAGAGCGCATAGGGAACAACAGGCGCTGGGCTGCCGGAGTACGGCAGCTCTTCGCTTTTAACTCTTCGCAGAAATTAATTCTTCGGCTACATGGCCGCTGTCGTGTTTCTCTTTCCGGCAAAGTAATAGAAGAGCGGGATGCCGGCCAGGATAATCAGGCTTCCAACCAATGAATTTCTAAGATTCTGCGCGAAGGTGTAGTAGAGCAGGAGCGCCGAAGCCGCTACGAAGAGCGCAGGCACCACCGGATATCCCCAAGTCTTGTAGCTTCTCTCTGCCAGCGGTTCGCGTCGGCGGAAGATGAAGATGGTGCTGGCGGCGATCATGTAGAAGAGCCATTCGGAAAAAATGGCCAGCGAAAAGAGCTGCTGAAACTTTGAGACCATGAACAAAAGCAGGACAGCGGCAATCGCCTGCACCACGATCGAAGTGGAAGGCGAGCGAAAGCGCTTGTGGACGGTCGCCAGCGCGGAGAAGAAGTATCCATCGCGGGCCACGGCAAATGGAATGCGGGCGCCGCTCATGATGGTGCCATTCAGGGTCACGACCATGGAGAGCGCCATGCCGGCGGAGACAATCGCCGCGCCCAGCGCTCCAATGGCCAGCCGTGTAGCGTCGGAAGCAGGACGCGCAGAGGCGGCTACTCCCGCAGCCGGCAGCAGATACTGCACCGCGCCGTTGACTCCCATGTACAGGACAGCGACCATCAACACGCCCAGGACCAGCGCAATGGGGATATTGCGCCGTGGGTTCGCTACCTCGCCGCTGACCATGCTGAGATCGTTCCAGCCATCATAAGCCCAGAGCGCCGCCACCAGAGCGGTCATGAATCCCGCCAATCCCCCCTGCGCCCCGGTAAAGGTGCTGGCGAAGTTGTGGATGTCCCCTTTCCCTGAACCAAATCCAACCACGATAATGCCCAGGATCATCAGCACCTTCAGCGTTGTGAAGACAAGCTGAAAGTCTCCCGCCTTCTTAATTCCCAGATAATTCAGGAACGAGATAGCGATGGTGACCAGCATGGCCAGGAGCTGCGCGTAAGTAATCGGGAAGGGTAGATGAAGGAAGGCGTGAGGAAGAAAAGAAAAAATCCGGAAGGTACCGAGGATACGCACCAGCCCAATGGTCACGCTGGCAATCGATGCCGGTTTGGCGATGAGAAACCACGTCCAGGCGTAAAGAAACGCAGGCAGCGGGCCATAGCCGTCGCGGATATAGACGTATTCTCCACCCGCCTCAGGCTTCAGCGCGCCAAGCTCCGCATAAGTGAGCGCGCCGAAAAGGGAGAGCATGCCGCCGACGATCCACGCCAGGTAGACCATCCGGGCGGAGCCGACCGCCTGCATCATCTCCTGCGGAACCAGAAAGACGCCGCTGCCGATAATCGTCCCTACCACGATTGCGGTGGCGTGGCTGGCCCCCAGAGCGCGTGGAAGCTCGAGTCGGGCCGGAGCGCCGGAGATCGGGGAGTGGGAAGAGCCCTCAGCCATGGCGCGCTTCCAGCGTATCTTTATTACTTTCAGGAAGGTTTTTGCCGGGAAGGGCCAGGCTGAGGAGGTATCCCAGGACGAAGGTCACAATAGTGCCTATGGGCACAAACCACGTATAAGCGATGCTGGCGCCCAGGAGCCTGGCAACGCTTTTTGCTCCCAGCCAGAGATATATGTTGGTACCCAGCCCAAAGGCCATTCCAATCATGGTCCCGGTTTCCGTGGCTCTGCGCGTGAGCACGCCCAGGAGAAAGACGCCGAGCAGCGCTCCATAAGCGACCGAGATGATGGTCAGCCCGATCTCCACAACGCGTCCCCCATGGCGCGAAAGCAGGGCGATGGCGAAGAGGATCAGCCCCCAAATTACAGTTGCCACGCGCGAGACGGTAACGCGATGCCGCTCGCCGATCTGCGGACGCAATCGGGTATAAAAATCCATGACCGTGGTGGAAGAAAGCGAGTTCAAAGCCGCGCTCAGGTTGGACATGGCGGCGGCGAGAATGGCGGCAATCAGCAATCCGGAGATGCCATGCGGCATGCGATTTACGATAAAGGCAGGGAAGATGCGGTCGGACTGTCCCTGGGCGAAGGCCGGCAATCCCGGAACGACTTTATAAAAAACGAAGAGCGAGACGCCCACCAGCAGGAAGAGCGCGAACTGCACCAGGATGAAGACCCCGCTGGAGAGCAAGGCGAGCTTTGACTGCCTCTCGTTGCGCGCCGCCAATAAACGTTGCACCAGCAGTTGATCGGTGCCATGCGTGGAGGTGGTAAGGAATGTGCCTCCGATGATCCCGGCCCAAAAGGAATAGCTCTTTGCCGGAGAAAAGCTGAAGTCGAACATCTGGAATTTATGGAATTGCGCAGCCACGGTGTGGATCTGCGGCCAGCCGCCGGGCAGGAGATGCACGATGGTAAAAAACCCGACTGCCGTTCCTGCGATGTAGATCAGCATCTGGACTACATCCGTCCAGATCACCGCCGCCATGCCCCCCTCAAAGGTGTAGAGCAGGGTGAGCGCGGTAATGATAGCCACGGAGGCGATGTCGCGGGCGCCGTTCGACATGTTCAGCATATAGCTCTCGAGCGCAATGCCAATCACAATCGCGACCGCCCACACCCGCACCCCTTCCGCCGCCGCGCGCGTGACCAGAAACAACCCGGCGGTAAATTTGTGCAGGCGCGCTCCGAAGCGCCGATCGATGAGTTGGTAAGCGGTGTAAAGCTCACCGCGAAAGTACTGCGGGATGAAAATCAGGCTGATGATTACGCGCGCAACCAGGTAGCCGAGGACCAGTTGGAGGAAGGTGAAGTTGCTGTCGTAAGCCAGTCCGGGAATGCTGATGATGGTGAGCGTGCTGGTCTCGGCGGAGACGATCGAAAGCGAAATTGCCCACCAGGGGATATTCCGGTCGGCAAGAAAATAATTGCGCAGCGAGCGCTGCGGCGAGCGGAAGCGCAGTCCGAAGAGGGTGATGCCAAGAAGATAGACCACCACCAGGAGCAGGTCCAGGGTATCGAGTCCGACTGTGCGTGGCGCTAGGGGCAGAATATGATCTGGGCTCCGGCTGCATTTAGCCAGCTCTGACCATACAGCAGCAGGGCGCGGATGAAAAGTGCGGATCGGGTTACGCCAGCAAAAGCGCAAAACGGCACGCCAGAACAACTGAGAGATATGACCGCTTTGAAAACGCTTGGCTGCCGGAATGTGTTAGAAGAATAAGCAATGGCACTTTATCTGGGCATGGACGCGGGCGGCACTAAAACAAGCTGCGCCATCAGCAACGGGCGCGAGATTGTCGCAAAGAGCAGCGCGGGCACTATCAAAATCAAAAAAGTCGGTCCACAGGCGGCGTTTGCAGCATTATCGGAGGCGATTTCCAGGGTCCTCAAGGCGGCGAATGCAAAGCCGGAGCAGGTAGTCTCTTCCTGCGTCGGAGTGGCCGGGGCATCGATCCCGGAGGTAGTGGAATGGACCACGCGCAGCATGAAGGAACTGCTGCCGGGGGAGTTGAGGGTGGTCCTCGATACCGATATCGCGCATGAGGCGGCCTTTCCCGATGGAATGGGCGTCCTGGTAATTGCCGGCACAGGATCGAATGTCTACGGGAAGAATGAGCATGGAACCACGGCGCGCGCCGGGGGCTGGGGGCCGATGATCTCGGATGAAGGTTCCGGCTACTGGATCGGACGGCAGGCGGTGATCGCAGCAATGCGCGCTTCCGATTGCGGCGAGAATACGGCTTTGCTGTCGAAGATCATGAACGGCTGGAGCGTGGGCACGCGCGATGCTCTGGTCTCGATTGCCAACACCTCTCCTCCACCGGATTTTTCCGCCCTGGCTCCGCAGGTGCTCGAATCGGCGCAGGAGGGAGATGTCCTGGCCCGCGAGGTGCTGTCCCGGGCGGGTGCGGAGCTGGCGCAATTGGCGAAAATCGTCATCCGGCGCTTGTGGTCAACCAATGGAAAGGCGAAGGTCGCTATATGCGGCGGGGTATTCACGAACAGCGTGATCGTCCGCCAAAGCTTCTTCAATTCCCTGAGCGCCGAGTGGCCGGAGATTCAGATCAATCCCGAGCCGGTCGACCCGCTCTCAGGCGCAATTTCCTTGGCCATCAAAGCAGCGCCAAAAGCGAGTGACCGCACCGCCTGAATGCCATGCTGTAATCGGAGTGGGTTTCTGCATCCTAAGAAATGCGGAGTTTATCTTCATGCCACGCAAAACGAACACTTCAGAACAGCCGCAAACACCCAAGCCGACGCCTGTCCGTATTGCGGCAAAATCGCTGGCTATTTCGGCGGCGGATTTTCTTCCTCAGGACCAATCGTTGTCCCACCTGCGTGCCGCCGCCAAAGAATGTCGCGGCTGCGATCTCTGGAAGCACGCGACGCAAACCGTCTTTGGAGAAGGGAACGCCGGTTCGACGATCATCATGGTCGGGGAGCAGCCGGGCGATAAAGAAGATGTGGCCGGACGCCCTTTCGTCGGGCCCGCCGGAGCGCTGCTGGATAAGGCGCTGGCTGCCGCCGGCATTGAGCGCGATGAAGTGTACGTAACCAACACGGTAAAGCATTTTAAATGGACGCCGCGCGGCAGAATCCGCATTCACAAAAAGCCCAGCACTAAAGAGATTGCCGCCTGCCGTCCCTGGCTGGACGCGGAGCTGCGCGCGGTGCGCCCCCGGATCGTCGTCTGCCTCGGCGCGACGGCGGCGCAGGCGCTGCTGGGCAGGCAATTCCGAGTCACGCAGCAGCGCGGCGAATTCATCGAGCAGGACGGAATCCTGTTTACTGCGACCGTCCACCCCTCATCCATTTTGCGCGCGCAGGATGACGAAAGCCGTCATCGCGAGATGGACCTCTTTATCAAGGACCTGAAGAAAGTCGCAGCCGCCCGGAGAGAAAAACGGGCCGCATAATTGAAATGCTGCGCGAACCCTGACATTTTTCGGCGCGCGAAGCCTGCAAAATGCTATGCAGGTTTGGTACTCACCGTTTTTGCAAAAACGGATTGCTCTCGCGCTCGGCGCCGATGGTGGTGAGGGCGCCATGGCCGGGAACGACGATGGTCTCATCCGGCAGCGCGAGCAGGCGGTCATGCAGCGAATCGATGATCTGCTCAAAGCTTCCTCCCGGCAGGTCGGTGCGGCCGATACTGCCTTGAAAGAGCGTGTCCCCGGCAATCAGCTTTTTTTCAGCAGGGAAGTAGAGGCAGACGCTGCCTTGCGTATGCCCCGGAGTGTGCAGCACCGAGGCGCGCAGGTTGCCGGCGGTGATTACATCCTGGTCTTCAAGACTCTGGTCGATCTCCACCGCGCCCGGCGGAGGCGCCCCGATCCAGGCCGCCTGGATGTCGAGCATCTTCAGCAGGGCATAGTCGTTCTTGTTCAGCAGGATGGGAGCGCCGGTGGCCGCCCGCAGCTTCATCGCGCCGCCTACATGATCGATATGGGCGTGGGTGATGACGATCTGCTTGATCTTCAGGCCATGCTTGCGCACCACGTCGAGGACATGCTGGATGTTGTCCCCGGGATCGATGACCATCCCCTCATGGGTTTGCTCGTCGCCGATCACGGAGCAGTTGCAGCCGAGAATGCCGACCGGGAAGATCTCGTGGACCATATTTGCTCTCTACAAATGAAAAGGCCTCCACCCATCAGGCGGAGGCCCAAAACTGAACCGTTTATCGCGTGACCGGCTGCGGCTCGCGATTCGATCCGTTGGCCGGAGGCGGAGGCGTCTTGGTCTTGCTGGGAGTCGTGCTTTGCAGCACCGAGCCGCTGTGACGATGCGCCATAGCAATCGACAAGGTGATCGAGGTCAACATGAAAATCACCGCTGCCCAGGTAGTGGCGCGGGTCATTACGGTGGAGGCGCCGCGCGGGCCAAAGGCGGTCTGCGAACCCATGCCTCCGAAGGCGGCGGCCACATCGGCACTGGTGCCGCTCTGGATCAGGACCACAAAAATCAGGAACAGACAAACAATAACGTGAATAATGGTGACGGCAATAATCATCGGACCTTCAATCGATCAATCAGCTTTAGACTACAAAATTAAGCAAACAAATAACTTATGGTGCGGAAGGGGGGACTTGAACCCCCATGCCTCGCGGCGCCACCCCCTCAAGATGGTGTGTCTGCCAATTTCACCACTTCCGCACGAAATTCTTAGCGAAGCACCCAAATTATAACAGAGTCAATACTTCACAATCTGGGCGAAGTGCTCAGGATTCAAGCTGGCGCCGCCCACCAGCGCGCCATCAATTTCCTCCTGGCTGAGCAGGCTTTTGGCGTTATCGGGCTTCACGCTTCCGCCATATTGAATGCGCAACCTTTTGGCCTCTGCCTCGCCAATCTGGTTTGCCGCCTCGGCGCGGATGATCTGGTGGGCCTCCACTGCCATCTCCGGGGTAGCGGTCTTGCCGGTACCGATGGCCCACACCGGCTCGTAGGCGATCACCAGCTTCTGCGCGTCTGTGCCAGAGATCTCCCGTAATGCGCGAGAGGTCTGGCGGCGCAGGACGTCGCCGGTGAGTCCGGCCTCGCGCTCTTCCAGCACCTCACCCACGCAGACGATAGCGATAAGTCCGGCGGAGATTGCGGCCTTGAGCTTGGCGTTGACCGTGTCATCGGTCTCTCCGAAGTACTGCCGCCGCTCCGAGTGCCCGATGATCACATGCGAGCAGCCGACAGCAACCAGCATCCCGGCGGAGATCTCTCCGGTATAGGCGCCCTCCTTGGCCCAGTAGAGGTCCTGCGCGCCGACTTTGATTCGGCTTCCGGAACAGGCGGCCACGGTGGCTGGCAAGTCGACAAACGGGGGGCACAAAACAATTTCATCGCGCTGGTGTTCTGAAACCAAGGGAAGAAATGCGCGGACAAAATCCCTGGCCTGCTCCGGGGCTTTGTACATCTTCCAGTTTGCGGCAATTACTTTTTTTCTCTTCATCGAGTTCGGAGTGCAAATTCGCTTTCACGGTTTAAAATTTTATCGAGGAACACATG
>CAZONJ010000071.1:0-17183 GCA_964581225.1 uncultured Terriglobales bacterium | reverse complement strand
AGGTGCTTCCTCATAATCAGCCTTCTAAGCTGAGGGTCTATTTACGGTATTACTAATAGCTTTGCGATGGTTTGCAGTTGCATGTTTGAGGTACCTTCGTAGATTTTGCCGATCTTGGAATCGCGGAAATACTTTTCCACCGGATAATCTTTCACGAAACCGTATCCTCCATAGATCTCCACGCAGATCGAAGCTACTTTTTCCGCCACTTGGGAGGCGAAGAGTTTCGCCATCGCCGCCTCTTTCACAAAGTTCAGCCCTGCATCTTTCATGCGGGCCGCATTATACACCATGAGACGCACGGCCTCGATTTCCGTCGCCATCTGCGCAAGCTGAAACTGAATGGCTTGAAATTCGGAGATGGCCTTGCCAAACTGCTTGCGTTCCTGGGCATATCGCGACGCCGCTTCCCAGGCTCCGCGAGCCAAGCCCAGCATCTGCGCTCCGATACCGATGCGCCCTTCATTGAGGGTCTCGATGGCGATCTTGTATCCTTTTCCCACTTCTCCGAGCACATTCTCTTTGGGAACACGCAGCTCCTCCAGGACCAATTCGCAGGTACTGGAGGCGCGGATGCCGAGCTTGTCCTCTTTCTTTCCCAGCGAAAATCCGGGGAAATCTTTTTGCACGATGAAGGCGGTAATGCCGCGATAACCCGCAGAAGGATCGATATTGGCAAACAGAATGAAGATGCCTGCCTCTTTCGCGTTGGTGATCCAGAGCTTGCGGCCATTAATCACATATTCATCGCCACGCAGCTCGGCACGGGTCTGCATGGCAAAGGCATCGGAGCCGGAGGCGGCCTCGCTCAGGGCATAGGCCCCCACTGTCCCCTGCGCCATTCCGGGCAGATACCGGCGCTTTTGTTCTTCAGTGCTCCAGCGCAAGAGGGCATTATTCACCAAGGTATTCTGAACATCGACGAGAACTCCGGCGGAGGGATCGACGCGGGAAATTTCTTCGACGGCGAGAATGGCTTCAAAAAAAGTACCGGCGCCCCCGCCATAGGCTTCGGGAATTTCGATGCTCATCAGCCCCAATTGAAAGAGCTGTTGAACGAGCGCGGCGTCGAACATCTGCTTTTCGTCCATCTCCCGGACCAGGGGACGAATCCGCTCTTCGGCGAATTGCCGGATATTCTCCCGAAACAACACCTCGTCTTCGGTTAATGAAGTAAGAGGCGCTGGCGACACATTCTGCGCAACGGTTGCATTGGACATACAAAACCTCTGGTGATGCCATGAAGAACAGACGATTTTACATCGAGAAGCTTGGTATCCGCCAAAGCGGAAAGGGATGCGGGCGCACATCACCGAGCAATTTTTCTGGGTAGAAATCTTGAAGCAGCATAAATTGCGGGCGCATTCTCCGGGGGTGCTTTGATTTACGACTTGCTCAGGATGACGAGAGTGGAGAGGGCAACGTGCAAGGCGAGAGCAAAACACTCAGGATGGAAAAAAGGAGAAACGACCTTGGAGAATGCCTACTTCCGGCGAAAGACGATGCGCAGCGGATCATTTTCGAGGATTTTGCGCACCTGAGCACGAGCATGGTTTGCCCAAGGTCCGATCGAATCCAGACGAATGTATGTCCGCCAGTGCTTCAGCGCTTTTCTTGGTTGCTTAAGGCGTTCGTAGGCGAGAGCAAGGTTGTAATGAGCATCGGCATAGACCGGGGAAATCTCCAGGGCGGTGAGATAGGCAGCGACCGCATCCTGCAATCGTCCGGTTTCGTCCAGCACATTCCCCAAATCGAAGTAAGCCAGGGCATAGCGCGGATCGATTTCGATGGCCTGCCGATAATAACGTTCCGCATGGGCGAAGTCCTGCTGGTTATAGTAAAGAGTGCCCAGGTTGATGCAGGCAGCAGCATGCCGGGGATCCAATTCCAGCACACGCTTATAGACGTCGATGGCGGCGAGCTGCTGTTCGGGTATCTCTTCCAGGGCCACGCCATGGCTGAAAAGCTCGACCGCATCCTCTATTATGCGGACGGTCTGCAGCTTGGCCGAGGGGACGAACTCCTTCCGCTCCCCTGCAGAATCAAATTCCAGCACAAACTGGCCTGCGATGGGCTCGACCGTGGCTCCGTGATGGCGAAAGGTCACTTTATTACCATAGGAGAAGACCCCGGCCTCCAGCAAGGGGTTTTGCATGCCCGAAACCTGGCGCTGCATAGCGGCAAGCGACTCGCGGATTACGGCGGAGCGCACACGTTTGGAACGCAGGTCGCGCAATTTTTTTAATTGGAGCAGGTCGAAAAAAGAATAGCTTTCGACAACAGAGATGAGCCCGGCCTTCTCCCAGCCCGCCAACTGCCGGGGGGTGATATGCAAAATGCGAATTACGTCAGCTCGAAAGTATCGTTCCACGTTGCCGGGGGTTTAAGCTCTAATTCCTATAAGTATTTTAGTTCTTCGAGTTGAGTTCCGCTTTCAGAAAATTTCAACTGCCGCTT
The DNA here is from genome assembly GCA_964581225.1 of uncultured Terriglobales bacterium. Lineage (GTDB taxonomy): Bacteria > Acidobacteriota > Terriglobia > Terriglobales > Acidobacteriaceae > CAYTQA01. The sequence continues at coordinate 14,726 of CAZONJ010000071.1, read as the reverse complement.
TTCGCATTATGCGAACGATAGGGACAAATATCAAGGGGCAAAGCCGCTAAATTGCCGATTTCTGTGGAAAGCAGGTACCAATATAGTGAACATTGGAAACGGCAATAGAGAGGCCGACAGCGATCCTACGCCTTGCTCGGACTGAACTTGGGATAGGGAATCCAGCCCAGCTTTACCTCTGGCTTGCAGATGCTAAAATTATGAGCGAGGCCGACGTAGCTCAGTTGGTAGAGCAGTCGATTCGTAATCGACAGGTCATCGGTTCAAGTCCGATCGTCGGCTCCATTTGCTTAACCCCATTCCTCTCTGAAGCCCTGCTCATCGAGCACCACCCACTCTAAAGAGTTTAGTTTCACGCGGACGGCAGCTTGCCACCTTGCTAGCCGACGAATAGCTAGCGCCGAATGATACTCTAGGCTGGTGATTGGCGGCATTGTTCCCATCCTGCACCCTGCTCCATTTTCGCGCCCGGTCCTGAGCGCCCCACGAGCCTGCCCGGAATGCGCGTACTAATCTCAGCCGGAGAGGCTTCGGGAGAAAACTACGGCGCGATGCTCATCCCGGTCTTGCGCGAAATATTCGGCGCGCAAACCGAGCTTTTTGGGGTGGGAGGCGAGCGGATGAGGGCCGCCGGATGCGAGATCATCGTCGATTCCAAGTCGGTAGCGGTCATCGGAATCACCGAAGTCATCAAGCATATCCCGAAGATTTACCGCGAGTTTTACCGGATGGTGGCGGAGGCCAGGCGACGGCCTCCCGATGTGGCCCTGCTGATCGATTTCCCCGACTTCAACTTAAGGCTGGCGCAGCAGCTCCACAAACTGGGCGTGCCGGTGGTCTATTTTGTCTCTCCCCAGCTTTGGGCATGGAAGAAGCGGCGCATTCGCAGGGTGCAGCGTTTTGTAGAGCGCATGCTGGTTATCTTCCCATTTGAAGAGAGCTATTACCGGGAGCGAGGCGTTCCGGCAGAGTATGTGGGACATCCCTTGGCCGACCTTCCGCTGCCACTGACTTCTCGCGAGGAATTGGCGCAACGGCTCGGGCTTGATCCACAAAAACAATGGATTGCCTTACTGCCGGGCAGCCGCCGCCGGGAGGTGCTGCTGAACCTGCCGATCATGCTGCAAGCTGCGGCAGAGTTGGGGGACAACTACAAGTTCCTGCTGCCGGTCGCGTCCACACTGACGCGGGAATGGATACAGGCCCAGACCGCAAGTTCTGCGGTCCCAATCCATCTGCTGGACGATGCGCGTTTGGCGCTGTTCCATGCCCGGGCATCTATCGTCGCCAGCGGCACTGCCACAGTGGAGGCAGCTTTGATTGGCAATCCTTTCATTGTGGTGTACCGGCTGAGCTGGTTGAGTTATGAGATTGGCCGCCGCTTCGTGAGGCTCAGCAATTATGCCATGGTGAACCTGATTGCCGGACGGGAGATCGTCCCGGAGCTGATCCAGCAGCGATTTACGGCAAAGAACGTAATTACCCAGATGAGCCGCTTGCTGAAGGACGGCGCGGAGCGGGAAACCATGCTACGGGAATTAAAGGAGGTCCGGCAAAAGCTGCATCTCGCGGACCCCACCCGGGGCGATACCGCGATTAAGCGGGCGGCATTGGCGGTGGCCGCAGTGGCCATGACCGCAAAAAGCGACTAAGACCTTTCTCCCCCTTCATTCGTATCTTCCAGTAAGATTTAGCTTTAGGGCAGCGGCTTCGGTATTTGCATCTTTGTGTCCTGAGCTGCTCATCAACAAAAAGAAGGTTTTTTCGGAGTTTTTCATGCGATCCACACGGCGGCACGCTAGACGTGCCGTGGTTTTCCTATTTTTTCTCCTGAGCTTCTGCTCGGTGGTGAATTCAGCCTCCGCTGCAGAAAAACCGCGCATTCGTATCGACGATTATGTAATCGATGCAGACCTGATTCCGCGCACCCATCGGATGACGGCGAAAGCGCGCGTGAAATTCACGGCTTTGGACGACATCAGCACCGCGGTCTTCGAGCTGCACAATGCCATGCGCGTGAATAAGGTTACCGAGGCCAACGGACGCGCGCTGCCCGCGCCGGAGCGCGTGACGCAGGACTCCACCATCCGCGTCTCTCTCCCTTCCGGACTCAATAAGGGCCAGAGCACAACGCTGATTTTCGATTATGAGGGGCTGCTGGCTTCGGCAGACGATTCCCCAGTGGAAGGGCTCAAGCTGGCCTATATCGGGGAGGATACCTCCTATCTTCTCTATCCCGCCCGCTGGTTTCCTATGGTGGGCTATGGCACCAACCGTTTTACCGCAACCATCAATGTGACCGTCCCGAGCGGGACCACGGTAATCGGAAGTGGAGCAAACCAGGCAGCGCCACGCCCCTCAGGGGCGGGAAAAGTGACCTACAACTTTGTCTGGGACACGCCGAGCTTCCCGGGAACCATCATCGCTGGCACCTTCGCGCCACCGCAGCCGATGGCGGGGGCGAACAATATAAAGATATTTTTCAAGCCAGCGCATAAGGCCCAGGAGCAGTCTTATGCGGAGACCGCCGAAAAGGAGCTGGCCTATTTCACCTCGATTTACGGACCGCTGCCCAGCGGCAATCTCACATTAATGGAACTTCCAGACGATACAGTCCCGTCGGCGTGGGCGCCACAGGTTGCAGCTATTTCTTCGCGGGCCATCAGCGACAAGGTGAACTATCGCCTGCTGGCCGACACCATTGCGCATCAGTGGTGGGGCGTTTCCGTGAGTCCGGCGACGCTGAACGATTTTTGGATTACAGAAGGAGCATCCCGCTACTCTGAAGCCCGGTATGTAGAGGACGTGGCGGGCGAGGCGGGGCTGGAAGAGGCCACCAAGGACATGTCAGTAGGCGCACTCGCCTATGACACGGTGCCGCTGGCAAATGTGGGCAAACTTGATCCGTTCTCGCCTGAATTTCAAAACCTTGTGACCGATAAAGGCGGAATGATCTTCCACATGCTGCGCTGGGACATTGGCAACGAGGCCTTCGATCGCGTCATGAAGGCCTTGGCGACAACTTATGCCGGCAAGCCGGTATCCGGCGAGCAATTTCGGGCGCTGGCCGAGCAGATTTCCGGGAACCAGCTTACCGCGTTCTTTTCGCAATGGCTGGATGGAACGGGCGCTCCCGCATTCACCAATAAATATACGGTCTACCGCGAAGGTGGTCAGGGCAAGGGATTCCGCATCGTAGGCGAGATCTCGCAGGACCTTGACCTGTTCCGCATGCCGCTTGAGGTCCGCGTGGATACCGATGGAAAGACGGAAATGAAGCGGATTGAGGTAGTCGGGACGCAATCGAGCTACTCAGTCGAAACCTTTGGAAAGCCGCGGCGCATCACCCTCGATCCCAATAACTGGGTATTGAAGAACACCCCCGACCTGCGGGTGCGGGTAGCAATCCTGCGCGGGCAGCAACTGGTGGCGCAAGGCGACCTGACGGAGGCGCTCAAGGAGTACCAGAAGGCGCTGGATGCTAACCAGAACAGCTCGTTAGCGCACTACCGGATCGCCGAGGTCTTCTTCCTGCAGCGCAATTATCAGTCAGCGGCGAACGCCTATCGAGAGTCGATCAATGGAGATGGCGAGCCGAGATGGACGACGGTCTGGAGCCATATCCAACTGGGCAAGATCTTCGACCTTACCGGGCAGCGTGAGAGGGCAACCAATGAATACCGCCAGGCGATCCAGACCAATGACAATACCCAGGGAGCCCAGGATGAGGCGCGCAAGTATTTAAACGAGCCGTATCATCGCCAGACCAAAGAAGGATCGAATTAGCTCTGCAAAGCGTGTATGTGATTATTGCATTTTTGGACACGCCTAACACCGTAGCTGCGCGTTCTTCATCGATAGTTTCAGGTTTCCAGTTTCAAGTTTCAAAAGCGTGAATTCCTTCACGATTTGGTCCGCCCTTATGAGGTTGTCATTCCGAGGAGCCGTAGCGACGAGGAATCCCTATGAGGAGGTGTAGGATGCCGCACAATGCAGACCAGACCTCCTGTGACAGCGTGGCCAGGGCGTAAATACCGCTTGTTTCTATTTACCTTGCCCTCCCTGCTCTGCCTACCTGCGAGGAGGCCGCTCGCTGTGCTATTCTCGCTTGTTTTACCCTAACTGCAAGTCAGGGCCGCCCGCCCGGAGGATACGTGGACTTCCAACTCAGCGACGAACAGAAAGACCTGCAAAAATCCGTGCGCGACTTTGCCCGGCGGGAGATCGCGCCACACGTCCTGGAATGGGACGAAAAATCCGAGTTTCCCATGGGCGTGGTCAAAGAGTTAGGCAAGCTGGGGCTGATGGGGGTTATCTTCCCTACGGAATTGGGCGGCGCAGGCCTGGGCTACGTCGAGTATGTGCTGGCGATCGAGGAGCTCTCGGCGGTAGACGGCTCGGTTGGCATCATCGTTGCGGCGCACAATTCGCTGTGCAGCAACCATGTTTATCTGGCGGCGTCGGAGGAGCAGAAGCGTAAATACATTCCCAAGCTGGCGAGCGGCGAGTTCATTGGGGCGTGGGGGCTTACGGAGCCCGGCTCCGGGTCGGATGCCGGCAGCGCCCGCACTACCGCTGTCCGCAAGGGAGATAGCTACATCCTGAACGGGACCAAGACTTTTATCACCAACGGCCATTATGCCGACGTGATGGTGGTGATCGCGGTCACGGACAAGACCGCAGGCACGCACGGGCTCTCCGCCTTCATCGTCGAAAAAGGGACCAAAGGTTTTCGCTCAGGCAAGAAGGAAAACAAGCTCGGACTGCGCGCCAGCGACACCGCGGAGATGATCTTCGAGGATTGCCGTGTGCCCGCCTCCAACCTGCTGGGCAAAGAAGGCGACGGTTTCATCGACGCCATGCGCGTGCTCGACGGAGGACGCATCTCTATCGCCGCCCTTTCTTTAGGAATTGCGCGCGGCGCTTTCGAGGCTGCCCTCAAATATTCCAAGGAGCGCAAGCAGTTCGGCAAGGCGATTTCGGAGTTCCAGGCGATCCAGTGGAAGCTGGCCGATATGGCCACCGAGATCGATGCCGCCCGGCTGCTCACCATGCGCGCCGCCTCGCTCAAAGACAGCGGCATCAAGTCAACCCAGGAGTCGTCGATGGCGAAGCTCTATGCCAGCGAGGTAGCGGTGCGCTGCGCCAATGAGGGAGTCCAGATCCATGGCGGCTACGGCTTTATCAAGGACTACCCGGCGGAAAAGTTTTATCGCGACGTTAAACTATGCACCATCGGCGAAGGCACGAGCGAGATCCAACGGCTGGTTATCGCCCGCCAATTGCTGAAGATGTAGATTGCGATCCATAAATTCAATAGCATTGACCTAAAGGAGAGTTCCACATGCGTATTTTGCGTTGGGCGGCCTTTTTTTCCCTTGTCCTGAGCAACTGCCTGGCACACGCACAATCAACGTCAGGCACAGCGCCAGCCGCTATGCCCGCGGAGAGCGGAAAACAATGGATCGCGAAGAGCAATCAGAACGCGCAAGTCCTGCTGCAAATCGAGGCCAGATATTCCCCGGAAGCTGCCGGACGCACCGGCATGGCCGGACTGGATGAGCAGATAACGCAGCTTCCCTCCGATCGTCGCGAGAAGGAGAAAGCAGACTGGGCTGCGGCGATACAGGAGTTGCAACGCAGGCTGGCGGCGGAAAACGATCCCCTGGTCAAGCAGGACCTCCAGATCATGATCAAGGCCGCGCAGCAGGATTTGCGTGGCGAGGAGCTTAGCGAGAAGTACGAAATGCCGTACATCAATTTGAGCGCGCTGGTCTTTCGAGGTGTGCGCGCCCTATTGGACGATCAGGTGGAGGAGGGCCGCAGGCCGGCGGCGCTGCTTCGGCTGCGAAAATATGCCGGGATGGAGCCAGGCTTTGAACCCATTGTGGACCAGGCGAAGGCCCGTACAGTGGAATGGACCAGGCCGGGGCAGATGGGGCCGGCAAAGGTCGAAGTTGAAACCGACCTGGCGCGCGCGGACTTCTACATCACCGGCATTGGCCAGCTTTTTGAAAAGTATAAAATCGATGGCTATCAGGAACCCTACGCCCGCCTGAAGCAGCAGCTTGGCGATTACAACAATTGGCTGAAGACGCAGGTCCTTCCCAAAACCCGCGCCGACTTCCGGCTGCCTCCGGAAGAGTACGCCTTTCACCTGGAAGCGGTAGGTGTGGATATACCCGCCAGCGAACTTACAGCGATGGCTCACCGCGAATTTACCGCTTACCAAAAAGAGATGCAGCGGATCGCGCCACAGATTGCGAAGCAGCACGGCTGGAGTTTCACCGATTATCGCGATGTGATCCGGGAATTAAAGAAGGACCAACTGGTTGGCGATGCCATCCTGCCGCATTATCAGCAACGGCTGAAGGACATTGAGACTATCATCCAAAAGGAGCATCTGGTCACGCTGCCGGACCGTCCGGCGCGCATCCGGCTGGCGACCCCGGCTGAAACCGTGGAACAGCCCGCTCCACATATGAAGCCTCCGCCGCTTTTGAACAACCATGGCGAGCAGGGGGAGTTTATTCTTCCTCTGAATGTGCCCACCAGCGCCGGCTCATCCCAAACCAAGCAGATTGACGATTTCACCTTTGCCGCCTCTTCCTGGACTCTGACCTCGCATGAGGCGCGGCCCGGCCACGAGCTGCAGTTTGACTCGATGATAGAGCGCGGGGTCTCCCTCGCCCGCTCGCTGTATGCATTCAACAGCGTGAACGTCGAGGGATGGGGGCTTTACTCCGAGTACATCATGAAGCCGTATATGCCTCCCGATGGACAGCTGATCTCGCTGCAACTGCGGTTGCTGCGGGCGGCGCGCGCCTTCATCGATCCTGAACTGCAGAGCGGGAAATTGAAGCCGGAAGACGCAATGCGCATCCTCACCCACGACGTGATGCTCTCCGACGCCTTCGCCAACACCGAGGTGGAGCGCTATACCTTCCGCATGCCGGGGCAGGCGACCTCGTACTTCTACGGTTACACCCGGCTGCTGCAATTGCGAAAAGACGTGGAAGCCAGGATGGGCAAAAACTTCAACCAGCAGAAGTATCATGACTTCATCCTGGCCCAGGGACTGCTGCCGCCCGACCTGCTGCGCAAAGCGGTGATGGAGAATTTTGCAGGCCGTTAACTTCTGGCTGCGCGCATCTTCACCGGCGGCTTCGGCTGCCGGTGTTTTGTTTAATTTACAATGTTCGCTTGATTACTCAGTCCATCGCCAATTGGGCAGAGCGGGTGCGCAGCGGAGAGACACGCGCGCTGGCCCGCGCCATCTCCGCGATTGAGGACAACGCCCCGGAATCTGTCCAGCTGATGAAGGCGCTCTTCCCTTTCAGTGGAAGGGCGAGGGTAATCGGATTGACCGGCGCTCCGGGCGCGGGAAAGAGCACGCTGGTAGACCAGCTGGCGCGAGAGTACCGCAGGAGCGGCGCCACTGTGGGCATCATCGCCGTGGACCCCACCAGTCCTTATACCGGAGGCGCGATCCTGGGAGACCGCATCCGCATGCAGGCCCATCACGCCGATGAGGGGATATACATTCGCAGCATGGCGACGCGGGGCTTTCTGGGCGGGCTGGCGCGCACCACTGCGGACGTGGCCACGGTGCTGGACGCCAGCGGCAAGAACATCGTGCTGGTTGAGACCGTAGGCGTTGGGCAGGATGAGGTGGATATTGTGCGGCTGGCGGACGTCACAATCGTGATCCTCGTTCCCGGCATGGGCGATGATGTGCAGACGATCAAGGCCGGAATTATGGAGATCGCCGATATCTTTGTCATCAATAAGAGCGATCGCGAGGGCGCGGAGCGCGTGGAGCGCGAAGTCCGCGTGATGCAGACCCTCTCTATCCGCTCCGATACCTGGACGCCGCCAATCATTAAGACAGTCGCCACCAGCGGAGGCGGAATCCCGGAGTTGGCGGAAGCGATTGCCGCGTATCAACAGTACCTGGAGAAGCAGGAGCTGTTATTGAAGAAGAGGGTCAGCAACTGGCGCGAGCGGCTCATCGAGATGTTGCGTGAGCGCTTGATGCAGCGGGTGATGCGGGAGCGCATGAGCGAAGACGCTATCTCCGAATATGCTCGAGAGATCGCCCAACACCGGCGCGATCCCTACACGCTGGTCGAAGAGATTGTGGACAGCGTGGGGAAATAATCCATGTTCAAGATCGATCATCTCGGGATTGCAGTCAAAAGCCTGAAAGAGGCGCGCAAGTTCTACGAGCAGCTCGGCATGAAGGTCACCCACGAAGAGACGGTCGAGCACGAAAAGGTGCGCACCGCGATGGTCCCGGTGGGGGAAAGCCGCATCGAGCTGCTCGAAGCGACAACTGAGGATTCGATCATCGCCCGCTTTATTGCCAAACGCGGCGAAGGGCTGCATCATGTCGCGCTGCATGTGGACGATATTTACGCAACTCTGGAAAAGCTGAAGGCCAGCGGCGCGCGTTTAATATCCGGCGAAGTCAAGGTTGGAGCGGGCGGGCATCTTTACATCTTCGTTCATCCGGCAAGCGCGGGGGGCGTGCTGATCGAGCTTTGCCAGGACCAGCCGCCACGTCCGGCTGCGGCTTCGTAATATGCTCCTGCTCGCAGTTGACACATCCGGAAAAGAAGGCGGGATCTCTCTGGCCCGCTGCACATCTGCCGCAGAGTCGCAGCAGCCCGGAGCTGAGGATGGCTGCGAAGTCCTGGAATCCGCTTCGATTGCAGGGGGAACATTTTCGGCGCAACTGGTGCCGCAGATCTCCCGGGTGCTAGGCAATCATCATTGCAAACCCTCCCAGCTCAGTGCGCTGATTGCGATCTCCGGTCCCGGATCCTTTACCGGACTGCGCGTCGGCCTCGCGGCGGTGAAAGGACTGGCGGAGGTGCTGCAAGCGCCGATCGTCGCCATTTCATTGCTGGAGTTGGTCGCGTCAGCGTCCCCGAAAGACGGGAGGGTCCTGGCATTGCTGAACGCGGGACGCTCAGAATGCTATTGCGGCGAATACGAGGTCGCCCGCAATGGGACCAAAGGCATACGCGAATTTCTGGTTTCGCAGGCGGAGGCGGTTGAGCTTGCGGCCGCAATGCAGCCGCTGATAGTGACTCCGGAGGCAACGCTGGCCGCTCTTCTGCGTGCAAGCAAGATCGAATTTTTCGAGATCCCCCGTCCGGGCAGCGAAGCGGCGGTGGCGGCTGGATACCGAAAGCTGGTGGCCGGCCAGACAGTCTCCATTGACGAGCTGGACGCGAACTACATTCGACGCTCCGACGCGGAGATATTCTCGAAGCCTAAGATCGAGCAGAAGCTGAAAGGCTGATCCCCCACTCTGCATCATGAACATCCGTCCCGCCACACCGAACGACGTGCCTGCGCTGCTGGAGATCGAGCGCGGCGCGGCCACCGCCGCCCACTGGACGGAGGCGGAATACCGGGGGCTGCTGCAACCCATCGAGAATTCTCACTGCACACTTCTGGTGGCCGAAGAGCATGGCAGCGCGGTCGGGTTCTTGTCCGCGAAGTGTCTGGGAGAGCAGTGCGAGATAGAAAACATCGTGGTCCGGGCCGAGTTCCAGCGGCGTGGGACCGCCCACGCATTGTTACAGCGTTTCCTGGCCCAGGCAAAGGAGCGGGGCGTACGCGAGGTACTGCTCGAAGTCCGCTCATCCAACCGGGCAGCGCGCGAGTTGTATGCAAAATGCAATTTCAGCGTGACCGGTAACCGGCGCGCATATTACCACGCTCCAGAGGAAGACGCCGTGCTCTACAAGCTGGATCTTTCCGGTTGAGCACCTGCTCTCGAAAATCGTTGAAGCGGCCTTCGGGCTGTGCTACCGTTTGATTCCCGGTATTTTTATCCAACCTCTCAGGTTGGAAACTGGTTAGGAGGTCACCTGAATGTCTACCTCTTTGAAGGAACAGCTCCTGGCCAGCGACGAAGAATTTCGTCGGCTGGCCCACGAACACAACGAATATTCCAAACGCCTCGACACCCTGATTGAAAAACGCTATCTCTCCGACGATGAAAAGGTGGAAGAGGTCCGCCTGAAGAAGCTAAAACTGCGTCTCAAAGACCAGATGGAAGAAATCGAGCAGAAGTTTAAGCATCAGGACCATAGCACTCAGGTAGCTTAAGCTCGGAGTTATTGCCTATTGCCGCAGCTCGTGTGGGCCACCTCACAGGCCGCGGCAAGGCCACAGGACTTCTGTTTGTCGCGGGCCAGATGCACTGGAAGTAGGGCAATCTTACTCTGAAAAACCAGCATTTAGCTGATGGGCGAGACAAGAGTCTAATATAATCATAGAACCTATCATGGTTCGTGACGGAATCTTCTACGCTCTGGGTCTTTTTGCAGCCGCCGCCCTGCTATTTTTAGTCAGCCCGTGGCTGATGATAATCCCTATCCTGCTGGCGGCATTTTTCCTGTGGTTCTTCCGCGATCCGGCGCGCAAAATTCCGCAGGAGCCGGGTGCGATTGTCTCTCCGGGAGACGGCAAAGTCACCGCCGTGGCGCCTGCCGAGGTTGCAGGAGAGCGCAAGCAGCGCATCAGCATATTCCTGAATGTCTTCAACGTCCATGTAAACCGCTCTCCAATTGCCGGGACCATTCGCGCGGTGGAATACCGCAAAGGCAAGTTCTGCAATGCCATGGACGCAAACTCCTGCGAGATCAACGAGCAGAACATTGTTACGGTGGATGGCGAGGGCCAAACCGTTGTTTTCAAGCAGATTGCCGGACTGCTGGCCCGCCGGATCGTGTTCACAAAAAAGCTCGGCGACACCGTGGCCCGCGGGGAGCGCATTGGCTTGATCAAATTCGGTTCGCGGGTCGATGTTGTGGTGGATGCGGCAGCCGAAATACGGGTGAAAGTCGGAGATCATGTGGCCGGCGGCTCAACTGTGCTGGCGGTGAATCCCATTGCTGCCCGACGGGTAAACGCCCCCTCCAGCGCAGGTAAAATTGTGTCTCCCATCGTCTCTTCCGGAGGTGTGCGATGAGCTTGACGCATCCGATGCGCCGGAAAGACGACGTAAAATCGCCCCGCTTCCGTAAAGGGATGTATATCCTTCCCTCGCTGTTTACCAGCGGCAACATCGCCGCAGGGTACTACGCGATCTCGCAGGCGATTCAGGGAAGCGCTTCCGATCCCTGGCATTTTGACATTGCCGCCAAAGCGATCGGCTTTGCCATACTCTTCGACGGACTCGATGGCCGCATCGCCCGCATGACCAACACCGAGAGCGATTTTGGGAGGGAGCTCGATTCCCTGGCCGACGTGATTGCCTTTGGCGTTGCCCCCGCCATTCTCGCCTGGCTGTGGGGCTTCCGCATGTTGCCGCAGATGAACAATGCGGATTTGCGTATGAAGATCATCCATCTCGGGGCAGTGATTACGTTTGTCTTCCTGGTGGCGGGCGCCAGCAGGCTGGCCCGCTTCAACATCGCCAAAAACCCGGTGCCCTCGAACCCGGGAAGGCCGGGACGCAAATACTTTGTCGGCATGCCCATCCCCGCAGGAGCGGGCATGATCGCCGCCATGGTGCATTTCGTCCATGGAGAACCCCTGCTTTACTGGTGGCAATCGCTCTCCTGGGTGTTCTTTGTTTTTGCGGTAAGTTTTCTTATGGTGAGCACGTGGCGTTTCTGGAGCGCGAAAGACATTCACTTCCGCGCGCGCCATCCGTTTCAAATCATTATCCTGCTGGGCGCATTCATTGCGCTGACCTGGCTCTTTTCCGACTGGGTGCTCTTCATCGGCGCTATGGCTTATATGACCTCCGGCGTGCTGGCGCGGCTGAGCTATGCCTTGCGCCGTCGTCCGCCCGCGCCCCCGCAGACCTTTGAATCGGCCTCACATGCCGATATGGCATAAATAAATTGATGAGCTCAAACCATTTTCGAATTGCGATTGTCGGCGCGGCCACCCTCAAGGGCAGAGAACTCAAGGATGCCCTTGAAGAGGTAAACTTCCCTGCCATCGATGTGAAGCTCCTGGACGATGACGAATCTCTGGGCCAGCTTGAATCGGTTGGCGAGGAGGCCACGTTCATCCAGAATGTCGTGCCGGAGCGCTTCCGCAACGTGGATTTCGCCTTCTTCGCCTCCGACGAAGGCTTTACCCGGCGCCACTGGAAGGCGGCCCGGGGATCGGGCAGCACGGTGATCGACCTTTCTTATGCGCTGGAGAACGAGCCTGGGATCCTGGTGAATTCCCCCTGGATCGAACGTGAGTTCGAGAGCAAAGGACCAAGATCGAATATCGATCTGGGGACATCGGCGGCGGTGATCGCCCACCCGGCAGCGACGGTGCTGGCGCTGCTGCTCATGCGCATCCACCGCGCTCATCGGATCAAAAATGTGGTGACTACGGTCTTTGAGCCGGTTTCGGAGATGGGCAAGCGCGGCATGGATGAGCTGCACCAGCAGACGGTAAACCTGCTCTCCTTCCAATCGATGCCCAAGACGGTTTTTGACGAGCAGATTGCCTTCAACATGGTCGCGCGCTTTGGCGAAGCGGCCAACGCCAGCCTGGAGGCGGTGGAGGAGCGCATCCTTCGCCACTACCAGCACATTACCGGCAAAGAGCTGCCGGTACCTTCGCTGATGCTGGTGCAGTCCCCGGTCTTCCACGCGCATACCTTTTCCATCTACATTGAACTGGAGCAGCCGGAAGAGGCGGCGCAGCTGCAGGAGGCGCTCAGAGGGGAACACGTTACGGTGACGATGAAGCCGGAAGATTCGCCCAGCAACGTCAATGCCGCCGGGCAGGACCATATCCTGGTGGCGGTCCGGCCAGACGCGGCAAAGAAGAATGCTGTCTGGCTTTGGGTAGCTGCGGACAACCTGAAAATTGCCGCAATTACGGCGGTCGAATGCGCCTCCTCCTTGAGCATGGTACGTCCCTCGGGAAAAGTGCAATAAGAATACGCATGAAACAAACCCGCTGCCGCCGGCCGATCCCGATTCTCTGCCTCATCTTGCTTGCGACCGGCTGTGGTTACCACACCGCCGGCCGGAATGCCACGCGGATTCCTGCGCTGCAAGTTCTCGCGGTCCCGACATTCACCAATAAAACCCAGACCTACAAAGTGGAGCAGACGCTCACCTCGGCGGTCGTACGAGAGCTGCTGAACCGCACCCACTACAAACTGGAATATACCGAAGACAGCTCGGCGGACGCGACGCTCCACGGCACGGTGGTCTCGACCCAGGTTTCTCCGCTGACATACGATTCCGCCTCGGGCCGCGCCTCGAGCCTGGTGGTGACCGTTATCGTGAAGGTGAGCCTGGTCGCGCGGGATGGGCGGGTCCTTTATGAAAACCCTAACTACACTTTTCGCGATCAATACCAGGTGGCGCGCGAGCTTTCCAGTTTTTTCGAGGAAGAATCGCCGGCGCTCGACCGCTTGTCGCGGGACTTTGCGCGTACCCTGGTCAGCGATATGCTGGAGGGCTTCTAGTCCATGCCGGTCCGCAGCTTTGCCCCCACAGAACGGTTTATTGCGGAGATTGCAGGCAGGAAGTATCGTCCCGCGTACGTGCTGATCGGCGATGAAGTATTTTTCCGCGACCGTTGCCGGGCGGCTGTGCTGCAACATTTAATTCCATCCGAGATGCGGGAGTTCAGCCTGAACGATGTCGACCTCGCGGACACCAGCCTCCTGGAAATTCTCGACCGCGCGCGCACCCCGTCGCTGATGGCGCCATTTCAGGTTTTCTTTATCCGTGGAGTCAAACTTCTGTACGGTCGCGGCTCGCATCAGGCGGAATTCGACGCTATCGAGTCCTATTGCAAGTCGCCCAATCCGGACGCGCTGCTGGTTTTTGTCGCCGACCACATCAGCATTCCCGCCGACGTGCGGCGGATGGAGATGAGCGATAAAGACCGCTATGAGCGCATCCGGGAGAGCCTGGGCGAGTACTGCGGCATCGTCGAATTGGCCCGCGTGGATGAAGGCGAAGGTATGCGCTGGGTGGTCGAGACCGCGGCGCAGCAGGATTTCAAGATCGATCCCGATGCGGCCCGAGAACTGGTGGACGCACTGGGAGCGGACATGATGCTGGTGAGCAACGAATTGGAGAAGCTGGTCCTCTTTGCCGGGGAAAAGAAGCGGATCACCCTGGGAGACGTGGAGACGATGGTGCTGGCGGCCAAGCAGCGATCGGTTTACGAGCTTACCGACGCCATCTCCGCGCATGACCGTCCCCGGGCGCTCGAAACCCTGCAGATCATCATGGCCAGCGGCGATGGCGAGGACGCCGCGATTGGGCATCTTTATATGCTGGCGCGCACCTTCCGCCAGATGCTGGTGGTGCTGGAGAAGAATATCCGCGACTCGCGCGCGATCTGGCAGGTGCTGTGGCAAGGCTTTCGCGTGCCCCCGTTTGCCGCCGACGATCTGGTGCGGCAGGCGCGCCGGTATAAATCCCGCCGCGAGCTGACCCGCGCGCTGCGTCTGGTGGCCCGCGCCGACCTGGCGCTCCGCTCCAGCCCGCCCAGCAAGCGGCTGGTATTGGAGCAACTGGTGCTGGAATTGGCTTCCGAACCCAAAGCAGAAAGCGTGAGCTGGCAGCAGCAGGAGCTGCCGGTTTAGAAAATCCTGGTACTCTGAATTTCCGCAGCGCACTGCGATATAATCAGCTATTCCCTTCAGCTCTCGGAGCCTTCTGTAGAAGACTATGATTCGATTTCTGCAAACACCCACAGCGGTGAAAAAATACGTCTTAGGCGGC
>CAZONJ010000070.1:0-17224 GCA_964581225.1 uncultured Terriglobales bacterium | reverse complement strand
AAATCCTGGAACCTGCCGCGTACCTGGCCCATAAGCCGGTCTTCTGGATACCGCTCCCGGATTTCCGCGCAGCGCTGGGAAAAACTTATGAGAAGTACGATGTCGGCTCGGTGGGAGAGTTCGATACCGGCATCATCGTCGAGCAGTATGTCGATAATGAGGCGTCGACAGCGCTGGCGCCCTCCTGGCGCGGCGGCTCTTATTTTGCGGCGAAGAAGGTGCAGCCCAAGGGAGCAACCCAGCCGCTGAGCATCTCCGACATTTCTTTGCTTTACATTTCGCGGTGGGCGACCGATGAGGATGCCGACCAATTTGCGCATGTCTACGGATCAAGCTTAGTGAAGCGCTACAAGCAGGCCCAGCCTTCGGCTGAGAGCCAAGCGAAATGTCCTTCTTCAACATGGTGTTCTTCTATGAGGTTCAATACCGAGGAAGGACCAGTGATCATCGAGCGTCTGCCCCATTCCGCGGTCTTGATTACCGAAGGTTTCGAGCCGGAGATACAGCGGCAACTTAAGGCGCAGCTTCAATCCGACTCTGTACAGGAAAAAGTAGAGAGCGACCTGATGCGGCGCTTGACTCAATCCGCCATCGTGCGGGAGGCCTTGAAGAACATGGTGCTGAGGAAATTGGCCGCGAAGGTTCGGTAGTCGGATACTGCAGATCCCTTCGACTTCGGAGCGCGATTGCCGGCGCGCTCCTGCGCCAAGGATGACGATTTATCTCCTACTGATAGCGAACGGCGCACATTGATATTTAGTGGGATGGCCGCAGCAGAAGAGCAACTCGGGCCCAAACTCCGCCGCCTTTTGTATAATCGAGTTTCCGCACAAATCCATCATTATCTTCAGGAGTTTTCTTGCAGAAGGCTGAAATTGGGATCATCGGGGGCAGCGGATTGTATTCCATGCCTGGTTTTACGGAGACGAAGGAGGAGAAGCTGGTCACTCCCTTCGGCGAACCATCCGACGCGTATGTGCTGGGCAATCTTGAGGGACGCAAGGTTGCGTTCCTGGCGCGTCACGGACGCGGCCATCGCATCTCGCCCACGGAGTTGAATTTTCGCGCCAACATTCATGGCATGAAGCAATTGGGAGTGGAGCGCATCCTCTCGGTTTCCGCCGTGGGCTCTCTCAAACAGGAGCACAAGCCGCTGGACTTTGTGATTCCCGACCAGTTTGTCGACCGAACGAAGCATCGCGTTTCCACCTTCTTCGGCAATGGGATCGTGGCCCACATCGCCTTTGCCGATCCGGTGTGCGGGGAAGTTGCCAAGGTGGTGGAATCCGCCTGCCGGAAGACCGGGGTCACCGGCAAACTTGGTGGAACGTATGTGTGCATGGAAGGGCCGCAGTTTTCCACCCGCGCCGAATCGAATCTGTATCGCAGCTGGGGCATGGACGTGATCGGCATGACCAACCTGCAGGAGGCCAAGCTGGCGCGTGAGGCCGAGATCTGCTACTCGACCATTGCCATGGTCACAGATTATGACTGCTGGAATACGGAGCACGATTCTGTGACGGTAGACCAGGTGATCGCGGTGCTGAACCAGAATGCGGCGAATGCGTGCAAGGTGGTGCGCAATGCGGTAGCGGCGATGCCCAAAGAGCGCGGCTGCAAATGCGGTTCGGCATTGCAGCACGCCATCATGACCGATCCGGCCAGGATTCCCAGCGAGACCCGGAAGAAGCTGGCGTTGCTGCTCGACAAATATCTTCAACCACGCCAGGCGGGGGCATAACGAAGAATGTCTATCGTGGTAGTCGGTTCAGTCGCCTATGACGCAATCCAGACCCCTTCGGGAAAGGTAGACCGCTGCCTGGGAGGCGCGGCCACATATTTCTCGCTCTCAGCCAGTTTTTTTACCAAAGTCCGGGTGGTCGCGATCGTCGGCGAGGATTTCACCGCCAAGGATGAAGACGTGATGCGCCGCCGTGGGGTGGATACCTCGGGAATCGTCCATGCCCGGGGCAAGAGCTTTTTTTGGTCGGGAGAATACGGCGAAAATCTGAATGAGGCCAAAACGCGCGATACCCAGCTGAATGTCTTCGCGAATTTCGATCCGCAAGTGCCCTCGGCGTATATGGATTCCGAGTTTCTCTTCCTCGCCAATATCGATCCGGCATTGCAGGCCAGCGTGCGGCGGCAGATGGACGGACGGGTCAAGCTGGTGGGCGGAGATACCATGAATTACTGGATCAAAGACCATCGCGCCAAACTGGAAGAGACGCTCAAGCGAGTAGACGTCCTGCTCATCAACGATGGCGAAGCCAAGATGCTGGCCGGTGACAGCCGGCTGCCGCGAGCGGCGCAGAAGGTCCTGCAGCTGGGGCCGAAAGCCCTGGTCATCAAGCATGGAGAGTATGGCGCAACTGTTTTCTTCAGGGAAGGCAGCTTCGGCGCGGGGCGGCATCCCTTTCGCGCTCCGGCATTGCCGCTCGATGAGGTGCGCGATCCCACCGGGGCAGGGGATTCCTTTGCCGGCGGCTTTATGGGCTATATCGCCTCGCAAAAGGAATTGACGCGCGAGGTCTTCAAGAAGGCGATGTTCTACGGTGGAGTGATGGGATCTTTCGCCGTGGAGCGCTTTGGCACCGAGCGCCTGCAATCGCTGACGCGCGAAGAAATCGATGCGCGTTATGAGATTTTCCGTGAATTGACGCATATCGCTTAGTCAATCCTTAAGATGGAATACACCGACCAGCAGCTCCGGCAGGACCAGGGCATCGCCTCCCTGCTGCTGGCCCTGCTGGGCATGGCGGCGTTGTACTTCTTCTATTCCCGCAACGAGATATTGCTCTCGGGCGATGCTGTTGCCCACATCAACATCTCCCGCCGTATCTTCGATTCCAGGACCCCCAGCCTATTGCAGTTGGGAACAGTATGGCTCCCATTGCAACACCTTCTGACGGTTCCATTTGTCGTGCCGCAAAAATTGTGGCAGAGCGGAGTCGGCGGTTCGGTAATCTCGGTACTCGCCTTCGTAATCGGGGGAAGAGGAATATTGCGGCTGGCGCAGGTGTGGGGTTCGCGCGCCGCCGCCTGGCTGGCGCTCGCCATATACGCGCTCAATCCGAATCTGCTTTACGTCCAGAGCACCGCGTTGAATGAGCCGTTCGGGGTGGCTACCCTGATCTGGGCGACGGTATATTTCAGCGAGTTCATTCGGGAGTGGGAGAAACCGCAGCAGCATGATCTCCGCAGCATGAAGCAGCTGTTATGGAAAGGAACTCTCACGCTCGATGCCGCCATGCTGACACGCTATGACGGCTGGTTTGTCGCCCTGCTTTGCTGGACGTTGGTTTTTATCTGGATAGGGAGGAGCTGGCTGGAGAAATCGGGAAGATTCGCCGTGATCCCGCAAATCAAGCGCACGATGGCCCTATGTCTTGTGCTCACCGCTTTGGCTCCGGCCGCGTGGATGGTCTACAACTATATGGCGTTCGGCAATGCATTGGATTTCGCCAACGGTCCTTATTCGGCCAAGGCAATTGCCGAGCGGACCACCTCGCCGGGAGCTGTTCGCTATCCGGGATATAAAAACCCTCTGGTTGCCGCGCTTTACTTCGAAAAAGATGCCCGGCTGAACCTGGGCGCGCGACCGTGGGCGGACATTCTCTTTATATTGGCGATTGCCGGCAGTGTGTGGTCGCTGGTCGAGGGAGAGGTTGCGACGGTAATTCTGTTGTGGTCGATGCTGGCGTTTTATCCGTTGTCCATCGCGTATGGAAGCGTGCCCATCTTCATGCCGGCCTGGTACCCGTTTTCCTACTACAACACGCGCTATGGGCTGGAGCTGCTGCCGGCCATCGCCGTTGGCTTTGCGGTGTGCATGGTGTATCTGGAGAAGGCGCTCTCGTCGAAAAAAAATGGACGCTGGATCTGGGCCTTGACTTTGGTCCTGGCGGCCTCTTATATAAGCGCCTGCTACGATGTCCCGGTCTGCCTGCGCGAGACCAGGGCGAATGGAAAGGCGCGGCTCGCCCATGAGACCCTGCTGGCCAATAGCCTGAAGCGCTTCCCGGAGCAATCCACCCTGCTGACCTATGTCGGGGACCACTCGGGAGCGCTACAACGCGCCGGAATACCTTTTCGCCGCACCATCAACGAAGGCAATCGTGGGTGGTGGCAGATGGCGTTGCGCTATCCGGCGCAGGCCGCCGATTTCGTAATTGCCAGCCAGGGCGATCCCGTAGCGCAGGCGGTGAAGGAGAATCCCGAGGGGCTGGAGATGCTGGAGATCCTGCACACGCAAGGACAACCACCCACCACGATCTATCGCTCATCGCTGCGGCATTAGCCGCGATTTGCGGGATCGTTGCCAGCGAGGTGTTAAAATCTGCTCGCAATCACGGAACTCTATCCGTTGGGGAATGAATGAAAGCTAAGCAACTTCTGCCGTTTGTGAAGGCCTCGGCCTGCGGCAATGATTTTCTGCTGGTGCAGTCGTCCGAAATCCCGAATGCCGGGAGGGAAGAGCTGGCCCAACTGTCGCGGCGATTGTGCGACCGCAACCAGGGCGTCGGTGCGGACGGAGTGGAATGGCTATATCCCGACCCGCAGAACGATATCCGAGCAAGGCTCTTCAACGCCGATGGCTCGGAGGCGGAGATTTCCGGCAATGGGACCCGATGCGTGGCCGCATTTTTGTCCTGGAAGAAGGGCGCGAGTGAGTTCAAGATCCTTACTGGCGCGGGTACCAAGATTTGCCGCCTGCTGGAGCACGATCAGCAGCGTTTTCGCTTCAGCATGCAGATGGGACGACCGGAGGTCGAGGGCGAGCGGGCAGTACCAATCTGCGGAAAAAATGTGAAGGGGACGATGGTTTCTACCGGCAACCCTCATTTTGTAATTTTTGTGGAAAAATTTCCCGCCAAGTGGCAGGAAGAGGCGGCCATTCTCTCCACCCATCGCGATTTCCCGCAGGGCACGAATGTGGAGCTGGTGCAGGTGCTGGGCCGCAGCGCCATTGAATTTCGCATCTACGAGCGCGGAGCCGGCGAGACCCGATCTTCCGGCACGGGATCGTGCGCCTCGGCCATAGCCGCCATCCAGGCTGGACTGGTGGAATCCCCGGTGGAGGTGCGCGCCCCGGGCGGCACCCAGATCGTGCGCTGGGACAAAGGCGAGATGCTGGAGCTGGTCGGCGATGCCGTCCTTATCTGCCAGGGAGAGTTCTTCCTGTAAACCCCGCCAGGGAATTCATGAGTTAAGATGAAAACTATCTCATGCCGTCTTCTCCGCAGCCGAGCAATGCAGTTTTGAAGCCAGGGGCCCTGCTTCCCGGCGACACTGTCGCCATCGTGGCCCCGGCCAGCCAGATCAAAAAAGGGCTTCTGCTCAGCGGCTGCGCGGCCCTCGAACGGGCGGGATATAAGGTCCGTTATTCCGATGACATTCTTGAGGAAGACCTCTACTTCGCAGGCAGTGTAAAGCGCAGAGTGGAAGAGCTGCATGAAGCGTTTCGCGATCCCGAAGTGAAGGCGGTGCTGTGCGCGCGCGGAGGATACGGGGCCAACTACCTGCTGCCGCATCTGGATTTAGAGCTGCTGCGGGCGCATCCTAAGATCTTTTGCGGCTACAGCGATATTACGACTCTGTTGACCTACATCCACGATACGACCGGGATGATTGTCTTTCATGGGCCGATGGTCACAAAAGACTTTTCCTGTGAGTCGGGAGTGGAGACCAATCTGTTCAGGGCGGCAACATCGCAAACCGGCGGATGGGCCATCAAGCAGGACCCTCCGCTTCAGCCGCTGCGTTCGGGTAGGGCGAAAGGGAAGCTCTATGGCGGATGCCTATCGATGCTCGCAGCTTCGCTCGGCACCCCTTACGAAGTTCGGACCGAAGGCATGCTGCTCTTCATTGAAGATATTGCGACCAAGCCTTACCAGATCGATCGCATGCTGATGCAATTGAAGTATGCCGGCAAGCTGGACCACATCAAAGGAATCATTTTCGGCGAGATGATCGAGTGCATACAGGACCGCGCGCAGACGTATACCCTGCAAGAGGTCAACATGCGGGTGCTGGAGGACTTCGACTTTCCGGTCTGCTACGGACTGCGCTCCGGCCATGTCTCGTCCGGCAACATCACCCTGCCGCTGGGGGTGCAAACACAATTAGTTGTTTCCGAGAACGTTGATTTAGAAATCTGTGAGGGCGCGACCATCCGCAGCGCCGGGACCCGGGCAGTAACATCATGAATGAACGCGAACATATTCACCTGATAGGAATTTGCGGCACCGCGATGGCGTCGCTGGCTGGGCTTTTAAAACAACGGGGCTATCACGTAACCGGCTCGGATGCGGCGGCGTATCCGCCGATGTCCGATCTGCTGCGCTCCATGGCGATCCCGGTCTTCGAGCCATACGATGAGAAGAACGTGAAGTCGCGCCCGCACCTGGTGGTGGTGGGCAACGCGATTTCGCGCGGAAACCCGGAGCTCGAATATGTGCTCGACCAGCGGATCTCATTCCGCTCGCTGCCGCAGATGCTCTATGACAGCTTTCTTCGCGGGCGGGAGCCGCTGGTGGTCGCGGGCACTCATGGAAAGACCACCACGACATCTATGCTGGCCTGGATCTTCCAGAACGCGGGCCTCGATCCGTCCTTTCTGGTAGGCGGCATTGCGGAGAACTTCGGCACCAGCTTTGCCCTGCGGCAAAGCAAATATTTCATCATTGAAGGCGATGAATACGACTCCGCGTTTTTCGATAAAGGGCCAAAGTTTCTGCACTATTTTCCCGATGCGACGATACTTACCTCGGTGGAGTTCGACCACGCCGATATCTATAGAGATCTGGAGGCGGTAAAGACGGCATTCAAGCGCCTGGTAAATCTGGTGCCGCGGCGTGGGCGGATCATCGCCTATGATGACAATCCAAATGTCGATGAATGCATAAGCAAGGCATTTTGTCCGGTGGAACGATACGGCTTCAAAGAGAGCAGCCTGTGGCGGGCGCACGACGTGCAATACGGCGCAGACGAAACCCGCTGGAAGGTTTCGCGCGAAGGTGCGCCCTGGGCGGAGCTGGCCTTCAGCCTGGCCGGAGAATACAACGTGCTGAACGCAACCGCGGCCGCGGCCATGGCTGCGAACTATCAGGTGCCGGCAGAGAAGATTGCAGAAGCTTTGCGCAGCTTCAAGAGCGTGAAACGCCGCCTGGAGGTAAAGGCGGAGGTGAATGGGATCACCATCATCGATGACTTCGCGCATCATCCTACCGCAATCGCCGAGACCCTGAAGGCATTGCGAATGAGGTATTCGGGACGCAGGCTGTGGGCGGTGCTGGAGCCGCGCTCCAACACCTTACGCCGCAATGTCTTCGCTGGCGAGTTGGTGCGCAGCCTGGCAGTAGCTGACGAGGTGGTGATTGCCAGCGTTTTCAAAGCGGAGGCCATTCCGGAAAAGGAGCGCCTCTCGGTCGCAGAGGTGGTCCGCACGCTCAAGAAGAACAAGAAGCCAGCCCGCGAATGCCAGGATGCGGGGGCGATTGTGGAGTCGATTGTCCCGGAGCTGCGCCAGGGAGATGTAATCGCGGTCCTCTCCAATGGTGGATTTGGCGGCATCTATGAGAAGCTGCCGCAGCGGCTGAGCCAACTGCGGGAGGCCCCTGCACAGGCGTGACCAGCCAAGCCATACGAGCTGTCGCTACGGTCTTCTTTCTCTTCTTCTCGCCGCTGCTGTTTTGCGCCGACCGGCCCTCGCCCATTGAATACGAGATTTCGCTGAAGGACGCTGCCCACCACATCGTGAATGTTTCGGTCCACGTCGAAGCCACGGGACAAGAGATGGATTTTCAGCTTCCGGTATGGAATGGGCTGTACCAGATCCGCGATTTTGCCAAAAACGTAATTACGCTCTCTGCCCAGGACGCTACAGGGAAGGCGCTCAAAGTCCGCAAGCTGGATAAAACTACCTGGCGGCTGGGGAGGCCAAGCAGCGAGGCAGGGCCGGTTGAAATCAAATATCGGATTATCGCCGATCAGCCCGGTCCATTCGGCGCTGAACTCACTCCAGAGCATGGTTTTTTCAATTTTGCGGAGGTACTGGGTTATCCCGTAGGGCAGCGGGAGCACCCGATCGCGTTGAGCTTTAAGGATATTCCTGCTGAGTGGAAGCTGGCTACCGCGCTGCAGGAACATGGGCCTTCTTCGACTTCGCAGGCAGGCGATTTGCTGCACGCGCGCAATTATGACGCGCTTGTAGACAGCCCGTGCGAGCTGGGGCGCTTTCGCGAATTCGATTTCGAGCAGGGCGGCGCCAAGTACCGGATCGCGATTGACGCGGGGCCCAAGGACTACAAACCTGAGGAGCTGATCCGTTCGCTCAAAAAGATTACCGCGGCTGAGATCGACTGGATGGGGGAGCGTCCCTTCTACCACTATCTGTTTATCTATCACTTTCCGGAAGACGCAGGCGGCGGGGGCATGGAGCACGCTTATTCGACTGTGATTTTCACGCCGGCTGGGGCCCTCGAAAATCTCTCCGGCTTCGAGTCGGTAAGCGCGCACGAGTTTTTTCATCTTTGGAACGTAAAGCGCATCCGCCCGGCCACACTGGAACCGATTGACTACACCCGCGAGAACTACACGCGGGCGCTCTGGTTCAGCGAAGGGGTCACCACCACCGCCGCCGATCTCGCCCGGCTGAAGGCGGGACTGCTTACCGAGAGGGAGTATCTGGCGAAGATTGGGGCGGAGATCACCACGCTGGAGGAGCGGCCGGCGCATCTTACGCAATCCGCGGAAGAGTCGAGCCTCGATACCTGGCTGGACGGCTATGCGGTTTATCGCGCTCCCGAACGCAGCATCAGCTACTACAACAAAGGCGACATTCTCGGAGTGCTGCTCGACCTGAAGATCCGCGAGGATTCCAAGGGCAGGAAGTCGCTGCGCGATCTCTTCCAATCCCTGGACCAGAATTATGCCAAGCGGGGCAGGTTCTTCGCCGACTCCGACGGAGTACGAAGCTCAGCCGAGGCGCTTACCGCAACCGACCTGCGCGGTTTTTTCATGCGCTATGTGGCCGGCGTCGAGGGGCTTCCGTACCAGGAACTCTTTGGCACAGTAGGATTGAATCTGAACAAAAAAACAAAGACAGTCGCCGATGCCGGATTTACGGCAATGCGCAACTTCGATGGACCGATGATTGTCGTCGATGTGACTGGCAAAGCGGCCCTGGCAGCGGGAGTGCGCACGGGCGATGAAGTGGTGGAGATCGAGGGCAAGGGGCCAACCCAAAGCATAGCGCGAACCATCGCCGCCATGACCCCCGGCACTATGATTCACATCACCCTGCGGCGAGGAGGAGTCCTGCTTCCAGTCACATTCCCGCTGGAAGGCAAAGAGAGCGTTTTCTGGTCTCTGCAAGACATGGGGCATATCACGGCTGCACAGCGCGCCCGTCGCCAGGCATGGCTGAATTCAGAAGATGAAGGCAATGCAGTCGCGCCAACTCAAATGAAAACGAGCGCACCGTGATTCGTACCGCGATCGCCCTGCTCTTCTGCGTCATGGCCATGCCTCCGGCGGCGCTGATCGGATTTCCCTGGACTTTTATCACCGGCCGGGTGGATTTCCTCTATGCCATGGCGATGAAGATCGCGACCACCAGCCTATGGATCGCCGGCATCAAGGTGGAAATGCGAGGCCAGGACAATGTGGGCGCGGCGGGCACATATATTTTCATGTGCAATCACGTCTCCAACCTCGATCCGCCAAGCCTGATCCCAAAACTTCCCGGACGCAGCTCGGTGCTGGTAAAGAAAGAGCTATTTCGCGTCCCGCTTCTCGGTCGCGCGATGCGGCTGGGCAATCTGGTGCCGGTGGACCGCAGCAACCGCGAGGCGGCGATTCGCAGCGTGCAGGAAGGCATCAAGGTGCTGAAATCCGGGGTCCACATGACCATCTTTCCCGAAGGCACCCGCTCCCGGGATGGGCGGCTTTTGCCTCTGAAGAAGGGGCCATTTTATCTGGCGATGGAGAGCGGAGTGCCAATCGTTCCGGTGACCATCAGCGGGACGGAGAAGCTTATGCCCAAAGGCGCGGCGGTGATCCATGCGGGAAGGGTGGTGCTCACATTTCATCCTCCGCTCGATCCCGCGGCTTTTGAAAGCAGAGAGGCGCTGATGGAGTCGGTGCGCCAGGCCATTGAATCTGCGCTGCCTGAGGCGCAGCGCGGGCCAGGAATACCGAGCGAGGACTTGGCTTAGAAATTACTCAATGCCTAACTGGGATTTGGCGGCGGCGCTCAGGCGCTCCGGCCCCCAGGGCGGGTTCCAGACCAGATTCACGTTGGCGCTGGTTACGCCGGACATCTGCTCGATGCGGTCCTTCACCTGGCGGCTGATCTCGACGTGCGCAGGGCATCCCTGGGAGGTCATCGTCATCTCTACATCGACGTATTGCCGGCTCTCCGGCTCGGCTGGGTCGGGGGCTATATTCACGTTGTAAATCAGCCCCAGATCCACGATGTTTACCGGAATCTCGGGATCGTAGCAGTCTTTCAGCGCGGTCAGCACATCTTCCTGAGTAACAGCCATACAGAAAATCTCCTACCTCTCTATAGTTTAGAACGAGAACCTGGAATTACAGAAGGGGCGAGTGGCCCTGCCTGGAAAATCCATTAAAATAAAAAAGTGTTCCGTTGGGGAATGGAAGAGAATCTCATCAGAAGCGGAGGTCAAGTCATGGAAAAGGCGACGTTTGGCGCAGGATGCTTCTGGGGCGTAGAGGCTGAATTTCGCCGGGTCCCCGGAGTTACGGATACCGCCGTCGGTTATCTGGGAGGGACGCTGGTGAACCCGACGTATCATGACGTCTGCACCGACCGGACCGGACATGCCGAGGTGGTGCAGGTCACCTTCGATCCGGCAAAGGTCTCTTACGAGCAATTGCTCGACATCTTCTGGGGGGCGCATGATCCCACGACGTGGAACCGGCAAGGGCCGGACATCGGGACGCAATACCGCTCCGCGATCTTCTTTCATACCCCGGAGCAGGAGGCTGTGGCCCGCGCCTCGAAGGAAAAGCAACAAGCTTCCGGAAGGTTCCAACGCCCAATCGTTACCGAGATTACTCCAGCTTCGACCTTCTACCGCGCGGAAGAATACCATCAGAAGTATCTGGAGAAGCGCGGCCTGGCTTCGTGCCATATCTGAGGGCGCATCATTCCGGGGCTGAAGGCCCCCTTGCTTACAATATGCTCTTGCGGCGGGAGTAAACTCCCGCCCGGATATATTGTCTTCCCGTTGCCGAATACCATCGTCTTATGCGGGAGTAAGCATCCTTCGACTGCGCTCAGGCCCCGCCTTGATAATCCTTTTAGTCACGCCAAAAAACAATCTTACTTTCAAGCTTAGCCCGAGGAGATTTCCAGCGTGGTTTTGATTCCTTTGATCTCTCCGCCGAACCAGCGCTTGAAGTCTGTCCAGGGAATACGATTTGTGATCAGCTGCCGCAGGACTCCGGGCCATTTTCTTTCAATCTCCACCATGTCGGCTGCGCCCATTTTAAAGTGGCGCGGGTTGGCATTCACGCTGCCAAAGACCACATTATTTTGCAGCACCAGCTCCTGATTGATGGCGTCGATGGGCTCCTCGGCGGTGGTGTGTCCTCCGGTCACGCTGAGCAGCGCCATGATGCCGTTAGGGGAGAGGAGCCGCATGGCGTCAAAGGCCACCCGCGAGCTGCCCGTCCCTTCGATGATGAGATCGACTTCATTAATCTCCTTTTTCAGGTCCATAAGCGTGGCGTTGGCGACGGAAAAATAGTGCGCTTCCAACTGTCCAACGATGGTGCTGCGCAGGTCGTTGGAGGGATCGCGTCCGACCACATAGGTGGTCAGCCCGCGATGACGCAGCACAGCAGCCGCAAGCATCCCCACCGGCCCGGCCCCTAGCACTACCGCCATCTTCGGCATCCATGACATGCGCTTCTGGATAAGGAAGCAGTGATCGATGGCCTTTTCGACGACCGTCATCGGCTCCAGCAGCACGCCAATGTCTTCGATCTCGGGAGGGATAAGGTTCAGGTACTGCGGCTCTTCGATGTAGAACTCCGCCATAAATCCATGGCGGCGCATGATGCCGCGCTCGGTATACTTGCCGCTGGAGCACATATCCACCTCGCCGTGGGCGCAGTTATAGCAGATGCCGCACGGCCGCCGAACCGTGGAGACGACGAAATCACCAGCTTTAAAGCCGTTTACGTTCTTCCCCACCTCCTGCACTACGCCAAAATTCTCATGTCCGAGGACGAGGTAATCGTCTCCTTCAGGCGCCTGGCCGTAATCTCCGCGATTGATGTCGGAGTCGGTCCCGCAAAGACCGGCGCGGACCATCTTCACCAGCACCTCGCCGGCAGAGAGTTTCGGATCGGGCACATCGGCGAAGTGAAGGCTGTCCTTCTTTCCGGGGTTCACCACCAGCGCTTTCATGGTGCGAGTTTTTCCTTTCAATTGCGGATACTAAAGATGAGAGTCATAAGAGGGAAGCACGAATCGAAAGCAGCGTTGTCCCGCATTGTCGATGCGACGGAGATTCTCTTGATTTTCTAGATATCCGGTTTGATCGCGTCTGCTGCAATGCGGAAAATGTGGGCCGCATTGCCGTCCAGCTTTACAAACAAGCCATTTTGGATGAGATCGGATTTGCTGCGCGCGTAAGCCGGGCCATTCAATTCGTCATAGAAATCGAGATTCGCAGCCACCAGCATGGAGGCAGGCAGAAAGATCCGTCCGGTGGAGACTCCGGCGCCCAGGTTGACCACCACCAGATAATCGCCGGCGCGGTGACGCCATGTGTAGGCGATAAGGTTGATGTGACTCCCATCGCCCGCAGGCTGGACTTCGAGGTAAGTCCATAAGCCTTCATGAAAGGCGGCTGAATTGACGATGCTGAAGATCTTCTCGTAAAGAGCGCGGGTGCGGGGATCGGGGACCTCTTGCTGGGCGCGGGCAAGCTGCACCGGAATCTTTATTTTGCGGCCGTCGAGCTGCCCTTCGTAATAGAAATGCATTCCGGGAAGGGTGGCCATGAGGGCAGCCACCGCCGGCAAACGGGCGCTGCCGAAGGCTTGGGCGCTGCGCGCTTCATCGTGATTTTCCAGAAAACGGGCCGAGCGGCCCTGAAAGTCCATCGGATCGCCTTGCAAATGCCTCTTCAGATCGGGGACAGCATTGTCCCGCAGGCGATCGTAAAAAACTTTGTCGTAGGTGAAGTGAAAGCCGAGCTGCTGCAGCCGGGCTTCGGTACCCCAATAGGACTCGGCCAGCCACAAAAAATCGGGCATGTAGGCGATCGCCTCCTGCCAGAACTCTTGTTTGGGGGTGGGCCATTGCTGCAATTTACCAGCCCAGGTGCTGGCGAAGATGTCGTTCAGGAGCAGCATTGCCATATCGCAGCGGATACCATCGCAGAATTGCGCGATGCGGCCCAGTTCTGAGAGCATGGCCTGGCGCAGTTGCGGGTTGAAGCAGTTAAGCTGCGCCGTGTCCGTCCAGGGCGGAAAATATGGGTCGCGGCCATGGGCGAAGAAACGGACGCTGTCTTTTCCTTCGGATCGATAAAAATCCTGGGGTGCGCGCTTGAAATCCTCCGCCGCGCCCTGGATGTAGTAATCGGGATGTTCCTGGACCCAGCGGTGATCGAGTCCGGTGTGGTTGGGGACGAAATCCATTAGCAGCCTGATGCCGCGCGCATGAAGCTTCCGGCGCACCGAAATGAGATTCTCCGGCGTGGCTATATGCGGGTCCGGTTGGTAGGCCTGTACGGAAAAGGCGGAGCCTACTACGTCCTCTATCGTCCACCCGGGGAGGGCGGCGTCATATTCGGTAAAAAGTGCGGGGATGGAGCGGGCGAGCTCCCTTCCGATGGGGCTCCGCGTCCATACTCCCATGAAATAGACCACATCGAATCCAAGCTGTTGCAGCTTGTCCCATTCGGAGTCAGGAACCGATCCCAGCGTGACCAGCCTGCCCAGCGCTGCGCTGAGCCGGTCCAGCCAGGGCCAGGTGTTGATTTCATAGAGCTGAGGGTGCGAGCGCAGGGCTTTTAGCGGCATGGGGTAGTCAAGTACTTAGGTATTACGGTGGTTAATGCGATAAATAACAGAAATGATATTGTGAGTTCCTTGGTTTGGGTGTAAAGTCTCTGGCGTTGGTACGTTTTGGATTTCATTTCTCCATTTCATAATCGCAGGATGCGGTAAATGACCCCGGGCTTCCTTCTGATTTTCGACACTTCTCAGACGCGAGCAAAATCCCTATGCAGTGAGGTTGCAGAATGACAGGTCTATTTGTAAAGGCAAGACCCGCAGTTGCTCTTCTGTTCGTTCTCCTTGCAGTCAATTTCATGGCTGCGCAGTCGGTCAAAAATTCCACCCATCTAACTCCCAACGGAAAGGGCTGGGGAATCGAGACCGAGAATGCTCCTCAGGAGCAGCATGTTCACAATGGTACGGTCACCAGTGGCAATGGCATCTCTTACCATGGCGGTCCGGTGATGACCGAAAGCTCGGTCAACATCTACTTTATCTGGTACGGCAATTGGAATACGAGCGGCTCGAACAGCCAGACGACGGTGAACCTTCTGGACGCGCTGTACGGCGCCGGAGGGCTGGGCGGATCGCAATACGAGGGCATCAACACCACCTACGGAGACAATACCTCGAACGTAAGCGGTAATCTTGCTTTGTTGAAGTCCACCACCGATTCCTATTCGCAGGGCACGCGGTTCGGCGACTCGGGGGTGCTGGCGATCGTGACCAGGGCAATCAACAATGGATCGCTCCCTAACGATCCCGCCGGCGTCTACTTCGTGCTGACCTCTTCCGATGTGAAAGAAACCTCGGGGTTCTGTACTCGATATTGCGGCTGGCATACCAACGGGACCATCAACGGATCTGACATTAAATATTCGTTTGTAGGCAATCCGGACCGTTGTCCTTCGGCCTGCGAGGCGCAGACCACCAGCCCCAACGGCGACAGCGGCGCGGATGGTATGGCTTCGGTAATGGCCCATGAGACCGAAGAGGCGATCTCCGATCCGGACCTCAACGCCTGGTACGATTCTTCAGGCAATGAGAATGCCGACAAGTGCGCCTGGAAGTGGGGGCCCACGCAGACGGCTGCGAACGGCTCAAAGTACAACCAGACGCTGGCCGGCCACCAATGGCTGATCCAGATGAACTGGGAAAACGCATCGGGTGGCGGCTGCGAGCAGGTCCTTGGCGGGCCCTTCTACACCAACTAAATCATTCTTCTTCGCTTAAAAGAGGCCGTTCGGGTTCAGCCGGACGGCCTCTTTTTTATTAGAATGGCGGAGAGGAGTGTCAAAGAGTCGCTGAGTAAAAAGGAGCTGGGCCAATGAAGAAAAATATCATTCGATTGTGCGTGTTATGCGTTTGTTTTTCCGGCGTCGTAATGGCCCAGGCGCCAACATTCCCCGGGGCCGCCGCGCCGCCGCGGATCAGCACTCCTACCCGGCAAGTCGCGGTCTTTTCCGGCCTGGAAGAGCAGTGGATGAATGCCATCCAGCAGAAGGACCAGGGCGCGTTGGGCCGACTGCTCACCGACGATTTTGAACTCTGGATCGCGGGCAGCAACGATCCTCTCCCGCAGGAAGATTTTCTTGCGGCGGTCAAGGACCAATTAAAGGTGCAGTCGTTCCGCATCGGGCAATTGTCGGTGCACACTTATCCGAATGTTGCGGTAGTGAATTTCATGCTCAGCGCCAAGGCGCAATATGCGGGCAAGGAGCGCAGCGGCAATTATTTTGTGGTGGACGTATGGCAGCAGAATGGCGACAAGTGGCAGCTTGCGGTCCGCTATCTATCTAGGACCGGCAATGTTCCGGAGATGCACGCGCGACCCACGGGCAAGGAATAGCTAGCGGCTGCTCGCGTCATGAAGCGCGCGATCCAGCACAATCCTGAGCTGCTCGCTGGTCAGTACGCCCTCAAGCTCCTCGCCGTTCACGAACAGGGTAGGGGTAGCGCTTACTCCTAACGATCTTCCTTCTTTCATGGACGCCTCCACCGGCGCGGTGTTCTGCTGCGCGATGCAGGCCTGCAAGCTGGTGGCGTCCGCGCCATTCCGCTGTCCGGTTTGCAGAGCGAGGCTATCGAGAGCCGGGAAGGCGACTGGCTTTCCAAGGCTTGCCGCTCCCGTGGCCTGCGCTGTCCATTTCTGATTGAACTCCTGCTGATGGGTGTGGACGTAATCGGAAAACTGCCAATAGGCCGCGGGACTCAGCCGCGCCAGGCAATTCGAGTCGGCGGCGGCGCGCATTGCCCAGGGATGGGCGTCCACGATGGGGAAATCCTTGGTGATAACGCGCACCCGGTCGCGGTAATGGTTCATGACCTCGTTGAAGAGGGTCACATAGAAGCGCGCGCAGAAAGGACACTGATAATCGTCGTACATCACGATTGTGACCTTCGCATCCTGGGCCCCGCGCACGGGACGTCCGGCAAGATCGATCTTGCTCATGGCCACTGCATAGGGGTCCCGGGTGAGGTCGAACTCTTTCACATAGAGAAGCTTGCTGCTGTCTTTGGCGATCAGGAAATTGAAGGTCCTGGTGACGCCATTCTCGGTGATGGCGACCGGCAGATTGTCGTAGTTGTTGAAGGAGCTGGGGGTGCGGCTTCCCAGCGTGACGCTGGCCTCGGGCGGGGCCTCCGCATAGGTGCGGACCTGGCGCTCGATCCGCCGGGTCAGTTCCGCTGCCTCCGGCGCGGAGGATTGCGCCGTGGCTGCAATGGCCAGCAATACAAAACACGAGAGAAAAAAGGCCGGTAAAATCGTCAGTCGAATCGTCATTCGAAGCACGGATGGGCGGGCGGGCTTGGCCAACATGGCCTCCATTTTACGCGTTTAGACGGTCCTGTCCGAGAGCGGGAAACACTCAAAAAACAAATTCCGCCTGATAAACTACAAGATTGACATGAAGCGACTCTCTGGCTCTGAAACCCGCGAAACTTTCCTGCGCTACTTTGAAAGCAAAGGGCACCGGCGCGTACATTCGTCGTCGCTGGTCCCGGCGAACGATCCCACCCTGCTTTTCACCAACGCCGGCATGAACCAGTTCAAGGACGTCTTCCTGGGCCTGGAAAAGCGCGATTACTCGCGCGCTACCACGTCGCAGAAGTGCGTCCGCGCCGGGGGCAAGCACAACGACCTGGAGAACGTCGGCTTTACCAAGCGCCACCACAC
>CAZONJ010000069.1:0-17726 GCA_964581225.1 uncultured Terriglobales bacterium | reverse complement strand
GAGCTGGAGCGGCGCAATATTGGCCAGGGTGACCGCGTCCTGCTCTGGGGAGAGAACTGCGCCGAATGGGTGGCGGCGTTTTGGGGATGCGCCTTGCGCGGCGCGGTGTCGGTGCCGGTGGACCGGGTCGCTTCCCCTGGCTTTGCCCGCCGCATCTCCGATCAGGTAGAGGCGAAGCTGCTGGTGGGTTCGGCGGAGGCAATGGAGGCCTTCCCTGATCTTCCCGGAATCCGTCTGGAGAGTTTTTGCGATGAAATCGCAGGACATTCCATGCAACCTTATTCCCCCGCTCCGGTTGGCCGGGACGATATCGCCGAGATCATCTTTACCTCGGGCACGACCGCCGATCCACGGGGCGTGGTCCTCACCCATGGAAACATACTCGCCAACCTCACCCCGCTGGAGAGCGAGATTGCGAAATATATCAAGTACGAGCGCATCTTCCATCCCATTCGCTTTCTGAATCTGCTGCCGCTCAGCCATGTCTTCGGACAGTTTCTGGGACTGTTCATCCCTCAATTATTAGGAGGGACGGTATTTTTTCAAGAGACGCTCAATCCCTCCGAAATCGTGGAAACAGTAAAGAAAGAGCGCATTTCGGTGGTGGTGACGGTCCCGCGGGTCATTGAGTCGCTCAAAGACAAAATCGAGCACGACTTTGGGGCTGCCGGAAAGGAGCAATGGTTTAAGCGGCAATTGGCTGCGGCGGACAATGAGCCCTTTCCAAAAAGATGGTGGCGCTTTCGCAAAATCCACAATCGTTTCGGCTGGAAGTTCTGGGCCTTCATCTCCGGCGGGGCAACGCTCGATGCCGAGAGCGAAGAATTCTGGCGCCGCCTGAGCTTTGTGGTGATTCAAGGCTATGGACTGACGGAGAGCACGTCGATGATCTCCGTAAACCATCCCTTTCACCTGGGGCGCAAGTCCATCGGCAAAGTGCTTCCCGGACGGGAGATGAAGCTGGACGAGAGCGGCGAGATCCTGGTGCGTGGAGAAAACATCGCTAAGGCCTATTGGCAGGGCAAACAGCTGGTCCCGGTGGCCGGGGAAGAGGGTTGGTTTCGCACCGGAGACCTGGGCGCTGTGGATGAGCAGGGAAACCTCTACTTCAAGGGGCGCAAGAAGAACGTGATCGTCACCCCGGCGGGGATGAAGGTCTATCCCGGCGATCTGGAAGAGGCGCTGCGCCGCGCGCCGCAGGTGAAAGACGTTGTCGTGGTTGGCATCAATCGGGGCGGCAATTCCGAGCCCTGCGCCGTCCTGCTGCTGCGCGAGCCGGCCGCCGATGCGGCTGCGGCGGTGCGCAATGCCAATGAGGAATTGGCGGACTACCAGAGGATGCGTCTGTGGCTGGCGTGGCCGGAGAGCGATTTTCCTCGCACTTCGACGCAGAAGCCACGCACCAACCTGATTCAAAGCTGGGCGGAGTCGCGGCTGAGTGGAGATGCCAGGAACGATGGGCAGGCGCCCACGGGCGGCGGGGTCTCCGAATTGATAGCGCGCATCAAGCGGCGCGCGCCGGCGTCATTCGAGCACAACGCGAACCTGGAAGACGATCTCAACCTCAGCTCTCTCGATCGCGTGGAGTTGGTCTCCGCCATCGAAGAGCGCTACGGCGTGGAGCTGGATGACAACGAAGTCTCGGAGAAGACCACGGTCGCGCAACTGGAGCAGATGCTGCAGGCCCGCTCCGCGCAAAAAACACATTATGTGTATCCGCGCTGGGCGCTGAGCCGGCCGGTGCATTGGCTGCGGACCGCCGTTTACTACCTGCTGACCTGGCCGGCGACCATGATGATGGCCAAGCCTCTGGTGCTCGGACGGGAACGGCTGCGAGGGGTCAAAGGGCCGCTGCTGATTGTCTGCAATCACGTGACCTACATTGATATTGGCTTCATCCAGGCGGCGCTGCCCGCCCATCTGCGCAGCAACCTGGCGGTGGCGATGCAGGGAGAGCTGCTGGATGCGATGCGCGTCCCGCCGCGTGAATGGAACCCCCTGCGGCGATGGTGGGAGCAGTTGGGCTATTTCCTTATGACCGCCCTATTCAATGTCTTTCCCTTGCCGCAAAGAAGCGGCTTCCGGCAGAGCTTTGCCTTTGCCGGAGAGTCGGCGGACCGGGGATACAGCGTGGTGGTTTTTCCCGAAGGACGCCGCACCACCAACGGCGAGTTAGGAGAGTTCCGCGCCGGCATCGGACTATTGGCAGAGCGGCTCAATCTTCCGGTCGTCCCGATGCGGATCGACGGCCTCTATGAAGTGAAAAGCAGCAATGCCAAATGGGTCGCGCCAGGAAAGATAACCGTCAGGATCGGGGAGCCGCTGCGATTTTCCCTCGATACCCCTGCCGAGAGCATCGCTCGCGAACTGCAGAATGCGGTCGGCGCCCTTTAGGTCTTTACCACGAGAAGTCAGGAGTATGAAAGAATACCGCCGCTCGTATCATTCATCAATGCGAGCGGCGGCATCCATCCAAAGTTCAATTACTGCGCAAAGCGCGATTACTGCGGGGGCGGTAGCCTGCGGCGATGCGAAGTTGAGCTCCCCGAGTAAGGCGTCAGTTGAAGGTCCTGGGCCACACGGAAGCTCAGCTGGGTTTCCGCTGGAACGCTTACCTGCGTCCCCTTGGTCAAGGTCTGGGCTCCGGCGCCAGCGGCGCCTCCAGCCAGTGCGCCGATCGCGGCCCCTTTGCCGCCGCCGGCAATCGCTCCCAGCAGGGTCCCGGCCAGCGCGCCGCCGCCAACGTACTTGGCGGTACGCGAGTTCTTGCCTACGCCTTGTTTCCCGCCCGTTTGGGCCGAAGAGGCGGTGGTTGAATCAATCGTGTACTGCTGTCCGTTCACCGTGACCGAGCGCAGGTCCATGGCGACGTTCTTAGGGACATCGCCCTTTACTACCACCAGCCGGGCGGTAGAACCGCGGGGTATGGCGACCTTGCCGTTCGCGTCCAGAACATCCTGGCTCACGGTCGCGCTGTAGGCGTGTCCTACAGTGGACGAATTGGCGGTAATGGCCTGGTCAGTCCTTACCTTAATTTCTGTGCCGCTGGTGATTGTAGAGTTATTTTGCGCCACAATCAGCGGGGCAGCAACCATGCTGCCGATTAAAAAGAGTGCTTGTATACCTCTTGCGATCATAGTTCCTCCTGCTGCTAACGAACACCAGGCGTCACCATTTACAAATGTGTTTACGTTGCAGTCCTTAGAAATAGATGCGGAGTTGTGTCAGGGTGTGGGCTGGTGAACGGAGCTATTGAGCTCTGCTTCCAGAGCGGCTGGACGGAAGGTCAGGGAGAGGCTTTGCGGCCCGCCGAGGTCTATATATGGCGACTCCTCTTCGCCTGCAAAAAATTCGTGTAAATCATGGGACAAAATTCAGATCACGTTCGTCTCTAACATCGTTACCTTAATTCTTTGCCTGCTGTCCAGCCTTAAGACCTGATGCAGGCAGTCGCCCAGCAATTAAAAGATTTCAATATCTTCGATATCATAGATGGATTGATGTTCCAAAAAGAGGCGCAAGATGAAGAGCACAGGAAAAACCGCGATCTGTTTGGCCGTTTCTTTTATCTTTGGCTTTGCCGTTCCGGGCTTTGCCGCTCCGGCTTCCATGCAGGAAAACCAGCCGGCCCCATCGCCAGCAGCAAGTTCGAGGCAGATTGGCGCCGTAAAATCCATCACCGGCAATACTATCGTCCTCAAGACCGACTCGGGCGCGGAAGTGAATGTGCTGGTGCAGGATTCGACGCGGCTGGTGCGCATCGCTCCCGGACAGAACGACCTTAAGAGCGCCTCGCCAATCCAATTCAGCGATTTGCAGGTAGGCGACCGGATGCTGGTGCGCGGCAGCGCGGGCGAGGCCGCGCAGTCCTTCAACGCCACAACCGTGATCGTCATGAAGCAGGCAGACGTGGCCCAGAAGCAGGAGCAGGAGCGCGCGGCATGGCAGCACGGCATTGGAGGGATTGTGCGCGCCATCGGTCCCGCCAGCGGTGCGGTAACCGTTGCGACCGCGCCGGGTCGTACAGTCACTGTCCAGACCTCGAAGAGCACTGGCTTTCTCCGCTATGCGCCCGACTCGGAAAAATTCAGCGACGCCAAGCCCGGGAGCTTCGATGAGATCAAAGTTGGCGACCAGCTTCGCGCCCGGGGCACGCGCAGCACCGAAGGCCAAGAATTCGCCGCCGATCAGGTCATCTCCGGCTCCTTTCGCAATATTGCGGGGACAATCCTCTCCACCGATGCTGCCGGCAGCAGCATCAGCGTGATGGACCTGCTGACGCGAA
Organism: uncultured Terriglobales bacterium; assembly: GCA_964581225.1. Classification (GTDB taxonomy): domain Bacteria; phylum Acidobacteriota; class Terriglobia; order Terriglobales; family Acidobacteriaceae; genus CAYTQA01. The sequence goes on along the minus strand of CAZONJ010000069.1, from coordinate 13,441 downwards.
AGCCGATGACGGTGAAGATCACCGCCGACTCGCAGATGCGCAAACTGCCTCCACCCATGGCCCAGAGGATGGCCTTCATGCTGAAAGGAAGCGGCGGCCCAAACTCGCCGCAGGCAGCCGGGGGAGGCGATCACGCATATCGAGGCAAACAAGCGGGAGAAGCGGGTCCTGCAACTTCCAGCGCGATGCATCCGGCTGGTGCGCCTGACCAGCAATCACGTCCCGCCGGAGCGCCAGGAGCACCCGACCAACCGTCGCATGCTGGCGGAGCGCCCGACTTTCAACAGATGTTGAACCGGCTTCCCGCCACAACGCTCGCGGATTTACAAAAGGGAGATGCGGTCATGATCGTCTCTACCCAGGGCGACGGCGCGGGCGGAGTCACGGCGCTCACGCTGTTGAGCGGTGTAGAACCGATCCTTTCAGCGGCCCCCAACGGCGTTGGGGCAGCGGCCCTGCTTTCAAACTGGAACATGTCATCTTCCACGGGCGATAGTCCGTCTCAATAAAGGGAACAGATCACCGGCTGGTAAATCAAACAAATCCAAAAGTTAAGAGGGGTATTGCTGGAGTGAATGTGAGCAGGTTCAGTTGCGGACTTTCTAAATGCGGCTTCTACCTATTATTTCTTCTGCCGATTTTTTGTGGGCACTCGTTCGCGCAAGCTTCCGGGTCGCTGCATGGGCGGGTAACCGACCCTTCCGGGGCGGTCATACCGGGGGCAAAAATCTCAGTCCAGGGAAACGGGCAGAATGTGGCCGTGCAATCGGACGCCGCAGGGGCATACCATGTGCAGGGACTGGCAGCCGGCAAGTATACAGTCAGCGCGGGGGCAAAAGGCTTCAACAGCTTCACCAAGGCGGTGACGATTGCGGCCGGGCAGGACCAGGAGCTCGATCCTGCCCTGGAGATCGCCGTCGAGGAGCAGCAGGTCACGGTGCAGGAGGAAGGGACGAAGGTTGACGTCAGTCCCGATAACAACGTCAGCGCCGTGGTGCTCAAAGGGAAAGACCTGGACGCGCTCTCCGACGATCCCGATGAACTGCAATCGGAGCTGCAGGCGCTCGCCGGTCCCGCAGCCGGACCCAATGGCGGCCAGATATACATCGACGGATTTACCGGCGGTCAATTGCCGCCCAAGTCTTCGATCCGCGAGATCCGGATCAATCAGAACCCGTTCTCGGCGCAATATGACAGGCTGGGTTATGGCCGCATAGAAATTTTTACCAAGCCCGGCACCGACCAGTATCACGGTCAATTTTTCTTCAACGACAACAATTCCATCTTCAATTCCCGGAACCCCTTTGTCGCCCAGGAACCCGATTATCACTCCGAACAGTTCGAGGGGAATGTGGGTGGGCCGCTTAGCAAGAAGGCCTCCTTCTTCTTCAACGTGGAGCGAAGAAACATCAATGACCTGGCGGCGGTGAATGCCCAGGTGCTGGACCCCAATTTCAATTTCACTCCGTTCACTTTGGCGATTGCGAATCCAAGGACGCGGACGGAACTTGGCCCCCGCATCGATTATCAGCTGGCGCAGAACAATACACTTACCGCCCGCTATCACTATGAAGGCGCGCACGAGAAAAACAATGGCATCGGCCAGTTTTCGCTGCCATCGCTGGGCTATAACCTCAACAGCAGCGAACATACGCTGCAAGTGAGCGACACGCAGGTGGTGAGCGCCAAAATCGTCAATGAGACTCGCTTCGAATATCAGCGCAGCACCAATGACCAGATAGCGCAAAATTTTCAGCCAGAAACGATCGTGCAGGGGGCCTTCGTCTCAGGCGGCAATCCGGTCGGCAATAATTCCGCCGCCCAGGACCACTATGAGCTGCAGAATTACACCTCGATATCCCTGAGCAAGCACTTTGTAAAATTCGGGGGACGGCTGCGGACGACAGCGGAGGCGGAGAATGCGGACCGCAACTTCAACGGAACGTTTACCTTCAATTCGCTGCGCGCCTACCAAATTACCGAGCAAGGCTTGCAGCAGGGGATGACCCCGGCGCAGATTCGGGCCGCAGGCGGCGGGGCCGACCAGTTCTCCATCATCGCCGGGCAGCCGCGACTTTCCAACACCGCCGTGGACGTGGGGCTTTACGCGGAAGACGATTGGCGCATGCGGCCCAACATGACCCTCAGCTATGGCCTGCGCTACGAGACCCAGAATGATATCCACGACCGTGCCGACATCGCCCCGCGCTTTAGCTTTGCCTGGGGGATCGATGGCGGAAAGAATGCCTCGCCGAAAACGGTGCTGCGTCTGGGCTACGGCATTTTCTACGATCGCTTTGGCCAGAACCTGGTCATGCAGGCCGAGCAGCTGAATGGCGTCAACCAGCAGCAGTTCGTGGTGCAATCTCCGGATTTTTATCCCAATGTCCCGCCCCCCAGCTCGCTGGCCGGCGCGCAGATTTTGCCTACCACTTACCAGATCAGCTCGCATCTCAAGGCGCCTTATAGCATGCAGACGGCGGTCGCGATCGAGCGGCAGATCACGCGCATTGCCAACATGTCAGTGACGTACCTCAATTCCCGCGGCGTCCATCAGCTCTTTTCGGACAACATCAATGCGCCGCTGCCGGGAACCTACAATCCTGCGAGCCCGGGCAGCGGGGTGCGTCCCTATGGAAATATCGGAAACCTGTACCAGTACCAGTCCGAGGGGATCTTCAAGCAAAACCAGCTGATCGCCAACTTCAACGTTCGAGCTGGGACCATGCTTTCCCTCTTCGGCTTTTACACCATGAACAACATACATACCAATACCAACGGCGCATCCAGCTTCCCTTACAATCAGTACGATTTGAGTGAAGACTTTGGCCGGGCCCCCTATGACATTCACCACCGGCTTTTTCTCGGCGGGACCATGGCGCTGCCCTATGCTTTTCGTATCAGCCCGTTCATGGTGGCGAACTCAGGCCAGCCTTTCAATATCACAATTGGCAAGGACGTGAACGGCGATTCCATCTTCAATGACCGGCCTGCGTTTGCGACCGATCTCTCCCGTCCCAGCGTGGTGGTAACTTCGCTGGGAGCTTTTGATACCCGGCCGATTGCCGGCCAAACCATTATCCCTGTCAACTATGGCACCGGTCCCGCACAGGTCACTTTGAACCTGCGTTTGAGCAAATCCTTCGGTTTTGGAAAAGAGACAGGCGGTCCGAAAAAATCGGGCGGCGGCGGGCGAGGCGAACATGGCGGTGGCCCCGGAGCGGGTGGCTTGTGGGGAGGAGGCGGCGGCGGACGCGGTCCGTTTGGGATGGGCAATGCCTCTGACCGGCGTTACAACCTCACATTCAGCATCTCGGCGCGAAACCTGCTGAACCACGTAAACCAAGGAACGCCCGTCGGCAATCTCAGCTCGCCGCTCTTTGGCCGCTCCAACTCGCTCGCCGGAGGACCATTCTCCACATCCTCCGCTAACCGTCGGGTTGACTTGCAGGTGATGTTCTCGTTCTAAGCGTTGCGCAGAATCCTCGACTCGGCCCAGGTTAAAAACGCACCGGAATAAGCAGGTACCGGTGCGTCCTGGGCTGCGCGTCTTTGTATTCCTGGTCCATAGCTTTTAAAAACGCGGCATCTAAGGCGTCTGCGCTCTGGCGCTTGGTCTGGTCCATATCTTCGTGGACGAAGCGGAACCTCGCCGCCTCCAGCATGTTCTTGTGGTCTACATCCAGGTCTACCAGCCGGGCCTGCGCCAGCATAGGAGTATCCATCTGCGCCAGGTTGATGCCGGCAGCCAGCTCTGAGCTGCGGAATGTAGCTACATCGGATTGGTCTATCGTCAGCCGGTATGCGCCTTCGGGTAAGCCTGTAACCTGCAAAGTTTCCCGATCGAGCGCTTGCACCAGGTCCGACGAGGTTATTGCAAGATCCACGATGGGATCGGCAATGGAAGGCGGCAGAGGCAAGGGAAGCGCCTTGTCCTGTTGCGTCCATTGAAGCTGGTTTCCAGACTTTTTGAGCTCCGTGACGGTCGTGTTCTCCGCCTGAGTGGCCTTCAATTTCGCGGCGTCGATCGTCACCGCGCTGACATTGTTGGCGCCATGCCAACTGCGAATCAGGGCCTCCGCCATAGTCCAGTGCCCTCCCATGCCGGGATGGACGCGGTCCGGGATGATAGAAGTTGCGAGCGCGGCGTTAGTTTTGTTGGCGCGCTCCAGCATCTGCACTACCGGAGCATTGAAATCGGAGAAGCCAAGATTTTTCTCCTGGGCCAGATGGGAGAGGAACTCGGTAAAGCGCTGCATGACCCCGTTGTAGCCGCCAGGGAAGGCCGGAGGATGCGTGGCGTCGTCGTAAGGAGAGGGGCCGATTAAAGTGAGATGGGCGCTCGAGTCTTTGGTCAGGACCTCTTCTACCAGCCTGCGATAGCCGTCGGCATAAGTGCTGAAGATTCCCGGATCGTAAGCGCGATAATATCCGTCATTCATGCCCAGCATGATCGTGACCACTGTGGGGTGGTATGCCAGCAGATCGCGCGTGACCCGCAGGTCAACCGGCCCCGCCCATCCGCCGCTCACCTTATCGCCGCCTACCCCGGCGTTGCGGAATTCGATCTTCCTCTCCGGAAAGCGGGTCACCGCGTAGTCCTCGAGGAACCGGGTATATAGGCGCTGCTCGGTGATGCTGTCGCCATAAAAGACCACGCGGTCCTGATCGTGAAGGGCGAAGGCGTCGCGCCGGTCGGTTTGGGAAAGCGCGTTGGCGGACAAGATTGCGCAGGTCAGCAGCAGCATTAAGAAGGAACGCATCATTCGATCTCCTTGGGATCTCCTGTTTGTTTGAAAACTTTGGGGCAGAAATACATCACGAACGCGCAGCGTCCGCGCAAGTCTCAGACATTTAAATTTGTTTTCGACGATATGTCTACTCGGCAAATCGAGGAGATCGCAATAAATTTTGCGGTGAAACAGGAAATGGGGAATCGAAGCAGGCAGCAGGTCATCCAATAGAAGTTGCCGGCAGAAGCGCTCTGCCAAAGTACCTTAAATTCAGGAGAGCTATTGATGAAGTCACTCGGTTATGCGGCGCAAAGCGCCAGCGCGCCGCTCGCGCCATTCTCTTTCGAGCGCCGGGAGCCCGGTCCTCGCGATGTGCAGATTGAGATACTGTTCTGCGGCGTGTGTCACTCGGACCTGCACACCGCGCGCAATGAATGGCAAAACACAATCTATCCCGTGGTTCCAGGTCATGAAATTGTCGGTCGCGTGACCCGAGTTGGCGCGGAGGTCAGGAATTTCAAAACAGGAGATGCCGTCGGCGTGGGCTGCATGGTTGACTCCTGCCGCAAATGCGCGAGCTGCCGCGAAGGTTTGGAGCAGTATTGCGAGATCGGCATGACCGGGACCTACAACGGCGCGGACCCGCATCTTGGCGGCACGACCTTTGGCGGATATTCAAATTCAATCGTCGTCGACCAGGATTTCGTGCTGAACATCCCCGAGAACCTGGACCTTGCTGGCGCCGCTCCGTTGCTCTGCGCGGGCATCACCACGTACTCTCCGCTGTGTCACTGGAATGTCAGGGAAGGACAGAAGGTGGGCGTCGTAGGACTTGGAGGGCTGGGACATATGGGCGTAAAGCTCGCGAATGCCCTGGGCGCCCATGTCGTCCTGTTCACCACCTCTCCCGGGAAGACCGAAGACGCGAAAAGGCTGGGCGCAAAAGAGGTGGTCGTCTCAAAGAACCAGTCCGAGATGGAGAAGCACCTCAACAGCTTCGATTTCATTCTGGACACCGTCTCGGCGCAGCACGATGTGAACGCTTACCTGGCGCTGCTCAAGCGCGATGGGACCATGGTCCTGGTAGGCGCGCCGGAGAATCCGCTGCCGGTGCACGCCTTCAGCCTTATCCCCAAACGGCGGCAGTTCGCCGCCTCCATGATCGGGGGCATCAGGGAGACGCAGGAGATGCTGGATTTCTGCGGCCGCCACGGAATTACCTCCGACGTAGAGGTGATCCCGGTTCAGAAGATCAACGAAGCGTACGAACGCATGTTGAAGAGCGATGTGAAGTACCGTTTCTCGATCGATATCGCCGGATCATTGTCCAAAAAGTAGCGCGGTGCGTCTCTGCCGTAATTCTTTTAAATGGATTGCGGCGGAGATGAGTCCATTTATAGATTGCTGAGCATAATCCGAAACAAGGCCGTGATTCTGGCAAGCCAACCGGGTCGTGACTATTGCCGTCCGCTGGCGACATAAGTTTGCTCCGCTTGCAGCACCGCATCCAGCAGTTGTAAGACCGAGCGCATGTCGCGGCGTCCAATTGAGGTGCGCGAGAGCAGCGCCAGCTGATTGGCCAGCACTTTGACTGCGGCACTATGGGGCAGATACAGTCCGGCTTCCGGGGTAATGCTCCAGCCGCCATGCACGCGAAGCAGATTGATCCGCTGCTTCTGAATATTTCTGGCATGGACGCGGTTTTCAGCAAGCCCGGCGGTCTGCTGAATCTGCAGCTCCGCCCATCCCCGATCGCCTTTCACTTTTATCTTTCCGACTTCGATTTTATCCACGACTTCGATCTCTTTCGATAAATCCAGAAGCTCGTTGCCTTGCAGCTGTCTGGCCATGAAGGCGCTGTGATTCAGCAGCGCCGATAACAGCTCCTCGCGGGAGGGCTTCGGTTGCGCGGAAACCCAGACGAAGCGCTCGGGACCGACCGCTGGGGAGTCATCGGTCTCCGCAGCCCTCGCTTGTCCCGCGACTTGGCGAACTTCGATCAACGAAGCCGGAGAGCGCATGGTCCTGACGGGACGATTGTCCTGTGTACTGGGCGGTCCGGTTGCATCGTCCGCTCGCGCAACCAGCGGCGATTCTCGATCGCGATCCAGCAAGAAGCGGTAGAAGCGCGGACGTCCCCGGCTTTGCCAATAGGGCGAATCATAAGAATCCGAGGTCACCCCAGAGCGCAGCGAACTGTAAAAAGTGTGCTCCCGGGAACTGACGACGATGCCAACATGTCCCCGCCAGACAATCAAATCCCCGGGTTGGGCATGCGCAACTCGGGCGAAGGCATCGATGCCGTGGTAAAGCTGCCGGGAGGCAGCGAAGCTGTAATCCAGGCCTGCGGAGCTATAGATTTCATGGACCAGGTGAGAGCAGTCGGGCTTGGAATCCGATTGCCGGCCGTAGGCCAACGCCATCTGGACGATGGCCTCGCCTTCCTTCTGCGAGACCAGCCTTCGCCTGCTCGATAGATCTTGCCGCGCCAGCAGCAGATGGGACGCAGCTAGAGCGAGGAAGATCGCAAATATCAAGCTCCGCCGCGCGCGCATGAAGGCCCCCTCGGGCTTGTCGCCCGGTCCTCTTCTATTGTCAGATGAGCTTGCGCTTTGTGCCGCTTACCGCAGTGTCGAATAGAGGGCGTAGAAGGACATGCACTTACGTGCTGCGCACCCGGATTCCTATATGCCTGTTCGTAACTACCCACATAAAGAGAAGAGCCGCTATCATTTTGAAGAGAATGAATATCCTGGCGTCCGGAGAAGACAAATGCCTATCGGCCGTTTCGACAAATATTCAGCATTCCTGGCTTGCGCACTGCTGTTCACAGTCTCCGCCAGCGCTCAAAGCTCCAGCACGGTCACCATCCGCCTGAATGAGACCCTGAGCACCGGAAGCATTCAGCGAGGCGATACCTTCACCGGGACGCTTGAGAGTCCATTGATCGTGCAGGACCGTATTGTCGCCGAAAGAGATACGCTGGTGACCGGCCAGGTCCGTGACGTAATCAGTTCGGGCAGGCTAAAGCGGCCGGCGTTGATCACGCTGAGGTTGAGCAGCGTGCATAGCGATTCAGGCAGGATTCCGATTGAGGCGGGCTCGCTGACCATCAAAGCGGAGTCCCACGGAAGGCGCAATCTGATCATCATTGGCGAGTCTGCGGGATTGGGCGGTCTGATCGGCGGCGCCGCAGCCGGGGGCAAAGGCGTGCTCGTCGGTTCGGCGGCGGGCGCAGGAGCGGGAGTGATTGGCGCGTACATTACCGGCAGGGAAGAGATCGTGCTGCCTTCCGAAACCGTGCTGACCTTTCACGTCAATTCGGTCGTGATCAGCCAGCGCGAATTGGGCCGCCTGCAGCGCGTCCGTCAATACGACGATGTAGTGATCTTGCGGCAGCGCCGCCATCGCCACCATGGCGACGACGATGACGATGATGATGACAACGATCATGACCATGACGACGATTGATTTTGGGCTAAATTAAAGGACAGTATTATCACTACGCAGATGAAACATGTCGCCTGTGTTTCTTACCTGTTAGCTGCTCTCATCGGCTTTTACTGGTCGATATGGATGACGCTGACCGGACTGTATGGAATGCCATTCTCGTGGTGGTATGCAGAGCTGTTTGCGGGATCGCTTTTGCTGGTGACCGGCGCGCTCCTCACATGGTTTTCGAAGCGAAAGTGGGCGAGATGGCTTCCGCTGCTGGGCAGCGGCATGCTGGCCGCCTTCTTCGTGCCTGCCTTATGGCTGGCATTGCCGGCCGGAAGAGCAGATTTGGTACGGGTGCTCGATGTTGTGATCGTGGCTATATCGCTGATACTCGCCGCTTTTAGATTTCGCAATGCCCCGCCCGGAGGGCATAACAACCCGCTGCGCGCGGAGACACAACCCGGCGTTTTAGGTCCAAATCGATGAAGCTCGATCGAGGCACCGTAATCAAAGCGTTGGAGCTACTGCTTGGAGTCCTGCCGAGCACCTACTTTTTTGGTTATTTCCTGACGAGGTCAGCTTATTTTCAGGCGATCTCCATCACCCATGCAGTTTCTGGTTTGTGGTCTGGCGGGCCTTTTCGCGAGAATGCGCTCGATCTGCTGATTTCGGTCGCGGCCCTCCTTCTTGCAGTATTCGGTTTGCTCGCCCTGATGGCGTTATGGATCCTGGTACTTTCAAACCAGAAGACTCGGATCCGTCCTGGCTTGCGCTGGTTCCTCATCTCCGCCATCTCGATCGGGATCCTGCTCGCATCTGCTTCGCTGGTTTTTGGAATTGAATTCGGCCTGGACGCAGCGATTTTTGCTCTGGCCGCTTCCATCGCGGTGGGAGTGCGTTATCTGTATTTGTGTTCCGCGAGGCCCGCGATCAAAGCGAATTGATTGCAGAGCTCTTGACATGCGCCGATCTCGTAATTACTTGTCCTCCCGCCGGTGTCCATAGGGACAATGGCGGCAGCCTGACTGGCAGCAGTATCCTCGCTTCTTTAAATATTCAGCGGTAAAGACCCAAAAGCCGTTCTCGATGTAGTAATCGACGCCCTCCACAAGTTGCGCTGCGAGGTTGGGGCGCGATGCTGGAGAGCTGTCCTGCATCCCTCACCCTGCATTCTGCGCGATGGCCTGAGGGTGCGGAGTGGTCGGAGCATCTTCTCCGGCTTGGTCGACGGGAGCTGCCTGCAATGCAAGTCCATCGCGGAAGCTGACGCTCCGTGAAGAGATTGCCGGCACCCGCTCGCCGGGGACGATCACCCCTACTAAGTTCAACGGATCGGCGGCGGAGAGGGTAATGGTTTCAGAGTGGGCAGGCATCTTGCGATAGGCGCGCAAGGATTCGACGGCCTCCGGCAATGCAAACTGCTCGCCAAGAAAGCCGCTTACGAAGCGGCCCCCGCGAATTTCACCTCGCGCCTCCAGGCGGCGGAATACCTGGAGCAGCTCGCGCCATTTCGGGGTAACCGATTCGCGCGCCAGCAATTCGCGAAAGACCACCCCATAGCGGCGCAGCAACATGCGGCAAGCGGCTTCAATCGCCGCATCGCGTGCGGTGAGGTCGGCGTTGCGCAGCACGGACCAGCGCCCGGCGCTGCTGCGCGGACGCAGCATCCGTTTACTCTCGCGGCGTCGCGGGCCAATCAGGGAGCGCAGGTTATCGAAGCCATCGGCGGTGACCAGGCCGGCGGCCACCAGCTCCCATAAGCCGGTTTCAATCTCGGATTTCGGCTTGCCGGTGGAGCGCACCATATCGGCGAAGAAGAGCGCGCCCCGCGCCTTTAGCACCGCAAAAACCTCCTGAGCGATCGGACTCAGGCTGCGCTCCAGCTCCGGCGTCCCGTTGTTCTCGGTGTTATGCGGGCAAGCCGCAATCCAGTCTGCATCTTCGCGCACGAAGAAGGTCACCGGCGCCACGCTGGTAGGCACGATCCGCCGCAACCCGGTCTGGGAAGAATCGAGCGTCGCCGGATGCGGAGAGATGCGCCCCCATCCGACGGTCCCCATCAGGCAGAGGCGGTCGAGATGCGAGGAATCGTAGTCGCGCACTCGCCGCGCCAGCACCTCACGCTCCCATACCGCTGCCGGGACTTCAAAGCCCTGAAGCTGGCGCACGACTTCCAGCACGCCATGCTCGCCGCTGGTCTGCGAGCCGGGAGCGAGGTGCTGCCAATGGAGCAGCCACTGCATGAAAGTGGCTGCCGTGACCGGCTCGATCTGCTTGCGCAATGCTCCCAGCGTGAGGCGATGGATACGCGCCAGCAGGCGGCGCTCGCACCATTCGGTCGCATTGGGGTCAGCCAGTTCATACTTCCCGCGCAGGATGGAGCCGCTGGCCTCCAGGCGCAGCAAAGTTTGTTCGATCTCAGTGGATGGAATCGAGAGCGCCTCGCTCAGGGCTGCTGCGGTGGTGGGACCGCAATGCATCATCCATCCCGCGATCATCGCCAGCAGCGCGTCTGCGCGAGAGGCCGGCGGCGCTTCTACGGCGGCCAAAGTGTCTTCAGGTTGCGCCTGCGGATAAATACTTTGAAAGCTCGCCAGCTTTTCCGCCGCGACCCAGAAGCAGCGGCCATCGAGCTGTGCCCGCGTAGCGCGTCCGGCGCTTCGGAGGCGCTCAAAGAAATGCGGCCAGAGTTCGGCTGGATTTTCCCTGCGAAATTCTTCCAAACTTTCGGGAATGGCAACCAGCGTGAGCAATGTGTCATGCAGCTCATGATGGTCGCGCACATCGGGCCATGCGTCCTGCCGGACCTCGGCGATAGCGGCGGGATCGAGATGGCCGACTTCGTCCAGGACGGATGCAGGCAGCGTCCTGCGCATCTCCACCGCGCGCGCCCGGCGCTCTTCGAGCGGCGCGTCGTCCAGATAGGCATAAGGATGCGAATTGAGGATCTCATGGGAGAAGACCGAGGGCACCGGCGTGTCCACGGCGATACACTCGATGCCGCCATTCTCGATCTGGCGCAGCAGCTCTTTCAGGCCATCGATGTCCATCGCCTCGGTGAGGACGTCCTTCATGACCTCGCGCACCAGCGGATGGTCGGGAATCTTGATCTCCCCTTCAATATTTTCCTGGCAGGCAGCGACATCGGGAAAGACCGAGGCCAGCAGATCGTCGGATCGTGTGCGTTGAATCTGGGGCGCGATCTTTTTTCCGTTGCGGAAGCGCAGCAACGCCAGCGCGCGGCCCGCGTCCCAACGCCAGCGCGAGCCAAAGAGCGGAGAGGCGAGCGCCGCCTGCTCCAGCAGATGCTGCACCGTGTTTTCGTGGAGGAAATGGAAGACGTCGGCCAGGGGAAAGCTATGCTGCTCGGCCAGCGAGATATTCAGTCCATTATCGGTGGCAGCCGCCTGCAGCTCGAAATTGAAGGAGCGGCAAAAACGCTTGCGCAGCGCCAGCCCCCAGGCCTTATTGATGCGGCCTCCGAAGGGGGCATGAAGCACAAGCTGCATTCCGCCACCTTCATCGAAGAAGCGTTCGGCGATGATGGTGCGCTGCGTCGGTACCGCGCCCAGAATAGTGCGCCCGGCAACGACATATTCCACGATCTGTTGCGCGCCGGCATCGTCCAGGCCGCACTCCTGCTTGAGCCATGCGATGGTCTCGCCGACTCCGGGTTGACGGGTGAAATCAGCGCCCTGCGAGAGATCGCAGCGTACGCTTGAGGGCGCCATCTCGTGAACGGTCTGCCGAATGTGCGCCACCTGCGCCGAAAGCTCGGTAGTCCGCTGCGGGGCCTCGCCACGCCAGAAGGGAATCGTCGGCGCGGCGCCGTGGGCGTCCTCAACCAGCACACGGCCATTGGATTCGACGCGACGGATGCGCCAACTGGTATTGCCCAGCAGCATCACATCGCCCACATTGCTCTCGACCGCGAAATCTTCGTCGAGCGTCCCGACCAGCACCTCATCGGGCTCGGCCACTACGCTGAAGAGCGCGGTGTCCGGGATTGCGCCTCCATTGGTGACCGCCACCAGACGGCTGCCGCGCCGGGCGTGCACGCGTCCGTTCACGCGATCGCGGTGCAGGTAAGCTCCGTAGCGTCCGCGCTGCGAGGCGATGCCGTCGGAGAGCATCTTCAGCAGGCACTCGAATTCCTCTTCCGGCAGGTTGCGATACGGGTAAGCGCGCCGCGCCAGCTTAAGAATCTCCGCTTCGTCCCACTCTTCGGCGGCGCACATCGCGACCATCTGCTGCGCCAGCACATCGAGCGGGGCCTCGGGAATAAAGAGGCGGTCGAGCTCTCCGCTCTGCATGGAGCGCACCAGCGCCGCGCATTCCACCAGCTCGTCGCGTGTGGTAGGGAAGATGCGTCCCTTGGGGACAGCTCCGCGCCAGTGTCCGGCGCGCCCGATGCGCTGCAGCATGATCGCGATCTGCCGGGGCGAGCTGATATGGCAGACCAGGTCGATATGTCCAACGTCGATTCCCAGTTCGAGTGAGGCTGTCGCCACCAGCGCCTTCACTTCGCCATTCCGCAGCTTGCTCTCCGCCGCAAGCCGCAGTTTGCGCGAGAGGCTTCCGTGATGGGCGGCAACGTTCTCTTCCCCCAGACGCTCGGCAAGCTGGTGCGCCAGCCGCTCGGTGAGGGTGCGCGTGTTCACAAAGATCAGCGTAGAGCGATGTTGCTGGACCAGGGCGCACAGGCGCTCGTAGATCTCCTCCCAGATCGCCATGGTGGCTACCGCGCCCAACTCGCTATCCGGGACTTCTATGGCCAGGTCCATCTTGCGGCGATGGCCGACATTCACGATGGCGGCAGGCGCTCGATTGGCTTCAGCGCCACGAAGGAAGTCGGCGACCAGCTCAATCGGCTTCTGCGTCGCCGAAAGTCCGATGCGCACCGGGCGGCGATGGGCGAGCGCATCCAGACGCTCCAGGGAAAGGGCAAGATGGGCGCCGCGCTTGTCGTCGGCGACGGCGTGGATCTCGTCCACGATTACGGTTTCGACATCGCGCAGCAGATTGCGGCTCTTCTCCGCGGTGAGCAGGATGTAAAGCGATTCCGGTGTCGTGACCAGGATGTGGGGAGGCCGCTTCAGCATCCGCTGGCGCTCCGCCGGGAGCGTGTCGCCGGTTCGGACAAAGGTCCGGATCTCCGGCATCAGCAGCCCGCGCTCGGCGGCAAGCTGCATGATCTCGCCCAGCGGACGCTCCAGGTTCTTTTGAATGTCGTTTCCCAGGGCCTTGAGGGGCGAGATGTAGAGCACCTC
>CAZONJ010000068.1:0-17990 GCA_964581225.1 uncultured Terriglobales bacterium | reverse complement strand
TTTTTTCAGTACCATTATTTCCTCCTCTGGTTTTGTTATGCAGTTTCTTAGAAATCGTGCGTTCGATCAGTCCACAGATCACATCACCTTTGGTCCCTGCCTCGCCGGATTGTTTCCAGTCATCGTTGACGCAACCACAGGATTCGTCTGATTTCCTCCAGCGAGAAGCCCAGCCGTTTTGCTTGGCGGACCAATGCAATGCGCCGAAGATCGCCGGGCGCATATACCCGGTATCCGCCTTCGGTGCGGGTTGGTTTCGGCAGCACTCCGGAACGCTCGTAAAAGCGCAATGCTTGCACGCTGGTTCCAGTTTGCTTTGCAGCCTCTTACTGTTGGTGCTGCTATCCTCTCGGTACTGAAACTCTACAGCTCATAAAGGATTCCATTCCTTGATAGAACAAAGAAGTGGTATCCGACCGAAGAATTACGATCGGAGGAGACGCGCCGTGGGCCAAGCATTCCAAGAGCCTCGAGGCTTAGAGCGGGTATTTCTGCTCGATGGACTCGATGAGCGATTTATTCTTGGATCATCTTCTTGGAACAGCAATTCATTCGCGCACACACTGATCAAGAAGTCAGGTCTGGGAGACCCTACGCCTCCGGTCAGTGTTCCAGGTTGGGATCACATCTTGTATTGATGAGGAGGTCTCCGCTTGGCCCCGGCCTCCACGAATCGAGATATTCAGCGATCTTCTGCGCATCACCGCTTGGTTCGACCATTCCCACATGGCCGTCCGGACGAATGACATAAACCACATCCTTTTTTAGCCTGGCCCAGGCTGCATCCGTGTTCCAGGGAAAGACATGGAGCGGCAATTCCCGCGCGGCGCACAGTCTTTGCTGCGCGCTGGTCGCATTGCCATAGACGTGCACTTGCCAATCCATGCTTTTAAGGCTGGCAAAATTGTCCGAATCCTCTCCGCGACCTTCCTGGGGCCTGACCCAGGGCAGCCGATCACCGCCCTTCACCTTTCCCGCCGAGCCTGCGCTCAAAGGACTGTGAGGATACGAGATAGAAGTCTGCGAGACGGTGCGGTACATGAGCCGTCGCACCGCGGCAAAGCGAAAAAGCAGCGGCAACAGACGGGGCGCCACCCGCAGGCGCACCTGCTTTGCGATGGGCCCGCGCGCGTTGACAAATGTAAATGCGCGATCGGTGGTTTGCACCAGCTTCCGCGCGAAGGCGATCCTCTCCGGCTCATAGGTGTCCAGCAAAACAGCGGGGGCTTTCGCTTTCAGTACCGCCCCCAACTTCCACGCCAGGTTCACAGCGTCGCCGATGCCGGTGTTCATCCCTTGGCCACCCACGGGGCTGTGGATGTGGGCAGCGTCGCCCAATAAAAAGATCCTCTGCTTCTGGAAGTGAGAGGCCACGCGATGATGCACACGATAGGTTGAGAACCATCGCACCTGCTTCGCCTCCATCTTCAACCGGCTGACGATATCATGGCTGACGTTTTCCCATCGGAGCTCCTGCGGGTCGTTAACATCGTGGCGCAGGGCGCCGACCAGCCTGATCCGGCCCGCGCCTTTCATAGGAAATATGGCAATAAAGTCGGCATCGTCCAAGGCGAGATGCAGTTCTCCATTGGCAACCGGGCCCTCGGCCACGACGTCCGCGACATAGAATGTGTTGGCGTAGGTCCCTCCCGGAAATCCGGCCTGGATACTCTCGCGCACTGTCGAGTGCGCCCCATCGCAACCAGCCAGATACGCTGCCTGACATACTTCCTCCTCTCCCGTCGTCTTCCGCAGCCGAGCGGAAACCGCCTGCTCCGAGCATTGCAGCGAGAGCAACTCGGTATTGCGTTCGACCCGCACTCCAAGAGACTCCAGCTGCTCGACCAGCATCTCTTCGTGCCGGTCTTGCGGAAAGATCAGAGCATAAGGATATGGACTGATGCTGGCCTGGAGGTCGCCGAAAGGAAGCCGGCCGACGCGCTTCCCGCGCAGCCAAAGATTGGCTACCTTGAATTCGATGCCGCGCTCGATCGCGATCCGGTCAATCCCCATCTGGCGATAGAATTCCAGATTGCGCGCATGCATCACCAGCGCCCGGGAGGTGGTCCCTGGCCCTTCTGCCTTGTCGACGATGCGGACCCGCACACCGATCTTTGTGAGCCAGAGGGCGAGCACTAACCCGGTTGGCCCCGCGCCTGCAATCAGCACTTCCGGTCCTGCCATCCCAGCCTCCTATGCGCCATGCAGGGCGCAGGTTCTAGGCCTGAAATACGAAGTTGCCAGACGCCATTCGCGTACACGATCATCGTTTGATAAAATCTGAGCGTTAATTCTGCCTAGTTCGCCAATCAGAACGAGGTCCATCCGAACCCACATGCTTTGCGGTGAGTTACACTTTTTTACTTGGGATATGTGCTGCCTTGGCTGTTGGTTTGAGGGCTTGGTGTCGAATTGCTTTGCCCAGTTGAATTATCCGGAGTCGCGGCGCTGTTTGCGCTGCCCGCAGTGTTGTCGGGCATAGCTCCCATACTGTTAGTGGAGGAAGAGGGAGCGGTGGCAGTCGAGCTACCCGATGAAGGGGCCGAAGACGCCGCAGCGCTGCTCGAAGCCGATGTTGTTTCCCCGTCGGAGACCGGCGATGCCTGAGCGGCTACTGGAGCTGCTTTTTGAGCGGACGGCAGCAGATCTTCCCAGGCTTTTACTCGATAAGTAGTGAGCAAGTCGTCCGCCAGCGCTGCTCGCTGTTTGGCTTGCTCTCCTTTAATCGCGTGATAGAGATCGATTCCAATCTTCACGATTCCAGTCGGACCTTTGGCGGGAGTGGCCATCGCATCCAGGATATTTGAAACTGTTCCATTCGCGGCCTTGAGCTTTCCAGTCTTAATATCCGTAACCACGGTGTCAACGTATTTAGAAAATTCATCGACGTTATGCTGGGCGCGCTCGGCCGCCGTGGCGTAGTTCGGGGCGAGGGGCAGATCGTCTTTGATGTCGGTTGCCAGTACCTGGAGCCAAGAGTTGTATTCGCTCTGAGCAGCCTGATAGAGCTTTCGGGCATGCATATAAGCATTTACAGCATTCTGCTCGCTTACAGTTGCCGGCAGGTTTTCAGTCAAAAATTTTCCATCTTCTTCGAGTGCGGTTTTGCCCTTGCTAATCGTCTGGAGGCTGGCATTCAATAACGCCGCTTTCGCGTCCTTTTTGGATTGTTTCGTTTGAGTGGCTGCGTAGCTGAAAGACGGGCACGCGGAGCCCCAGATCAGGGCCACGGCAAGGAATATACGGAGGACCATTGATATCCCCTTTACACAAACGAATGTTCAATGAATTCTGTCTGTGCATTATAGCGAAATACTGCACGCCAAGTTAAATATTTGACTATCTTCTGTGCTCACTCTGACGCCGGACTAAAGTCTGGCTCTTACCCGGTGTTTCCGCTCTTTTTGTGCGCTAATTACAAAACTTCAGCTCGCTTTTGAAACTTGGAACGAAACTGAAAAGTGTCTTTGGGGAAGAGGGCCCGCGGGTTAACTGATCTACTTCCAATGTGGAGATAATTCCTCAGCATCCGGGTCAGCGGTTGCGGCGGTTTCCATTCTGTCGGTCCATCTCTTTCCCCACAGGGCGCGTACCGGGGCGCTCTCGCCCAACTCCGCGAATAGCGCTTTGGCGCGCTCCAGGGCCTCACCGATATTGGCACAGATGTTCCGGACGCCAACATGCTCTTCGAACTCCGCCTGCCGCATAAGCCGGGCGGGTTGTTCGAGAGCGCCGCACAAGATCAAGCCCCGGCCCGATAAGCGTACGACCTCGCCGAAATGCTGCAGGGCCTGGAGGCCAGTGGCATCGAGGGCGCTCATGTTGCGCAAGCGGAGAATGAGGACCGGGGGCAAGTCCGGCAGGCGGTGCAGGACCTCCTCCAGTTTGTCGCTCGCGCCGAAGAGAAAAGGCCCATGAATGCGGAAGACTGCGACATAGGGCGGAATGAACTTGTCCTGCAGAATATGGGCGCGGCTGCCTTCAACATATTCGGGCGTCACTCGCGAGATTTTGGTGGTGAGGGTCACCTTGCGAATGAATACCAGCGCGGCCATGATCATGCCCGCCTCGACCGCGACCGTAAGATCGGCGAAGACGGTCAGTCCGAAGGTCAGCAGCCAGGTGCCGATCTCAAGCCGCGAAAGCTTGAGCAGCTCCGGAATCTCCCGCCATTCCCCCATATTGTAAGAGACCACGAAGAGGATGGCGGCGAGCGCGGAAAGCGGTATGAAGCGCGCCAGTGGAGTAGCGAACATCAACACGGCAAGCAGGGTCAGGGCGTGCGTCATGCCGGCGACTGGGGTTTTGGCGCCGGAGCGGATATTGGTCGCGGTGCGGGCGATGGCGCCGGTTGCGGGTAGCCCGCCAAAGAGCGGTGAGACGATATTAGCCACGCCCTGACCCATAAGCTCGACATTCGGATTATGCTTGCTGCCGCTCATGCGATCCGAGACTACGGCCGACATCAGCGATTCAATGGCGCCCAGCATCGCTACCGTGATCGCAGGAGAGATCAGCGGCCGAATCAGCTCTGCATGAAAGCGCGGCAGGTGAAAGGCGGGGAGGCCGGAAGGGATGCCGCCGAAGCGCGTCCCAATGGTTTCCACCGGCAGCTTCAACCCCCACACCATCGCGGCGCCTACCACCAGGGCAACGATGTAGCCCGGCATCCGCTTGAGATATCGCCCGCAGAGCAGGATCACCATCAGCGCGATACAGCCCAGCGAGGTTTCGGCCAGGGAGAGCGTCCGAAAATGCGAGATCAGCGCTTCCATTCTTCCCAGGAATTCTCCCGGAAGCTTTTCTACCTTAAGGCCGAAGAAGTCCTTGATCTGAGTGCTGGCAATGATGACCGCAATGCCGTTGGTAAATCCGACGACCACCGGACGCGGAATGAACTTGACGGCCGTTCCCAATCCGGTCGCTCCCAGCACGACCAGTAAAATTCCCGCCAGCAGCGTGCACATATAGAGGCCGTCGATGCCGTAGCGGGTCACGATCCCAAAGACGACCACCACGAACGCGCCGGTGGGTCCTCCGATCTGGGTGGAAGATCCTCCCAGAGCGGAGATCAGGAAGCCAGCCACTACCGCGCAATAAAGTCCGGCCTGTGGCGGCACACCCGAAGCAATGGCAAAGGCCATGGCCAGGGGAAGAGCGACCATGCCTACGGTGATTCCGGCGACTACGTCTGCAAAAAATTGTTTTCGAGAATAGGTCCTGAGGCAGAGGACGGACTTAGGGAGCCACTCATTCCGCTCAAGCGGGGAGAGCTTCTTAGCGCTGGAGGGGAGAAAACTCACCGGCCACCCGCCGCCGGTCTGGCGATCTGCAAAAGCATGTCCTTAACATCGATCAACTGGTTGTTGAAGATCTGTTTGGCAACATCAAGCAGTTTGAAAACAGTGGTGTCGCGGACCGAGTAATAGACATTCAACCCCTCCTTGCGTCCGCCTACGATGTTTTTGTTTCGCAGCACCGCTAACTGCTGGGAGAGCGTGCTCTGTTCCACCTTCAGGAGGGCGGAGAGCTCATTCACTCCCAGTTCGCCGTTGCGGAGGGCGTCGAGAATGGCAATGCGGAGAGGATGCGCAAGGGCCTTGAAGAATTCAGCCTTGAAGCGGCCAAGGTCACTCATATAGCTCACTATATTGCAGTATTGCAATATAATCAAGGAAGTGAATGGCAGGCAAAGTTCAGCACTCCCTGACCGGAACCGATGGTCGCTTGTGATCTGTCCCCAACGATGAATCGCTGAGGCTATTATCGGCAGGGCCTCAGGACCACAACTGTGGAATCCTTTCTCTCACCTGTTTGGAGCTTTCTTTTTTCTATTTCGCGGAAGAACGGCTAAAATGAACAGTTCCCAACAACCCGGAGCGTGTTTCCCAAGGAGTTTCCCATGGCGATAACCCGGACTGAACCCGAAGTCAGGCAAGAGAAGACTTATCAGGGACTGACCCCCAAGCAGCTCGTCCAGATTTATCGCCTGATGTACATGTCCCGCCGCCTGGACGATCGCGAAATTCTTCTGAAGCGGCAGCAAAAAGTTTTCTTCCAGATTTCCGGCGCAGGACATGAGGCGCTCAATGTTGCTGCCGGTCTATGCCTGCGGCCTGGCTATGACTGGTTTTATCCCTACTATCGCGACCGGGCGCTTTGCCTTACCCTCGGGCTGGGACCGGAGGAGCAACTGCTGCAATCGGTGGGCGCCGCGGACGACCCAAGCTCCGGAGGACGGCAGATGCCCTCCCACTGGGGCCACAACAAGCTCAATATCGTCTCCCAGTCCTCATGCACCGGCTCGCAGATCCTGCAGGCGGTGGGATGCGCCGAGGCCACCCGTTACTTCAGCCAGAATCCCGAAGCGGCCAAAGGGGTCAGCGGCAGCAACGATTATCGCGAATTCAAGCATGTAACATTTCACGGAGACGAAGTGGTATATGTCTCGCTGGGGGAGGGGACGACCAGCCAGGGCGAATTCTGGGAAGCCATGAATGCTGCCTCCAACCTGAAGCTGCCGGTATTGTTCGTCTGCGAGGACAATGGCTACGCCATCTCGGTGCCGGTAGAAGTCAATACCGCCGGAGGAAACATTTCCAGGCTGGTCGCCAATTTCCCCAATTTTTATTTTGCGGAGATCGATGGCACCGATCCGGTGGCAAGTTATGCCGCGATGCAGGCAGCAGTGGAGCATTGCCGTTCCGGCCAGGGACCGGCATTCGTGCATGGACATGTGATTCGCCCCTACTCTCACTCGTTATCGGATGACGAGCGCTTGTATCGCCCGGACCAGGAGCGCCAGAAAGACGCGCTGCGCGATCCCATTAACCGCACGCAGATGCTGCTGATCCGCGAGAACATCCTCGATGAGGAGGGGATCAACCGGCTGGAAAAAGAGGTGGATGAGGAGATCCGGCGGGCGGCGGACCGCGCGTTGGCGGCAAAGTTTCCCAAAGTCGAGAGCATCCTGGAGAATGTTTACTCTCCGGATATCGATCCTACATCCCCAAAATTTCAAAGCGAGCCAGAGAGTTCCTCGCCTGCCGAGGTAAAAACCATGGCCGACCTCATCAATCTTTGCCTCAAAGACGAGATGCGGCGCGACCAACGCATGGTGGTCTTTGGCGAAGATGTCGCCGATTGCAGCCGCGACCAATATTTAAGAGACAAGCTAGTAAAAGGGAAGGGTGGGGTATTCAAGCTGACCTCCGGCTTGCAATGCGATTACGGCTCGCAGCGGGTTTATAACTCCCAGCTCGCCGAGGCCAGCATCGTGGGCCGGGCCACGGGAATGGCGACGCGCGGGTTGAAGCCGGTGGTTGAGATCCAGTTTTTCGATTACATCTGGCCGGCGATGATGCAATTACGCAATGAGCTTTCGGTGCTGCGCTGGCGCTCCAATGGCACGTTTTCCGCGCCTGCGGTGATTCGGGTGGCGATTGGGGGATATCTGACCGGCGGCGCTATCTACCATTCCCAATGCGGAGAGAGCATCTTTACCCATATCCCAGGCCTGCGGGTGGTTTTCCCCTCGAATGCGCTGGATGCAAATGGATTGCTGCGCACCGCCATTCGCTGCGACGATCCCGTCCTCTTTCTGGAACACAAGCGCCTGTATCGCGAGACCTATGGGCGCGCTCCTTATCCCGGACCGGACTACATGGTGCCGTTCGGAAAGGCGAAAGTAGTGCGGGAAGGAACCGACATGACCGTGATCACCTACGGCGCGGTAGTCCCGCGGGCGCTGCAGGCGGCGCAAAAAATACAACGGGAGCTTGATGTCAGCGTTGAGCTGCTGGACCTGCGCACGCTCAATCCTTACGATTGGGAGGCCATCACCGCTTCTGTCCGCAAGACCAACCGGGTGCTGGTCGCTTACGAAGACATGCTCAGTTGGGGATATGGGGCGGAGATCGCAGCTCGCATCGGCGACGAACTCTTCGACGATCTTGACGCCCCGGTCCGCCGGGTCGCGGCCATGGACACGTATGTCGCTTACCAGCCGATCCTGGAAAACGCGATCCTGCCGCAGGCCTCAGATTTGTTCGAGGCGATGAAAGAAATATCGGAGTTTTGAGATCGCAGGAAGCGGGAAGCGCGCAAAGGAACTCCCGATCAAGGGCTAACCGCAAAAAAAAACAATTATTCCGCGACTTGCTCGCTTTGCTGGGCCCGTAGTACGCGCTCCACGGAGTAGGGCGCCCGCCGCGATGGATCGTGATAATGCCGCACCTGCATCTCGCCTAAGAGTCCCAGCGCCAGCAGCTGCACCCCGGCAACGATCAATACGGCGGCAAAGACCAGCAAGGGCCCATGCTGGTCCATGATATCGGCATGCTGGAATACTTTTAAGGCCAGGAGCCAGAGGCTAATGAAAGACCCGCAGGCTATGCCTGCCATGCCGAAGGTGCCGAAGAAATGCAGCGGACGCGAAAGATAGCGCAGCAGAAACCGGATGGTGATCAGGTCGAAAAAGACGCGGAAGGTACGCGAGATGCCGTAGTGCGATGCGCCCTTTTCGCGATTGATATTGCGGATCGGGATCTCGCAAATCGAGGCCCCATACCAGGAGGCGAGCGCGGGAATAAAGCGATGCAGCTCTCCGTAAAGCGGGACCTGATGGATGATTTCGCGGCGGTACGCCTTGAATGTAGTCCCAAAATCATGGATGTCCACGCCGCTAAGCTTGGCCATCAGCCAGTTGGCGCATCGCGAGGGAATACGGCGCAATACGAAATTATCGATGCGCTGCTTGCGCCAGCCGCTTACGATGTCATAGCCTTCGGCAATCCGCTCCAGGAAGAGCGGAATATCGTCGGGATCATGCTGCAGATCGCCGTCCATGGCGATGATGTAATCCCCTACCGCGTGGTCGAATCCCGCCGCCAGGGCGGAAGTTTGTCCAAAATTCCGGCGCAGCTTTACCACGGCGACACGGCTGTCTACCGCGGCAATCTCCTGCAATAACCGGTAGGTGCGGTCCGAGCTGCCATCGTCGACAAATACCAGCTCAAAGCTTTGGCCGGCAGCCTCCATGACGCCCTTCAGACGGTCGTAAAGGGAGGTGACACTCTCCTGCTCATTATGAAAAGGGACAACGATTGAATACCTGGGCATAACGTCCTTTAATTATATACAGCCAGCTTGGAAAATTATCACTATAATCATAGGTTTTCTCTTAGGTGCCAATAGTGACATCCGATATTCCCAAGCCAAAACTGAAGCTCGCGCAACGCATGTCCCGTCTGGGCACGGAAACGGCATTTGAAGTTCTGGTCCGCGCCCGCGCCCTGGAGGCCCAGGGCAGGGACATCGTCCATCTGGAAATCGGCGAACCGGACTTCGACACGCCAGAAAATGTGGTCGAAGCCGGTGTCCGCGCATTGCAAAGCGGGTGGACGCATTACACGCCTTCGGCCGGAATTCCGGCCCTGCGAGAGGCGATTGCCGCCGAGATATCGCGTTCGCGCAATATTAAAGTACTACCTGAAGAAGTTGTTGTTGTTCCAGGCGGTAAGCCTATTATTTTCTTCTGTGCCTTGGCCTTGCTTGAAGAAGGGGATGATGTAATTTATCCCAATCCTGGTTTCCCGATTTACGAGTCGGTGATTCACTTTCTGGGCGCTAAAGCCGTCCCACTGCATCTGCGGGAAGAGCGGGACTTTCGCCTCAATGTGGAAGAGCTCGCCAGTAAGATCACGCCCCAGACGAAACTCATTATCCTGAATTCGCCGCAGAACCCTACCGGCGGTGTTCTGGACGAAAAAGATATTCGCGAGATCGCGGCCGCAATCGGCAACAACGACATGATGGTGCTCTCGGACGAGATTTACAGCCGGTTGATCTTTGAAGGCCGGCACTTTTCCATCATGTCATTGCCGGAATTTCGCGATCGCACCATCCTGCTGGACGGCTTTTCCAAGACCTACGCCATGACCGGATGGCGACTGGGATATGGCGTCATGCGTCCCGACCTGGCGTTGAGCGTCTCGCGGCTGATGACCAACTCGAATTCCTGCACCGCAGGATTTACCCAGATGGCGGGCATTGAGGCGCTGCGGGGAAGTCAGTCTTCCGTGGACAGTATGTGCTCAGCATTCAAGCAGCGTCGCGATATTTTTGTGCGCGGACTCAATAAGATTAAAGGCTTTCGTTGCCGTACTCCTAAAGGGGCATTCTATGTTTTCCCCAATATCCAAGGCACCGGCTGGGCATCGAAGAAGCTGGCCGACGCTCTTCTGGAAGAGGCTGGGGTCGCCTGCCTCTCCGGGACATCCTTCGGCAACTTTGGAGAAGGCTTCCTGCGCTTTAGCGTGGCCAACTCCATAGAGAACCTTGAGAAGGCGCTGCAGCGGATCGATAAATGGGCAACGGAGAACCTGTAATTCAGGAAAGCGGAGCGGTACAAAAAGAAAGGTAGTTCCGATGAAGAAAC
This sequence comes from uncultured Terriglobales bacterium, assembly GCA_964581225.1. Taxonomy (GTDB): domain Bacteria; phylum Acidobacteriota; class Terriglobia; order Terriglobales; family Acidobacteriaceae; genus CAYTQA01. The sequence goes on along the minus strand of CAZONJ010000068.1, from coordinate 7,552 downwards.
GCATCTACGCCACCTGTGATATCGGCCAGCCTGCGCTCGATCGGCTGCGCGATAAGGGATATGAAGTGGAGGTCTATCCCGCTCCGGAACCTCCACCTAAGAAGCTGATTATTGAGAAGGTCCGGCAGGGAATTGATGGACTGATTACCACTTTGCGCGATTCCATTGACGCCGAGATATTCGAAGCCGGCAAGGGCAGGCTCAAAGTGGTAGCGCAGATCGCGGTGGGCTTTGACAATATCAACCGCGCGGACGCCAACCGCTACAAGGTCCCGTTTACCCAGACCGCCGATGTGCTTACCGAGGCCACCGCCGAGTTTGCCTTTTTCATGATGGGAGCGCTCGCCCGCAAGCTTTGGGCCAGTGAAAATCTGGTCCGCAAGAACCAATGGGGCTATTGGCATCCTTTTCTGCCTTTTCTGGGCGATGAGGTCACCGGCAAGACGATTGCCATCATCGGCACCGGCCGCATCGGCATGGCCATGATTAAAAAGTGTACCGGCTTCGATATGAATATCCTGTGCTATGACCCGATGTACCAGAACCAGGAGTACATCCGGGGCATTCAGGAGGTGATGGACCTCCGCCATTCCAAAGGCATGCAAAAGCACAGGACGACGATTCGCTATGTAAAATTTGAGGAGTCTTTAAAAGAAGCGGATTACGTCAGCATTCATGTCCCACTTCTACACCCAGGGGAATCGGAAAATCCTACCTACCACCTGTTCAATGAAAGCAGCCTGCGAAAGATAAAACCCACCGCTTACCTGATCAATACCTCTCGCGGGCCGGTGGTGGATGAAACAGCCTTGGCAAAGGCGCTGCGCGAGCGGTGGATTGCCGGCGCGGCGCTCGATGTCTTTGAAAGGGAACCCCTGCCGCCAGATTCTCCACTCCGTGATCCGGCGATCGAGGACCGATGCCGGCTTTTCCATCATTTTGCCAGCGGCGCAAACCAGACCCGCCTTTCCCCAGATCCTGAGGTTGGCATGGCCGGACGGTGCGTCCAGGGACTGCTCGATGTGCTGGAGGGGAACTATGAGGGCGACATTAACAAAATGCCCTATGTGGTTAATAAAGAAGCGTTTAAATAGCCGTAAAAATGATTTCTGCTTGGGCCGGATTCCTCCGGATGGGCCTGTCCGAGGGTAACTGGAAGATACCAGGTAAATTGACGAAAATATGGATCAATGCCTGCGACTCTTAGTCCGGATACCAAAACTCGCGTCGTCTTAACGAAAGAGACAAAAAAGAGGGCCCGTAAGTCACCATATCTTGCGGCTATAGCCGGATTATGGCCCAGGCTGCAAAACGCCGCGGCTTCTTTATGGACCCGCTTAAGAGCCCTTGGACGGCGCCTCTTTAGCTGGACTAAGCCTTTTACACAAACCGTAAAACATGCTCTGCGGAAGCTGCCGAAGCGAGTGCGGTTGGGGGCTTTGGCACTGGCCGGTCTGTGCATCTTTTATTGGACTTTTACCTGGATCACCTCGGACCCAGCAAAGCTGCGCATCTCCTGCCAGCATAATTTCCGCTCCGCCCAGCTCTCAGTTTGGGTGGATAGCGACTTGGTCTATACAGGCGCTGTAAATGGCGGGCTTAAGAGGCATGCGGGACGTCCTTCCTCAGGCAAGGCGCAAGGTTTTTCTAAGGTGGTGCATGTTCCGGGCGGCAGGCACGAAATCCAAGTCAGGCTGAGCGCTCCGAATGAGGGATACGACCAGACCCGGACCACTTACGCGGATTTCTCCAGCAAAAAGGAGAACGCGCTGATCATCAGCTCGGGACGTAAAAATCTCGTATTAACTGTCTCCAGTCCTTCAGGCGCCTCGCTCGAAGCGCCCACACCAGGTATTCAGAAATATGCCAGCTCGCTGGTCTTGAGCATCATGGGTTCCGGAATGTCGGCTTTCATCAGCTTCCTGGTCCATGATTTCCTGCGCACTCAGAAGGAGCGGCTCGCCGGTTCAGGCGACTAAAAGGTAGAAGCTCTTCGGGCGGGGCAGTAGCAGCGCCGATCCAGCCCGCTTTTCAGACCTGCATGGAATCGAACCGAAAGATGCTCACAATCACCATTGGATTTTTTGTCGTAAGCCGTATTTTACATAATACGCATTATCGGACGTTGGATTGCGCCGGGCCTGCTAAGTCTTTGCTGGCTGGTGATTTGTCTGTTCCGCCCAGGAGCACTACCTTTGGCTGAAACAGCGTGCCTGCGATGCGCGCTGCGATCGCGATCAGTCGATCTCGTCCCCAGAATACCTTGACGAACTTTGCTTTAGAGAATTCCGGCAGGTTGACAGAGCGTCCATTGGCAATCAAAGCGACTTGCTCATCGCCGATCGTTACAGCGGGAAATCCTTCCAGGATCTCTCTCGGATGAATGGACCTTCCTTCGACGCGCCCGGCATGGACCAGCGCTGCCAATTCTTTCAGGCCTATGGCCTGATCGAGGCAGAACTCTCCCGAGCGGCTTCGGCGGAGCTGGCTGAGGTGGCCTCCCACTCCTAACGTCTGTCCAAGGTCGTGGGCCAAAGAGCGAATGTAGGTCCCTGAGCTGACCTCCGCCTGAAAGCTGGCTTCATCGCCTTCCAAGGCCGAAATTTCAAACCGGAAGATCTGGACCTCGACCGGCATCAGTTCGACTGGCTGCTTCTTCCGCGCCAGTTTGTAGGCGGGAACACCGGCTATTTTCTTGGCAGAAAATGGCGGCGGCAATTGGCGGAGGGTTCCAGCAAAGCGCTGCGCGGCCTTCCTGATGTCTTCTAATGTGCCGGTAAAGGATTTTACCGGAGTCGCTGGATCGCCTTCGGCATCGTAGGTGTCGGTCGCAAATCCCAGGCGGATTTTTCCCTCATAGCCTTTGATTGCCGAAGTATAAAACTGGGCAAGACGCGTGTAACGTCCTAACACCAGCGGAAGCACTCCGGTGGCCATAGGATCGAGCGTGCCCAGATGTCCGACGGACCGCTCGCCCACAAGCTTGCGGACCCGGGCGACAACATCGTGCGAGGTCATTCCCGCCGGCTTATCGATTACCAGCACGCTATCCATTAGATTTCTCTGTTATCTTCAATCTTCTATCTCTAATCTTCGGATCAGCGGAGGAGGATTCGAGGGAGGATTCCATGATACCCATTCGAGACGACACTCCGCGTTATTCGACCCCTTACATCAATTACTTTTTAATCGCGCTGAATATCCTGGTGTTTCTCTTTGAACTCTCGCTCGGCCGCCAGGACCTCTCCATCTTTCTCACTCAATTCGGAGTAGTGCCTGCCCAGTTTACCGGGGCAGTCCCGATTTATGCCCGCGCCCATACGGCCTTCTCGTTCCTGCCAATCTTAAGCTCCATGTTTCTGCACGCCTCGTGGCTGCACCTGATCGCCAATATGTGGGTGCTTTGGATCTTCGGGGACAATATCGAAGACCATCTGGGACATGCTCTCTATCTGGTATTTTACTTTTTGAGCGGGATTGCCGCCTCGCTTTTGCACATCGCCTTCAACGCAAGCTCCACGGTCCCGAGCGTGGGGGCCAGCGGGGCCATCGCCGGCGTGATGGGCGCTTATTTCCTGCTCTTTCCTTCCGCCCGCGTGCTCACGATCATCCCCATCATCTTTTTCGCCTCATTCATCTGGCTGCCTGCGTGGATCGTCCTCGGTTATTGGTTTGTTGCGCAATTTCTGAGCGGCGCGGCAACTTCCATTGCTTATTCCCACCAGACCGGCAGTGGAATCGCCTTCTGGGCGCATGTAGGGGGATTTATGGCCGGGATCATCATGATCAAACTGCTGCCTTCGCGGACCAGGCGCTCCGGATACCAGCTCTATCGCCGCTAAAGAGTGCCGATAGCGGGGCCAATCTGGATCTCATCCATGCTGGTATTGGAGGGCAGGGTCACCGCAAGCAGCACGGCGCGGGCCACATCCTCCGGATCGACCATCTTCTGCCGCGGCGCGTCCGGCCAGAATTGCTGCCAGATATCGGTATCGACCGCCCCGGAGAGCAAAGCAATGACGCGAATTCCCTTCTCGCGCAGCTCCATGCGAAGCGTGTTGGTAAAACCCAGGGCGCCGGATTTGGAAGCATTGTAGGCAGCGGCGCCGGGAAATGCCTGGCGCGCGGAGATCGAGAGGTTGTTGACGATCACCGCCTCGGAGTCCATCAGCGGCAGCGCGAGCTGGGTGCACAGGAAGGTGGCAGTCAAGTTGGTATCGATGACGCGCTTCCATTCCGCAATCGAGAGCTGGTCCACATTGGCAAGCGCATGCGCGGTCCCGGCATTGTTGACCAGCAGATCGATGCGACCAAAGCGCCGCTCGATATCGGCAAAGAGCCGCTGCACCTCGGCGGTATTGGTGAGATCGCAGCGCACCGGCACGGCCCGCACTCCAATGGCTTCGCTGGTAGAGTCGAGCGCGCTTTGGTCGCGCCCGGTGATGATCACAGTGGCGCCCTCATCGCCAAAAATCTGCGCGATGGCGCGGCCAATGCCGCGATTTCCACCCGTGATCAGGGCAATTTTGTTCTCCAGTCTTGCAGCCGCTTCTACCATTTAGAAACCGTTTGGCCTCGCACGGATGAGCGAGAGAAACTCCTCGCGAGTCTGTTGGTTGCTCCTGAATTCGCCCAGCATCGACGAGGTGATGGTCGCCGAATGCTGCTTTTCCACGCCGCGCATCATCATGCAGAGATGGCGCGCCTCAATCACCACGCCTACCCCTGCGGGATTGATGGCCCGCGAGATGGTATCGGCAATGTCCTTTGTCAGGCGCTCCTGCACCTGAAGGCGGCGGGCGAAGGTGTCCACCAGGCGCGGGATTTTGCTTAAGCCAATCACCTTGCCGTGCGGCAGGTAGGCGACGTGCACTTTGCCAAAAAACGGGAGCATATGATGCTCGCAAAGGCTGAACATCTCGATGTCTTTCACGATGACCATCTCGTCATAATCGACTTCAAAGAGCGCGCCTTGAAGGATCTTGTCGGGATCCTCATCGTGGCCGCGGGTCAGGAATTTGATGGCGCTGGCCACGCGCTCCGGGGTGCGCCGTAATCCATCGCGCTCCGGGTCTTCGCCAATGCGCAGCAGCACTTCGCGATATAACTCCGGCAGAGTGGCCGAGGAGAGATCGATTTCGGATTGGACCGCCTTTTCGCCTGCCTTATTCAATGCCTTGCCTGCCTTCATCGTGCGACCGCTTGGTTCATAGGTCCTTTGCAACTGCTGTCTTCACTCCAATAAGTAAATGAATTCATCATGGTTTCCTGGATGCGGACCTTCTCCACCGTAGCCGCCGAAAATCCATTCTTCAGTACCCGATGCAACTCGATGCAGAGGTTTTCGGTGGTGGGGACCACATTCTGAAACTGCTCCATGCAATTCAAATTGCTGTCGCGATACTGTTCGAGAATCGCGCGCTCCACAAAACCGTCCAGCTCGGCCAGGTTGCATATCATGCCGGTCTCCGGGGCTGGAGTGCCGCTGACTGTGACCTCCAGGAGATAATTGTGACCGTGTCCATGGGGATTATTGCATTTGCCATAAGTCCGGCGGTTTTCCGCTTCAGACATGGAGTCGCTATGCAGCCGGTGCGATGCAGAAAATTTGTAACGGCGGGTGAGATATGCCTTCATGCCTCTCCGTACACCTCGGCAAAAAGATCGTCGCTCTCGTATACACGTACGCAATGTAGCTTGGCGCCCCCATTCAGCTTGTTTTCCAGACGCTTCCAGATGGCGATGGCCAGGTTTTCGGTGGTCGGTATCTGCTCTTTGAACTCCGGGACCTCGTAATTCAGGTGGCGATGGTCCATAAGCTCAATGACCTCCCTCCCCATTACGTCCTTTAACTCTTTTAAATCCATCACGAACCCTGATTTCCCATCAACTAAGCCTTTCACCGTGACCTCGAGCGTGTAGTTGTGCCCATGTCCGTGCGCATTATTGCATTTGCCGAAGATGCGCCGGTTCTCTTCCGCAGTTAATTTCGGATTGTGATAGAAGTGCGAGGCGGAAAACTCCGCTTTGCGAGTGAGATAAACCATGCTCATGAGGATTTTCCCGTAAGGCAAAATAAACTTAATCTTTTATTTGCAGAAGCATACAGATCAAATGTAATGCAACGATTGATATGCCTGGAGTTCGATCGAGAGCAGCCAATGTTTTCGCATCGTTTTCGCATGACGAAGCTTTATTATACGAGTGTGAATCGGTTATGGGCGAATTCGGCGGCGTTGATGCTTGCCTTGATGTGCCTCACGGGCTGCGACCGCGGCTCGCGTCCGCAGATGATTGGCTTCCCTGCCCCCGATTTCACGGTCCAGGATTCCAGCCGTACCATCTCGCTGCACGATTTCCACGGCCAGGTGGTAGTGCTGAACTTCTGGGCGACGTGGTGCCAGCCCTGCGTGGAAGAGATGCCGTCACTGGTCCAGATGCAGCGCCAGTTGGGGAACAAAGTCACAGTGCTGGCAGTGAGCACGGACACGGATGCCGACGCCTACCAGCGCTTCCTCCGGGAGCGCAACGTGCAGCTCCTGACCGTGCGCGACGCTTCGCAGAAAAGCAATGCGCTGTATGGAACTTATAAATTTCCCGAGACTTATATCATTGACCAGAGCGGCAGGGTACGGCGGAAATTCATCGGCCCAGTGGAATGGACCAAGCCTGAGATCATGAGCTATCTGATGAAATTGCATGACCATTCCTGACCGGCGATCCAGCGCATCGATCCTGGCGCAGCCGCTCAGCGTGCCTTATAGTAAATGTTCTCTGATTTGTTTCTAATTTCTAATCTGCACTTTTAGGAGATTTACCGATGACGCAACTGGATGTTTGTTTTCGCTACGGAGCGGCGCCTGGAGAAACCGAGATGCGCGCGTTGAGCACTGCGCGCGAGGTGTATGGGGTGCGCAAGATCAGCTTTGACGAGCAGGAGCGGCTGGTGCGGGTGGAATACGACGCCACCCGGTTGAATGACGATGTGGTTGCGGGAATCCTGCGCCGCGCCGGAATAGATATCAAGGAAAAGGTCACGCTGGTGGGCAAGTAACCCGTTCCTGGGCAAAATGCAAAAGGGACGCTGGAGAGTATCTCTGGCCGAGGTGTACTCTCGAACGTCCCTTTTACGCGCCACTTCGTCTGTTATGGTATAGAGCAGTCCTCATGCCAACGCCGGCACACTCAAAATAAAGGGCTTAGTAGTAAGGCTACCGGGATGTCAAGGTAAGTTTTTCAGCCTCTTGGGAAGTTTTACCCTTTTTCGGGCGGCTACACCGTCTTAATGAGATTCAGTGAACAGGGATTGCCCCACCTGAATACATGCGGACCGTAATCGCTGGCAGGATTTCGGCACGTAATCACCTGTTTTGCGATCGGACGCCGGCCTTCGCTGCCCTGATTTGGCCGGCGCGCTGCTGGTCTTGTATAATCGGTTTTCCGCAGCGGTTGTTCTCACAATCTGTTTGTCCGAAATGCTGTCCCGCAACACGGATTGCGCCCTTAGCTCAGTTGGATAGAGCGTCTGACTACGAATCAGAAGGTCGGGAGT
>CAZONJ010000067.1:2535-17999 GCA_964581225.1 uncultured Terriglobales bacterium | reverse complement strand
TTGCTGGCCGACCAGAACCTTACGATGAACGTAAAGCTGGAAGTTGGGAGTGCCAACGAAGTGATTGAAGTCTCCAGCAATGCCCTTGAGGTGAACACCGTCGATTCCACGCAGAAGCAGGTGATTGAAGAGCGGAGAATTTCGGAGTTGCCGCTCAACGGCCGCAATGCCGCGGAGCTTACCCTTCTCGTCCCAGGCGCGGTGGCAATGCCGGCGGTGGAAAACCCAAATGGCAGCTCCGGTGGAGGCGCCAACCAGGGAGTTTCCAAGACCTTCCCGGGAGGGGTGACGATTTCAACCAATGGCTCGCGCCAGAACCAGATAAGTTATCAATTGGATGGCGGCAACAATGTGGACGAGTACACCAACATTAACCAGCCGTTCCCGTTTCCCGACGCGCTTCAGGAATTCAGCGTGCAGACCAGCAACTACACTGCCGAATACGGCCAGAATGCGGGTGGAGTGGTGAACATCGTGACCCGTTCCGGGAGCAACACCATTCATGGAGATGCCTTCGAATTTCTCAGAAATGCCGTTTTTAATGCCCGCAACACCTTCGCCAATCCGACTTCCAAAGATAATGGGCGGGATCAGCTCAAGCGAAACCAGTTTGGAGGCACGCTCGGAGGGCCCATCATCCATGATCGCACCTTCTTCTTCGCCGGGTACCAGGGGACACGCTACCGCAATTTAGGCACTCCGACGATAACCAGCGTGCCCAATGCGGGTGACCGGGCCGCTATTGCCGCTGGCGATCCTGCGTCGGCCAAACTGCTGCCTTTCCTGCCCGTCGGCGATGCCAACGGAAATATAACCTTCTCCCGGCCCGACCGGCGCAATACCGATGAAGTTGTAAGCAAAATCGACCATTCCCTGCGGCAGGCGGACCAGCTTACGTTCCGTCATTATTATGCCCGCTTCCAGCGGGACCCGGTCTTCAGTCCCACCAACATCCTCACCTGGTCCGATGGGTCCACTATCATTTCCCAGAACTTCCTGATTCATGAGAGTCACATCTTCGGCTCTTCCAAGGTCAACGATTTCCGCTTCAGCTACGCGCGCGAGACATCGAACCGCGGACCGGCAAGCAATGTGCCCAGCGTGGCCGATCTCGGGGTGAATATCTATCAGCCTCCGGCGGGAAAAGCGATTCAGAGCATCAACGTTCAAGGGCCGCGCGGCTTCAGCTTCGGCGACAACCCGCACGCCACCTTTGCCCGCAACAACTTCACCTGGAGCGATGACTATGCCGCGACGCGCGGGGCCCACGAGTTGCATTTTGGCGGCGTGATCGAGCGCAGCCGCGTAGATGTTAACAATCCTGGCTTCTTTGGATATGGCACCTTCACCTTCAGCTCCCTCGCCAATTTTGAGGCTGGAAAGTTGAGCAACTTTCAACAGGGGGCGGGAGAGTTCAAGAACAATCGCGGACTTTTCGCCGGAGTTTATGCCCAGGACAACTTCAAAGTGAATCGGCGGCTCACTCTCAACCTTGGGGTCCGCTATGAGCCCGGCCTGCCCTGGCGTGAAGATAGAAACCGCGTGGAGGAGTTCGTGATCTCGCAAGCCGTGCCCGGCGGCCAGCGCTCCACGGTATACCCGAATGCCCCTCCGGGACTGTTTTTCGTTGGCGATAAAGGAATGCCCCAGAACGGGGTGAAGGCCAGTTTGAACAATATCGCGCCGCGTGTTGGCTTTGCCTATGATGTATTCGGGGATGGCCGCACCAGCTTGCGCGGCGGCGGCGGTATTTTTTACGACACGCGTATCACCGGCATCATCAACAACCGCATGGTAGACCTCACGCCGTTCAGTCCGCAGATCGGGCCACTTACGCCTCCCGGACCGTTCAGCGATCCCTACTGCCAGAAGACAGCTTCATGCCAGGCCAACGCGATTGCGAATCCTTTCCCGATAGCGCTGCCGGTGAGCAGTAATTATGTCTTCCCCACCCCATTACAGGCGATCTCCTACGATCCTTCCTCGAAATACAAGATCCAGACGTTATATAACTGGAACCTTTCGCTGGAACATCAGTATGCTGCCGGATTCCTCATGCGCATGGCGTATGTAGGTTCGCACGGCACCCATTTGAAAGAGACGGGACAGTTGAATCCCGCTTTCCCCGGAAGCGGTACCACCAACCTCGATGCCCGCCGGCGGCTGAATCTTGCCTTTCCCGGCTGCTCGGCTAAAACTCCAACTGCATGTCCCTACAACAATGTCTATATGGACCTGCAGGACATCAACTCGATGTACCATTCACTGCAGATGTCGCTCGAGAAACGGATGTCTCACGGACTCACGCTTCTGGGGAATTACACATGGTCGAAGAGCATCGACGATCTGCCTGTGGGCGGTGGCGTCAGTGAGATCGCCGCCGACTCCGTCTCTGCCCTTCCGTATGACAATCCTTTACGTCATCAATTTGATCGCGGGCCCTCGGACTTCGATCATACCCATCGTTTCGTCGGTTCTTATGTATGGGCGCTTCCCAAAGCCGGTGGAAACAAATTGCTGCAAGGATTTCTGGGCGATTGGCAACTCAGTGGTATCTTTAGCGCCCAGACCGGACGCCCGTTCACCGTCTTATCGGGTCGTGGTCAGCCGAACGATCCCTCTCAAACCGGAATAGGCCAGGACCGCGGGGTCCTGCTGGCTGGCGCATCTCCGTACGGGCCGGGCGCTTGCGCGGGAGTGAGCTTTCCGACTAAATGCGTCGACTTCCTCAATCGAAGTTCATTTGCGCAGCCGGCGATCGGCACCTTCGGCAACATCGGGAAAGGAAGCCTGCGCTGGCCCGGATCTTATGGCTGGGACATGGGATTGGGGAAGACGTTCCCCTTCAACGAGCGCGTGAACCTCCAGTTCAGGGCGGAGTTCTTCAACGTCCTCAATCACGTGAACTACCGCAGCGATGAAAGCATAATCAGCAGCGCCGCCAACTCGAATGGCAGCTCGTTCGGCAGATTCACCTCAGCCGAGGATCCGCGCATCGGCCAACTTGCGTTGAAGATTGTCTTTTAACAACGGTTCTCAGGCACAGCTCCCGGCCCAGGTCGGGAGCTGTGCTGGAGAATTCGAAAGCCTCTCGCACGTTCCTTTATGAAGCCGCATTCGACAATTCATAAGGAGATCGCATAACAATGGATATGGATAAAGATTCACGCCGAAGTTTCCTTCAGGTCGTGGGCGTGGGCGTAGCCGGTGTCGCGCTTGGCTCGAACCTCTCCAGGGCGCAGGCAGCTCCCATGCAGGGACCTTCCGGCGCGGCCCCCGGTCCGATTTATTCGGTAAGAGCATTTGGCGCGAAAGGCGACGGAAGCGCGGTGGACACGCCCGCAGTGAATCGCGCCATCGAGGCTGCCGCCGCTGCCGGTGGAGGTACGGTACATTTCCCCGCTGGCACTTACAAATGCTTTTCCATCCATCTCAAGAGCAAGGTCGCGTTGTACCTGGATGCGGGGGCGACCATCCTTGCGGCGGATTCAGGCAGCGAGGGGCAGTACGATCCGGCCGAGCCGAATCAATGGGACAAGTACCAGGATTATGGCCATAGCCACTGGCACAATAGCCTGATCTGGGGTGAGGGCATCGATAATTTCAGCATCCTGGGCCCGGGCCTTCTCTGGGGCAAAGGCCTCAGCCGCGGCGGCAAAGAGCAGCCCCGGGCGGAAGATCCCGGCGCAGGAAATAAGACAATCTCCCTTAAGAACTGCCACAATGTGCTGCTGCGCGACTTCTCGATTCTGCACGGCGGCCACTTCGGCATCCTGGCCACCGGTGTGGACAATCTCACCATCGACAATCTGACCATCGACACCAATCGCGATGGAATGGACATTGACTGCTGCCGCAATGTGCGGGTTTCCAATTGCAGCGTCAACTCGCCCTGGGATGATGGAATCTGCCCGAAGAGTTCCTTTGGGCTGGGATATGCCAGGGCGACAGAGAATGTCGCCATCGTGAATTGCTTTGTCAGCGGCTATCTTGAAGGCTCGCTGCTCGACGGAACTTTTAAGCGCCTCCGCGCCCGCGAAGGGGTTGCGCCCACGGGACGGATCAAATTCGGGACTGAATCGAATGGCGGCTTTAAAAACATTACAATCTCAAACTGCGTCTTCGATTTTTGCCGGGGACTGGCCCTGGAAACCGTGGACGGAGCGCTGCTCGAAGATGTGACCATCTCCAACATCACCATGCGCGATATCACCAACTCGCCGATCTTTCTGCGTCTGGGCAGCCGCATGCGCGGCCCGGAAGGCGTACCGGTGGGGGCGCTGCGGCGCGTCAAAATCAGCAATATTGTCTGTTCCAATTCGGCGCCCCGCCTGGGCTCCATCATCAGCGGCATTCCCGGTCATGAGATCGAAGACGTGAGCCTCAACGATATTTACATCCAGCATCAGGGCGGAGGCAGCGAGGCCGACGCCGCCATTCAGCCGCCGGAAAAAGAAAATACCTATCCCGAGCCCACGATGTTCGGTCCGGTCATGCCGAGCCAGGGATTTTTTGTTCGTCATGCCAAAAACATTCATTTCAAGGATGTCGAGATCGCTTCCCTGAATCCGGATGCGCGGCCGGTATTCGCCTTGCAGCAGGTAAAAGGCGCGGATTTTTTCCGGGTCAAGGCGCAACGCGCCGCCAACGTCCCGATGTTTGCCCTGAAACAGGTTGAGGACCTCAGCATCGCGCAGAGCCGGCCCGTCCCCGATACCCAAGTCGATCATGTCGACGATAAAAAGCTGTAGGCGAAGCAACGAAAGAGAAGGGACAGGAAGAATTCCACAAGCTTTATACTGAACGGAGCTAAGGCTTATGCGATTCGTTCGGCAATTACCGGTCATGGAGGCCCATGCATGTCTAGCAAGCAGTCAAGCAGGAAGTGGTGGGAAGCAACGATGCGCGCGTTTAGCCTGTCAGCATTTGTGGTTGTAGCGTTGTGGGGCATGGGCGCAAGCGGCGCTACCGGAAAGGCGGGGGCCACTGGAGTGCAGGTTATCCCCGATGCCGCGCACCGCAAAGTAGATGTTTTGATCGATGGCAAGCCGTTTACCTCCTACATCTATCCCACTACCCTGAAGAAGCCGGTGCTCTTTCCATTGCGCACCGCGAATGGGACGGTAGTCACGCGCGGATTTCCGCCGCTTCCGGGAGAGCGCACCGACCATCCTCATCATGTTGGGCTGTGGTTCAACTACGGCAATGTGGATGGCATCGATTTCTGGAACAACTCGGACGCGATCAAGCCGGAAAACCGGGGCAAGATGGGCACGATCGAGCATCGCCGGATTATTGCGGCGAGGAGCGGGCGCAGCAAGGGGGAGCTAGAAGTAGAGGCAGACTGGCTGGGCCCGGACAAGAAGCCGATGCTCCGCGAGCATACGCTTTTCGTCTTCCGCGACGGCGCCGGGACGCGCAGCATCGACCGCATCACCACCCTCACCGCGCTCGACCGTAAGATCACGTTCCCGGACGATAAAGAAGGCGTGCTGGGCATGCGCGTGACCCGCGCCCTGGAACTTCCCGGCGAGAAGTCCGGGACCTTTACCGATGCCAGCGGACGGCAGACCAAGGTGGCGCAGATGGACAACAGTGTCGCCACCGGAGATTACCTGACCAGCGAAGGCAAGCGCGGTGACGGAGTATGGGGCACCCGCGGCCGCTGGTGCGAGCTGAGCGGACACATCGACAAGGAGCCGGTGAGTCTCCTTATTCTCGACCATCCGAAAAATCCTGGCTTCCCGACCTATTGGCATGCGCGCGGCTATGGCCTGTTCGCGGCCAACCCGCTCGGAGAGAAGGCGCTCAGCAATGGGAAAGAGGAGTTGAACTTCTCGCTCGCTCCGCATCAGAGCGTCACATTCCGGTATCGGGTGCTTATCCTCTCGCAAGAGGGATCAGCCGAGAAAGCCGAAAAGGCTTATCAGGAATTTATCGCGACGTCTAAATAATCAGGGGGCGGTCGGTTGAGCTCCTGCGCAACAGAGATGCGCCATTCTCGGGCAATCGAATGAGACAATAGAAGCTATAAACATCTCCTGGAGTTTGGCGATCCAGATTATGCAAGCCAAGGTGCTGAAGATCCATCCGAAAGATAACGTTCTGGTCGCGCTCAGCGACCTGAAGGTAGGCGAGGAGGTCCGCACAGCGAGCGAGACCCTGGTACTGAAATCCGCCGCACCGGCAAAACACAAAATAGCCATTGAAGATCGCTCTGTGGGCGATCCCATCATTATGTACGGCGTTCTCGTCGGCAAGGCCGTTCACCCGATCCAGCGGGGGGAGCTGATCACCACTCGCAACCTGCAGCATGATGCCGCCACCACCCAGGGCAAAACAGCGGAGTATCGTTGGACGCCGCCCGATGTCTCGAAGTGGCGGAAGCGCAATTTTCTCGGCTTCCACCGTTCCGATGGGCAGGTCGGTACGCGCAACTACTGGCTGGTAGTGCCGCTGGTCTTCTGCGAGAACAGGAACGTCGCCGTAATCAAGCAGGCATTCCAGGAGGAATTAGGATTTGCGCCTCCGCAAATTTACCGCCAGCAGGTAGCGGAGATGGTCCGCCTGTATCGGGAGGGCAGGACGGAAGAGATCGCTCATCCTCCCAGTGATCGGCGCAGCAGCTCCGTCCAGCAGCGCCGGGTCTTTGAGAATATCGATGGAATCAAGTTTCTCACCCACGAAGGCGGATGCGGGGGCACGCGTGAAGATTCCGGCAGTCTCGCCGGTCTGATCGCCAGCTACATTCATCACCCCAACGTGGCCGGGGCCACGGTTCTGAGCCTGGGCTGCCAGAACTTGCAGGTGGCATTGCTGCATCAGGAGATCAGGAAGAGGAACCCGAAGTTCGATAAACCATTGCTGGTGCTGGAGCAGCAACAGAGTGGGACGGAGTTCTCCATGCTTTCGCAGGCCATCCAGGAGACCTTCCGCGGACTGGTCGAAGCCAACAAATGCGTGCGCGCTCCGGCGCCGCTTTCCAAATTGTCGATTGGATTGAAATGCGGCGGCTCGGACGGATTTTCCGGCATCTCCGCCAATCCCGCGATCGGCCACGTGGCGGACATCATGGCGGCCCTCGGCGGCAAGGGCATACTCTCGGAGTTCCCCGAACTGTGCGGCGTCGAGCAGGAGCTGGTAAATCGATGCACGACACCGGAAACGGCCAGTCGTTTCCTTGATCTCATGCGCGCCTACAATGCCAGGGCAAAGGCGGTCGGCTCGGGATTCGATATGAATCCTTCTCCAGGCAACATTCGCGACGGGCTCATCACCGACGCGATGAAGTCGGCGGGCGCGGCGAAAAAAGGCGGGACATCGCCCGTGACCGCTGTGCTCGACTTCCCGGAATACGCGACCATCGCGGGATTGAATCTGCTGTGCACGCCGGGCAACGATGTGGAGGCGGTCACAGGCCAGGTCGGCGCCGGCGCAAGCATTGTGCTGTTTACCACTGGACTGGGCACTCCGACCGGCAATCCAATCGCGCCGGTAGTAAAGATCTCGACCAATTCAGGGTTGGCAAAGCGAATGCCGGACATTATCGACATCGATACCGGCCAAATCATCTCCGGAGAAAAAACCGTGGCGGAGATGGGAGAAGAAATTATGGAACTTATAGTCAAGGTAGCCAGTGGTGAGGTGAAAACCAAAGCCGAGTCGTTAGGCCAGGATGATTTTATCCCGTGGAAGAGAGGCGTCTCTCTGTGACTGCGCCGGCTGACGCTCAAGGGACCTTTCGGCTGGACGGTAAAGTGGCCATCGTTACCGGCGGCGCCAGCGGAATCGGATATGCGATTGCCAGGACCTTCGCCGCTAATGGCGCTTCCGTACATATTCTCGACATGGATAAAGGGAAGGCCGATGCCGCGGCAGCGGAGATCCGCCAACATGGCAACGTGGCCGCGCATGCCTGCAATGTGACCGATAAAGAAAACGTCAGAAGCGTCTTTGACCGGATCATCGCCCAGGGGCCCATCTCCATATTGGTCAACAATGCAGGCATCGCGCATATCGGCAATCTGGAGAAGACGACCGAAGAGGACTTTGAGCGGATTTTTCAGGTCAACGTTAAAGGCGTCTACAACTGCATGGCGGTGTGCATCGAGCACATGAAGGCCAATCGCAATGGCGTGATCCTGAACATGGCCTCGATCGCGGCTTCGTCGGGCCTGGCGGACCGCTTCGCCTACTCGATGAGCAAAGGCGCGGTGGTGTCGATGACCTATTCGGTCGCGAAAGATTACCTGGGATATAACGTCCGGTGCAACTGTATCTCTCCGGCCCGCGTCTTTACTCCGTTTGTCGATGGATTTGTGCGCAAGAACTATCCCGGGCGCGAAAAAGAAATGCTGGAAAAGCTCTCCCAGTCCCAGCCCATCGGGCGCATGGCGGAGCCGCACGAAGTGGCCGCGCTGGCCCTGTTCCTGTGCTCCAGCGAGGCCGCGTTTATCACCGGGGTTGATTATCCAATCGATGGCGGTTTTTTCAATCTACGTTGAGCGGATGAGGCGGGAATCGTCATTAAATTGTTTGGCCCTCAATCCAAGTCTCCTATGAGAATCGATTCGCATCAGCACTTCTGGAAATATGATCCGGTCCGCGATGCGTGGATTACGGAGGAGATGGCCATCCTGAAAAAGGACTACGTGCCCGAGCAGCTTATCCCCGAGCTTCTCGCCAACGGCATAGACGGATGCGTCGCCGTCCAGGCCGACCAGTCGGAGGCGGAAACACTTTTTCTGCTGGAGATGGCGAACCGGAACAGCGAGATTCGAGGCGTGGTGGGCTGGACCGATTTATGCGCGGAGAATGTGGCGGAGCGCCTGAGGTTCTTCTCGCAATATAAAAAGCTTTGCGGCTTTCGCCACATTGTGCAGGCGGAGCCGGATGACCGGTTCATGCTTCGCGACTCTTTTGTGCGGGGAATCTCCTGCCTGAGGGAGTTTGATTTTACCTACGATATTCTGGTTTATCCGCACCAGCTTCCGGCGGCGATTAAACTGGCGGCAAAATTTACCGAGCAGCGTTTTGTTGTCGACCACATTGCGAAACCGCCGATGCGGGAGAAGCGTACCTCTCCGTGGGCGCAACATATGCGGCAAATCGCGCAGTGCTCTAATGTCCACTGCAAACTTTCCGGCCTCATCACCGAGGCCGACTGGCAACACTGGTCTGGCGATGATTTCAAACCTTATCTGGACGTGGTGTTTGAGGCCTTCGGCATCGATCGGCTGATGTTCGGCTCGGATTGGCCGGTCTGCCTGCTGGCGGGCAGCTACAGCCAGGTGGTGCAGCTGATTGCGGACTATACGCAGAAGCTCGCAGCACGCGATCGCGAAAAACTCTTTGGACTGAATGCTGTGAATTTCTATCGACTTGAGAGCTAGACATCATGGACTTGCAACTGAAGAACAAAGTAGTCCTCATTACCGGCGGGGCCAAAGGGATTGGCGCAGCCATTACCGAGGCATGCGCGGCAGAGGGCGCAGTACCGGTATTCATCGATCGCGATGCCGAGGCGGGCGCAGCCATCACCAGGCAATTGGCGGAGCGCGGCGCAGAGGGGGCATGGATCGGAACTGAGCTCTCCAGCTCCGAGGCTTGCCGGCGCGCGGTGGATGAAACTATACAGAAGTTCGGCCGGATCGATGCCCTCATCAACAATGCCGGAGTGAATGACCGCGTGGGCCTGGAGCACGGAAATCCCGAAGATTACCGGGCATCATTGCAAAGCAATCTCCTGCACTACTACGACATGGCCCATTTCTGCCTTCCCTATATAAAAGATGCGCGCGGCACGATCGTGAACATCGCCTCAAAGACCGCCATCACCGGCCAGGGAGGCACCTCGGGCTACGCCTCTTCTAAAGGAGCGATTTTGGCGCTCACGCGCGAATGGGCTGCGGAGTTGCTGCCCTATGGGATCCGCGTGAATGCGATTGTCCCAGCAGAGGTGATGACGCCGCTCTACCGGCAATGGCTCAGCACCTTTCCCGATCCGAAAGGAAAGCTGGAGACCATTGTTTCGAAGATTCCTCTCGGCAAACGGATGACGCAAGTGGAAGAGATCGCCTCGATGGCGGTTTTTCTGCTTTCGGAAAAAGCTGGGCATATTACCGGCCAACATCTATTTGTCGATGGAGGCTACGTGCACCTCGACCGCGCTTTGACCTAGAGATCGCGCAGACGCAGCGCTTCAAGATTTCAGCTCACGAGAATTACATCGAGCACTCGCGGCCCGTGTACCCCCTGGACGCGCATCATTTCAATATCGGAGGTGGCCGAAGGTCCGGAAAAAAAAGTCGTGGGAGCCGCGGCGCCGGTGGCTTTAAGCTTTTCAATGGCCTCCGCAACCAATTCGACTACCTGGCTGGCTTGCACGATACATAAGTGATAATCAGGGATAAGCGTGAGCGCACGCCGGCCTTCGGCAGCACCGCTTTGCAGCACGATAGTTCCCGTCCAGGCGATGGCGAGCGTGCAGGCGGTAATTACGCCCTCGCTGTTATCCAGAACGCTATATTCCAAGCGATCATCGCGCAGCACCTCGATCCCAACCGGAAGCCACTTCTGCGGAAACTCGGAGGGCGCCACTACTTTCGTTTTGCCTCGCGATCGCAGCACTACGGCGATTGTCGCCGGTAACTCAATCTCGGAGCTGTGGTGCACTCCAGTCCCATAATCGACCAACCGGTCTTCCAGCAGAAGGAGCCGCTCCGTGAGTCCCATACTTCCCCGCCGGCGAAAGGGCCGCGAGATCGCATTCCATTCGGCGGCGCGGCGCGCCTCATCGGGCGCGGAAGAGGCGCGCACCTTCGCTAATATCTCCTCTTTAGCAGTTTTCGAGTCAGGCATCTCGCTTCACTGACCTCTCACGGCTTCGCCACCATTGCCGGAAGCTTTGCTCTGGCGCCGGACGAAGATCGCGCGCCGCCGTCCATCCTCGCAGCATTCCCGGCAAGCTGGTGATTGTGTCCTTATGCACGAACGGCCACTGCGCCAATCGCATCCACCGCTGCGCGGCTTCCAGCCGTTTGGAATCTGCAAATATATACGCCATAGCTTGCATTCCCATGTGCTCCGCATCGAATAGCGACGATAATCGCGCGCGCTTTTTTCGCACAACTTTGCTGCGCAGGTGGACAAGGACCTCCGGAATGTTGATCTTTACCGGGCAGACCTCATAGCAGGCGCCGCAAAGCGAAGAGGCGTAGGGCAATGACTCGGCATGTTCCATCGATAGCAGCTGTGGAGTGATGATTGCGCCAATCGGCCCTTGATAGACCGACCCGTAAGCATGGCCCCCGGTCTGGCGATAGACCGGGCAGGCATTGAGGCAGGCCGCGCAGCGGATGCAATGCAATGACTGCTGTCCGATGGGATCGGCATGCACTGCGGTGCGTCCATTATCGAGCAGCACAACATGAAATTCCCGTGGCCCATCCCCGGGCGTGACTCCGGTCCAGATCGAGGTGTACGGGTTCATGCGCTCCCCGGTCGCCGAGCGTGCAAGCAACTGCAAAAACACTTCCAGGTCCTGGAAGGTAGGGATGACCTTCTCAATTCCAACAAGGCTGATCAGCACATCCGGCAGGGTGAGACACATCCGTCCATTGCCCTCCGATTCCACCACCACTAAAGAGCCGGTCTCGGCTATGGCGAAGTTAGCGCCGCTGATCCCGATCTTCACCCGCAAAAACTTTTCCCGCAGATATGAGCGGGCGGCATCGGTAAGGTCGGTCGGCTTATCTCCCAGTTGCGGAAGGCGCATCTTGTCGGCAAAGATTTCCCGGATCTCAAAACGGTTCTTGTGCAACGCCGGCACCACGATGTGCGAGGGCTGCTCGCGCGCGAGTTGAAGAATCAGCTCGGCGAGATCGGTTTCGTAAGGCACAATCCCCTGGGCCTCAAGCTCGCGATTCAGGCTAATTTCGTCCGAGGTCATGGCCTTGACCTTTATCACCTCTTTGCCGCCATGCCACTCGATCAGCGCGCGGATGATCTGGTTCGCTTCATCGGCGTCGCGCGCCCAATGGACGTGGCCGCCGGCGCGGGTAACGTTCTCCTCAAAGCGCAGCAGGTAGCGGGCAAGGTGACGCATCACATGGTCTTTGATCTCGCGCGCGCTTTCGCGAAGCTCCTCCCAGTCAGGCATCTCATCCACAACTTTGGCCCGCTTGGAGCGAATCAGGTCAGTAGCCCGCTTCACATTGGCGCGCAGCTGGGTGTCTTGTAGAGAGAGATGCGCGCCCTCCTGAAAATCCGGCGCATTTGCCGACCATCCAACTCGCACCGTCATGGCCGCGCCTTCGCTTCCGTGGAGGCCAGGATTTCAGCGATGTGCACCGTCCTTATCCCCAGGCGTTGCCGGTGCATTCCTCCAAAGATGTGCATCAGGCAGGAATTGTCCCCGGCAGTACACACCTCCGCGCCGGTGTTGACGATATTTTTGAGTTTCTCCTCCAGCATCGCTGCTGAAGTTTCGGCGTTTTTGATGGCGAAGGTGCCTCCAAATCCACAGCACTGTTCATTCTCCGGCAGCTCTACAAGCTCCAGCTCCCGGACATTTCTGAGGAGTCGCAGCGGAAGGTCGCCCAGCTTCAATCCGCGCAGGGAATGGCACGAGCTGTGATAGGTGACGCGATGCGGATAGCAGGCGCCCACGTCTTCTACCCCCAGTTTTTTCACCAGCAGCTCGGTAAATTCGTAGCATCGCGGCAGCAGGGATTCAATGTCCGCCATGAGCTTAGGGTCGCCGCTCTGGGCCGCGATTTTGGGGTACTGCTCGCGCAGCATCGCGGCGCATGAGCCGGAGGGAATACACACGGCCTCGGCATCGCGAAAGAGTTCGACGAACTTGCGCGCCATGGAAAGCGCCTCGCTCTGATATCCGGTGTTGTAGTGCATCTGCCCGCAGCAGGTCTGGGCCGGCGGGAAATCTACGGTATGGCCAAGACGCTCGAGTACCTGCACGACTGCGATGCCGGTCTCGGGAAACAGGGTGTCGTTATAGCAGGCAATAAAGAGCGAGATCCGCAATGGCTATCTCTCCATCTCAATAAGCGGCATTTGGCTTTTTTAAGTCCACAAGAATTCGGGACATTTTCGATCCACGTATAGCATACACGTTGAGAGAATCGCGGCGGCACAGGCTTCCCGCCTTTGAGAACGGTCTCTGCTTGAGCGGAATGTAAAGACAGGTTATTTCACTTCATCCATAAAGATCAGCTCCGAGCTGTGCGGAAGCGGCAGATGGACGGGCAGGCCTTTCGACAACAAATCTTTTCCTGATACGCGGCCCTCCGGGGAGCTGTGGTCATGAAAACGAAGCTGATAGATCCGGTCTGGCCGCAGTGCTTTCAGCACAAATGAGTGGCTGGATTCTTTCTGAGTCGATCCACGAAAGGCATACACCACGCCGTGACCGCGCTGCGGCTCGAAATACTCGATAGCGTCCCAATGCTCCCCGTCCGGACGCGCAGATACATGGTAGAGGTCCGCATCGCGTATCAATGGCCGCAGCATGCTTTTGTAGAGCTGCAACTCTTGCTTGGCAACGCGATGCTGCTCTTCACTCCATGCGGTGGTATCCATCATGAGGGTGAACCACCCCATCATGCCGCTGCGCAACATGTAGCGAAAATTGTCGATTCGCGGAGTGGCCCACTTCTCGACATAACTTTCCAGCATCGCCGATGGAAGAACGTGACTGGCATCAAAGAAAGCGCGGCGGTTCGACAGCGGATCGTAAGTATCCGTGATGGAGAAATAATCTACGTGGGCGGCGCTCCCAAAATCCACCATGCGCCCGCCGTCGTTGCACGCTTCGAGCAACAGCTCCGGATGGTCTTTCCGCAGTTGGCTGTAGATGTCATAGTAAGCGCGGACCGCGCGATAGCTCACGTCAGTAGAGTTGGAACTGCGGGCGAAGAGAGAGCCGGAATCCTTGTAGAGAGACAAATTGGCCGGATCGGGCGGAGCATGGGGATGGTCCCTCTGCACGCATCCCTGCGCCACTAGATATCCATCGTGTTCCAGCATGTCCAGGTGAAAATCCGTGACCATGCGTTCCACTTCCGATTGCGCCCACTGCTTTGCCGGTGGCCCAAGGCGCTAAAATGGGAGCGCCAAATTCTCCCACCGCAATATAAGCAAGCCGCGAGGCAATGGGGCTCGCGCCGCTATTGGTCTCGGTGATCGCCGGCAGGTTTCTGCCCACGCGGTATCGCGAAAGCGGCTCCCGGAGCTCCTCGATAGTCGCCTCTGAAGGCTGGGCGCAACTGTTGTCGGGCCGCCACTTCGCGCAAAAATAAGAGTTCACCCCGATGAACGAGAGATTGGGGCAGTTCTGCAAATAGGTCGCCACATCCTCGCCCGGGGACCCGCCGACCATCCAATCCGCGACGGCGCCGCCAACATAGTTGTGAAAAAATGGCAGCGGATAAATCTTGGCGTCCGCATCGGTGATGCGCCGGATCCAGTTGTAACTCATGTTCCAGGCGCTGTACTTCAGATCGTCGGTAAAACCTTTCTCCTTGAAGAGCTTGTCCGATGCGGCGGAGTGGTCGCGATACAGCTTCGGATTGTGCCGGTTCGCACCAAAGACCGCAATCTCATTTTCCACCTGGATCATGAGGATGGTATGGGTCGTGGAATCCACCTGCTTGATGTGCTGCATGAACGCGCGAAAGGCGGCAATCTCCCGGTCCAGGATCGGCTCATAATTATAGGAGAGCACGTTGTGGTGAACGTTGCCGTCGGCGTCCACCGCGCGAGGATAGGTCTTCTCGTCGCTGACGATGTACATCGGCGCAAACAGCTCGCCGGTGAGATTGCTGTAAATCGTTCCATCTCCGCTTGCATAATGCCCAAACCAGTTCAACACCAGCTTGAGGTGGTGCTGCTCCGCCATACGCTTGGCATAGTCGATGTAAGAAAAATCGTAGCTTCCCTGTTGCGGTTCCACCATCGACCACTTGACCGGGACCTTCAAAGCGTTCAGCCCCATCTTCTCCGCCGCGGGATAAAGGTAATCGTAGGCGCCTTCCGTCTCCTTATATCTGCCGTATATGAGGTGCCACCAGGGAATCTCCACCGCAAGCACACTGAAGGGGCTGCCATCCACGTACAGGACTTTGCGTCCGCCTACATTCTCGAAATGCGGGGCCAAATTCTGCGCGGCTGGCACTTGCCAAACGTCCGTATTGCTCTTCTCTTTGGCAGTAGTGGAGGATTGCGCGCATGCAGGAATCGGGATCGCGGCCGATGCTATTGCTAAAAAGAAAACGCACAACATCCAGTTGCCGCACGCCTTTCCAAGAAACTTCCGTCTCACAGACACACTCCTTTGGATCGTTTGGATATCGCCGAATGACTTCGAGCTATAGCTGGAGCATTCGAGGCGATCGGTCATTTAGTCTCACGCGGTAGGCACGACGACCTCAGCGCTCGGCAACGAT
>CAZONJ010000067.1:0-2435 GCA_964581225.1 uncultured Terriglobales bacterium | reverse complement strand
ATCGGTCATTTAGTCTCACGCGGTAGGCACGACGACCTCAGCGCTCGGCAACGATTGCCAGGTCCCATGGCTTCAGTTTGAGGGCCTGCCCCTGGCGCACTGCGCTGCCGGTCAGCAAGTCCGAGCCGTTGCCGTAGGGATACGAGATCGACTGCTCCTGCCCGGAAAAATTCAGGTAATAATGCAGCAACTTCCCTTGCGAATTCTGCCCATGGCGGACCTTCACCGCCTGCGGCAGGCTCTGGTCCGTTCCCGCAAGCCCAGCGCGCTTGAGCGCCTCACGAACAATCTCGCGCTGCAAGGTATCGGTGAGGAAGGTGCCTTCATACGTCAATGTGCCATTTCCATATTTATTGCGCGTGATTGCCGGGAAATGCCAATATGGATCGTCAAAGGAAGCGACGGTCTCGGCCGTCTCCGGCACCAGAAATTCCTCCCATACCGAACCTTTATTCTGCTCGCCTGCATGATACGGATCGGGTGTAAGCGCCTCCGGCGCGGGAAGGTTGGTGAACTCCTGATAATGAAAACCGGCGGCGGCACGAAGCGGCCCAGGCGCCATGATGTCACGCACGGTGGAATACTCGTTGGTGAATCCACTTTTGAAGGCCATCACCATTTGTCCACCGTTCTTTACGTAATCTGAAAGCTGCTGCAACACCGCGTCGGAGGCGCTATAGAGCGGCGGCGCCAGCAGCACCTTGTAGCGGGAGAGATTGGGATCGCCGGCCTGGACGAAGTCCGGCTCGACATTCAGATCGTAGAGCGCGTTGTACATCTGACGGAGCACGGTCATGTAGTCCACATGGTCGCCGACCGGCATATAGCTCAGGGCATTGGCGGAGTCGGCGCTGAACAGGATCGCGACTTTATTATCTTTCTTCAGGTCCACCAACTGCGGCCCTATTCTCTTCAGCTCCGCCGCCACGCGCGAGACTTCCGCATAGGTCCGGTTCGGCTCCAGATCATGGGAGAGGACGCCCTTCCAGTATGTCTCCTGGCCGTAGTGCAGCGAGTGCCAGTGCCAATACTCCACCATGTTCGCCCCCGCCGCCAGATGGGTGTAGACGACCAGGCGCAGTTGTCCGGGATATTGCGGATACTGGGTGCGGGAGTCCCATCCGATCGTCTGGGCATTGGTCTCCGTCACCAGGTAGTTCTGGTGTTTCAACGAGCGCCCCAGATCGCCCGACATCCATATTCCCCGAGCGTTTAGCTGCTTCTGGGTCTCGAAGTATGGATTTTCCGCGACGATGTCGAGGTTGCGGGCAATCGCCCACTGGTCGAGGTTGGTGTGGACCCCGCCGCTGAAATCCTGGGTGATGAACTGGTCGGGGCGTTTGTACTCATTTACGATTTTCGCCTGCCAGCCCAGATAGTCAGTAATAATGTCGTGCTGGAAGTTCTCCCATTCCAGCTTGTATCCCGGATTCAAAATTCCATTGCGAGGAGGCAGATCGTCCCAGCTATCCACGAGCTGCCCCCAGTAGGTAAGTCCCCAAATCTTATTGAGGGTTGCCGGGGTCTTGTATTTCTGCTTGAGCCGCTCGACGAAGGCCGCTGTGGTGTACTGCGTTGCGACTTCTGTAGGCGCGGTCTCGTTATCGATCTGATAACCGATCACCGCCGGATGGTCTTTGAAGTGGCTGATGATCTCCCGGATCACCCGCTCCGCGTGCTGGCGAAAATATGGATTGAGGAAATCATAATTCTGGCGCGGGCCGTAGTAGCCCGGCGTTAGCGATGGCGGATAAGAGGGATCGTAAGGATTATTGAGCGGAGGCGCTGTCCCATTGTGCAGGACCAGGATTTCCGGATGCTCTCTATATAACCATGTTGGGATGGAATAAGTGGGGGTGCCCAGGATGGCCTTAATGCAAGCCTGATGCAGGCGGTCGAGCACCCGCTGCATCCAGGCAAACTGAAAGTCGCCGTCGCGCGGCTCCCAACTGCTCCAGGTCGACTCGCCCACACGGACGACCGTGATGCCCGCCTTCTGCATCATCTCGACATCTTTGTCGAGCCGGTCATAAGGCATGTACTCCGGGTAATAGGCGACGCCGTAAAGGACAGTGTCCATCTTGTCGGGAGCGAACGGCTGCTTCTGTTGCGCGGCAGCGCCCGCCGCCAGGGCAGTGAGAAACAAAACCAGGGAAAACGAAATTCGTAACCGGGAAATTCTCTGCACAATCATTATGCTTATGTCCTTTTGCACCATAGCAGCCTCCGGGTGCAATTTTAATAACAAAACTGTCACGTGAAGCTGCTTCCATCAATCAAGCAGGCCCTGGCGGAAAAGCCGTTTTTTTCCGGTCCGCCAGGGCTGCAGTACTTTACGCCCGGTTCAGAACTTCAACAGTTCTGCGCCGTTCGCCTGGACGGTAAATGTAACTTTTCCATTCGAAAGCACCGGATTGGCTACAACGGTATCCAGA
>CAZONJ010000066.1:0-18004 GCA_964581225.1 uncultured Terriglobales bacterium | reverse complement strand
GCGATACCCCTGCCGCTCCGCGGCCTGGGAAGAAAAGAAAAAAGTTACTTTTTCCGGGCGTGGCCGGCGCGAGGGACAGGTAGGGCGGCAATAAATCCCGGTGGACTGCACCGCGTAAAACAGAATGCCGTCAAAGCGAGGGTCGCGCGTGAGCACCGCGTTCCAATTCCGGCTTCCTTGGCTAGTGACGCTCTTGTTCGGTGCGGTGTTTAGCATGACTTAACCATAACTGGAAAAAATAGCCAGGGCCATCCGAATCTTGCGGTCAAATAAAAGGCGGGATTCCGCTGCACTCAATTTTAAAATCCAATTGCTATTTGGCCCCGTAACTAGGCATCTTTCCTTCAACTTACGAGCATCGTACGAGTGCACTGAAGGTTGTGCAACGAGTTCCGGATGTTTGCGGGAGAATCCTTATGGTCTCAAAATGTGTCAATCCGAACTGTACTGCCGAGTTCAAGTATTTCGGCGAGGGCAGGCTGTTCGAGTTTGAATCCGCTTCGTCGCGCAATACCAGGGACTTTCATTGGCTATGCGATGAATGTTCAAAATCATTAAAATTACAAAGAGCTGGAGACGGAGCAATCATCCTTTTGCCGATTCAAGAGAGCGACAGGATGATCGCTTGATCGCCCGGTCCAGCACATTGGTCTTCAATAAATTTCAGCACTCAAGTGGGGAGCGGATTTCAGCATGTATGGCGCAACGGTGCTCGGGGAGAGAACTGAATTTCGTCTTTGGGCGCCCAATGCCCGTTCTGTAATGGTGCAGGTGGAAGGAAGAGGCGAATTCCCGATGGAGCCCGGTCCATCCGGATTTTTCTTCCTTTCAGCTCCGGCCAAAGCCGGTGACCGATATTCTTACCGGCTGGAGCAGGGCAATCCCCTTCCCGATCCGGTATCGCGTCTTTTGCCGGAAGGAGTGCATGGAAAAACCGAAATTATCGATCCGCGCAGCTTCCACTGGTCGGACCAAAGCTGGCGCGGCCTTCCCTTCTCCGAATACATCATTTACGAGCTGCATGTCGGCACTTTCACTCCGAGCGGGACCTTCGATGGAGTGCGCGAGCGCCTGCCATATCTGAAGCAGCTAGGCATCACCGCAATCGAGATCATGCCGGTGGCGGCATTTCCCGGAGAGCGCAACTGGGGATATGACGGGGTTTCGCTCTATGCGGTACAGGCAAGCTACGGCGGGCCCGAAGGCCTCAGGCGTCTGGTCGACGCCGCCCACCAGCTTGGCCTCGCCGTAATTCTTGACGTGGTTTACAACCACCTCGGCAATGAAGGCAATTATCTTCGGTCATTCGGCCCTTACTTTACCGGCAAGCACCACACTCCGTGGGGCGAGGGCATCAACTACGACGATGCGGGACGCGAAGAGGTCCGCAAATATATCGTCGAAAACGCGCTCTACTGGATGCGCGAGTATCATCTGGACGGTCTGCGGCTGGACGCGATCCAGACCATAAAGGACGATTCCCCACAGCACATCGTGAGCGAGATCCAGCAGAAGGTACAGGAATTTGCCGCGCACGCTGGACGCAGGATCTGCGTTGTTGCTGAGTCCGATGAAAACGACGTTCGGCTGGTGCATCCGAGGGAGCGCAACGGATACGGCCTGCACGGCTTCTGGAGCGACGACTTTCATCATGCGGTGCACGCATTTCTCACCGGCGAGCGCTATGCCTATTATCAGGATTTTGGAAAGCCGGAGCAGATCGTGCGCGCCCTCAACCATGGATACGTCTTTCAAGGCGACTACTTCCACTTTTGGCAAGCGAGGCGCGGCACCCCTGCAAAGGATTTACCGCTCCCGGCAAACGTCATTTGCCTGCAGAATCACGACCAAGTTGGCAACCGGGCGAAGGGCGAGCGCCTTCATCATCTGCTGCCGCCGGGAGTGCAGAAAGCGGCCGCCGCGCTCTCGCTCCTGGCGCCCCATACTCCTATGCTCTTTATGGGCGAAGAATACGGTGAGAGCGCGCCCTTCCAGTTTTTCACCGATTTTGGCGATCCCGCGTTGCAGAAGGCGGTAGTCGAAGGTCGTAAAAAAGAGTTTTCCGGCTTTGCCTGGGACGATGTTCCCGATCCTCAGGACCCGGCGACCTTCGAACGCTCGAAATTAAATTGGAAGCTGGCTTCCAGCCAGAACCCGATTTTGCTGTGGTATCGTGAGCTGCTGCGTATTCGCCGCGAGTATGTCATTCCCGGGGAGCGCACCTGCCGGGCCGAGCTGGTTAACGGAGAAATCCGTGTGCAGGTCCCCAGGCAGAATCCGAAGCTTTTCCTCACCATCGATTTCCCGGGAAACAATGGCTCCCAGGCTGACGATCTACCCGGTACAAAAATCCTGAGCAACGCAGAAGATGGATACGTGGTGAATATCTACAGCCTGGATTCCAAACAGGCGCAGGCGTTGCACGACGGGCCGGTCGCCCTTATTGGCGCATCGAAAGAAAATTAGCTTCAATATCCTCTCTACGCTATGTCATCCAGAGCGAGCACGCAGTGCGAGTCGAAGGACCCCGAAAAAGCAAAGGGCATAGACGCGGACCCAGGCTTTCTCACGATGAATTCCCTGGTCAAAAAGCTTGAAGCGGCATTCACAGATTCCGCACTTCCGGGGTCCTTCGGCTTGCGCTTGGCCCGCACACTCGCCTCGCGCCGCGCCTCTGGATGACAAATGTGGAAATTAATTCCAAGGCGCAGTAAGAGGAGAAAGCTTATCCCACCGTGGTGGTGCGCTCCGCGTGTAGCTGTTGAATAGCGCGCACGGTAATTTCTCCGCGTTGCAGCGCGGCAATACCATCGGCGGCAGCGCGCGCTGCGGGAATAGTGGTGAGCGTTGGAATGCGATGGGTGACCGCGGCCCGGCGGATCGCCTGCTCGTCAAACCACGGATCATAGCCTTGCGGGGTGTTCACGATCAGCTGGATGCGCCCGCCTTTAATCAAATCCACCGCGTTGGGACGCCCCTCTTTTACCTTATAGACGCGCTCCACTTCGAGCCCGGCATTCTGCAAAACATCGGCCGTGCCATGGGTGGCAACTAATTTGAAACCAAGATCTGCGAAGCGCCGGCCCAGGTCAGCCAAAGGCTGCTTGTCGCGGTCGGCGATGCTGATGAAGACCGTCCCGGTGCGTGGCAGCGACTGCCCGGCAGAGAGCTGCGCCTTGGCAAAGGCCTCTCCAAAGTTGTCCGCCACTCCCATCACTTCGCCAGTTGACTTCATCTCCGGCCCAAGGACAGCATCCACACCGGGAAACTTCGCCCAGGGAAAGACCGGCGACTTCACGTAATAACAATTTCCCGTATCGAGATCGGTGGCCTGCTCCACATTCTCCGGCAGGTACTCGCGCAGCTTGCGGCCGGTCATCACCCGGGCGGCGATTTTGGCCAGCGGAACTCCGGTCGCCTTGGAGACATAAGGCACGGTGCGCGACGCCCTTGGATTCACCTCCAGCACGTATACTTTGTTGCGCTGGATGGCGAACTGGATATTCATCAATCCGATCACCTTCAGCGCGCGCGCCAATTTGAAGGTATAGTCGCGCATAGTATCGAGCAGGTGCGGAGCGATATCAACTGCGGGCAATACGCAGGAAGAATCGCCGGAGTGGATGCCGGCCTCTTCGATGTGCTGCATGATGCCGGCGATCACAACGTCTTCCCCATCGGAGAGCGCGTCTACATCCACCTCGGTCGCCTCTTCAAGGAAGTGGTCGATGAGCACCGGACGCTCCTGCGAATATTCCACCGCTTCTTTCATGTATCGCACTACAGACTGGTCGTCATAGGCGATGACCATGGCGCGTCCTCCGAGCACGTACGAAGGCCGCACCAGCACGGGATAGCCCACGCGATTCGCGGCTTCAACCGCCTCTTCCACGCTGGTCGCCATTCCACCCGGGGGCTGCGGGATATTCAATTCGTCCAGCAACTTTCCAAAACGTTTGCGGTCTTCCGCAAGATCGATCGATTCCGGCGAGGTCCCGATAATCGGGACGCCGGCTGCCTTCAGCGGCAGCGACAAGTTCAGCGGCGTCTGCCCTCCGAATTGCACGATCATTCCCACCGGCGCGCCGGACGAGCTTTCATGCTCATATACGGCGAGCACGTCCTCGAAGGTCAGCGGCTCGAAATACAAGCGGTCGCTGGTATCGTAGTCGGTCGAGACCGTCTCCGGATTGCAGTTCACCATGATGGTTTCGTATCCATCTTCACGCAGCGCAAAGGCGGCATGGCAACAGCAGTAATCGAACTCGATGCCCTGCCCGATTCGATTTGGCCCGCTACCCAGAATGATGACTTTCTTTCGGTCTGTTGGCGGGGCCTCGTCTTCCTCTTCGTAGGTGGAATAAAGGTAAGGAGTGTAGCTCTCAAATTCAGCGGCGCAGGTGTCCACCAGTTTGTAAACCGGGGAGATACCGTGCTTCTTCCTCAACTGCCGCACCTTTTCCGCCGACCCTTTGCTGTCGCCGATCTTCCATGCCGCCGCCAAACGTGCGTCCGAGATTCCCATGCGCTTCGCCTCGCGCAACAATGCGGCAGGGACCGAGTCGGGCGAGTATTTTTCGATCTCCTTTTCCATCTCGGTGATCTCTTTGAGCTGGTAAAGAAACCAGGGATCGATCCCAGTCATCCGCGCCAGGTCCTTTACAGTATGTCCCTGGCGCAGGGCGTAGCGTACATAAAGCAGCCGCTCAGGATGCGGAGTTACCAGGCGCTGGGTAAGCCGGCGCGGCTCCACTTGCTCCGAGGTGACCTTCTTGCCGGTATCGAGCGAGCGCAGCCCTTTCATGACCGCCTCTTTGAAGGTGCGGCCCATGGCCATCGCCTCTCCCACCGACTTCATCTGCGGGCTCAGGCTCTCATCCGCGCCGGGAAACTTCTCGAACTGCCACTTGGGAATCTTTACCACTACATAGTCGATGGTCGGCTCGAAACATGCCGGGGTCTTGCGCGTGATGTCGTTGGGAATCTCGTCCAAGGTATAACCCACAGCCAGTTTGGCCGCTATCTTCGCAATCGGGAAGCCGGTGGCCTTCGAGGCCAGCGCGGAGGAGCGCGATACGCGCGGGTTCATCTCAATCACCACCATGCGCCCGGTGGAGGGATTGATGGCGAATTGCACGTTCGATCCGCCGGTCTCGACTCCAATCTCCCGTATTACCGCGATGGAGGCATCGCGCATCGCCTGAAATTCGCGGTCGCTCAGGGTTTGCGCGGGAGCGACGGTGATCGAATCGCCGGTGTGCACGCCCATCGGATCGAAGTTCTCGATGGAGCAGATGATGATGACGTTGTCCGCCAAGTCGCGCATCACCTCGAACTCGTATTCCTTCCAACCCAGCACCGACTCTTCGATGAGTACTTCGTGGACCGGAGAAAGATCCAGGCCGCGGGCCAGTATTTCAATCAGCTCCTCGCGGTTATACGCGATACCACCGCCGGAACCTCCCAGCGTGAACGAAGGGCGAATGATGACCGGAAAGCCAATCTTCGCCGCAAACTCCATGCCATCCCGCAGATTATTCACCAGCGCCGATTTGGGGACATCCAGCCCAATGCGGGTCATTGCGTCCTTGAAGAGCAGCCGGTCTTCGGCCATCTTGATGGCCCGCAACTGCGCCCCAATCAGTTCCACATTGTATTTTTCCAGCACGCCGCTGTCCGCCAGATCGACGGCAAGGTTGAGCGCGGTTTGTCCGCCCACAGTCGGCAGCACGGCAAAGGTCCCTTTGCCAGTCATCATCGCGCATTCAATGCGGATGATCTCTTCCAGGTACTCGCGAGTCAGCGGCTCGATGTAGGTACGGTCGGCGGAATCAGGGTCGGTCATGATGGTCGCCGGATTTGAATTCGCCAGCACCACCTCGTACCCTTCGGCCTTCATGGCCTTGCAGGCCTGCGTGCCCGAGTAGTCAAACTCCGCCGATTGCCCAATCACGATCGGCCCCGAGCCGAGGATGAGTATCTTCGAGATGTCGTTGCGACGTGGCATTCGTAATCAGTCTTGCGCCGGTTGCCGTACGGCTACAATGGCAGGCGACGTTGAACCTCTACCGCCTCCACTCCTCCATCATCTTCACAAAATCTTTGAACAGATAATGCGAGTCGTGCGGACCAGGAGAGGCTTCGGGATGATATTGCACGGTGACAAGCGGAAGCGAGCGGTGACGCAGCCCCTCCAGCGTCTCGTCATTCAAGTTTACATGGGTAAAATCCACTTCGCTGGCTTTCAGCGAATCGGGGGCGACGGCATAGTTGTGATTGTGCGCGGTAATCTCGATCTTGCCGCTGTCCAGGCACTTTACCGGATGGTTGCCGCCGTGATGTCCGAACTTCAATTTATAAGTCTTGCCGCCTAGCGCCAGTCCGACCAGTTGATGGCCCAGGCAGATGCCGAAGATCGGTTTTTTGCCCATGAGCTTGCGGATATTTTCCTGCGCGTATGTCACCGGCTCGGGATCGCCCGGCCCATTCGACAGGAAGATGCCGTCCGGGGCCAGAGAAAGTGTATCTTCCGCCGAGGTCTGCGCCGGGACGACGGTCACTTTGCAGCCCTGGTCCACCAGCATGCGCAGGATGTTCTGCTTGATGCCAAAATCATAGGCCACCACGTGCAGCTTGCCCGCCGGATCGGCCTCGGCCTGCGCAATCTGGGCGCGCAAATGTTCGGCGGAGGTGTGCGGACTCACTCCCTGCTCCCAGGTATAACGCTGCTTGGTGCTTACCACCTTGGCCAGGTCGCTTCCGTCCATGCGCGGGATCGCGCGCGCCTTCTCCACCAGCTTTTCGGGATCCGTTCCGATAGAAGAGACCACCCCGCGCATGACTCCCTTGGTGCGCAGGTGCCGGACCAGGGCCCGGGTATCGATGTCCGAAATTACCGGGATGTTGAAGCGCTCGAGGTATTCGTCGGTTACAGTTTGCGAGCGCCAGTTGGAGCTGATGGGAGAAAACTCGCGGACGATGAGCCCCTCGATAAAGGGCCGCGTGGCTTCATTGTCCTCAGGGTTGGTGCCGTAATTTCCGATTTCAGGGTTGGTAAGGACTACGATTTGGCCGGCATAAGAAGGATCGGTAAAAATCTCCTGATAGCCGGTAATGGAAGTATTAAAAACAACTTCCCCGTAACATTCGGCCTTTGCTCCGTAGCCTTTGCCGCGGAAGATTCTTCCATCCTCCAGCGCAAGGATCGCTTCCATCTCTTCTCCGGGGAGTAGATTTTATAAATCTTAGCAGATTTAGCCCAAAGAGTTATTGATTGTCTTTATCGGCTGAAATCAAAAAAACTATCGCCGCTTCATCCGCAGGAAACCGCTCCCGCAGGACGGCTTTACCGGACCATCGCCAGCTTTTGCACCGGCCAATACACCAGGACGGCCTTGCCGTAGATGTACTGCTTGCCCACCGGCCCAAAGTCACGGCTGTCATTCGACATGGAACGATGATCGCCTAGGACAAAGTAAGAATCTGCCGGGATGGTGATCTCGCCCATAGAGCGAATATCGAAGTACTGCGCCGGCACGTAAGGCTCGCCCAGACGCTTGCCGTTCACGTATACCTGCCCCTCCACAATGCGGACGCGGTCGCCCGGGACGCCGATCACCCGCTTGATGTAACTCTTGGTGGGGTCGATCGGGTAATGGAAGACCACGACATCGTCGCGCTGGATGGTCTCGAACTTATATACGAATTTATTGATAAAAATGCGCTCCTGGTCCTGGAGACCGGGAAGCATGCTGGTGCCCTGCACTTCGACCGGCTGATAAAGAAAGATGATGATGAATCCGGAGATGCCGACCGAAATCAGCAGGTCCCGTATCCATCCCCAGGCATGGGAGTGCCAGCGTGGAGGAACTTTGGGCTGCTCGGAAGGCCGGGGATCGTTCGATTGGGCTGTATGGAGCATCGCGGAGGCTATATTCATTATACGAGAAACAGCGACAAAGGTAGCAAAACAGGGATGTGGCTCGCGGAATTACCTATCAGTAACGCAGAATTAAATGTCAGTGGTTCTATGTGAGACAGCCGCCCTCGGCTGTTGCCTTCCTATACCACGACGGCCCCCGCTTGCATCATCGGGAACCCTCAATGTCAGTCCCCGCGATTTCCTTCCGGATCGCCTCCGCCACCGCCTGCATCTCCTCCGGGCTCTTATATTTCTGCCGTGGCCAGAAGAACCCCTTCAGCCCGTCCCCTTTCCGCCGGGGAACGATATGGACATGCAGATGGGGCACGCTCTGGCTCACCTGATTGTTGATGGCCACAAACGTCCCTTCAGCGTGACAGGCCTTCAGCACCGCTCCGGCGAGCAGTTGCACGTCTTTAAAGAACGGCCCGACAAGGTTCCCCGGCAGCTCAAGCAGGGTTTCATAGTGTTTCCTGGGAACCAGCAGGCAATGGCCGGGGAAGAGTGGCCGGTGGTCCAGGAAAGCCACCGTGATTTCATCGGAATAGACGACTTCGACCTGCAATTTGCCGGAGACGATATCACAGAAAATGCAGGGTGCTTTCGTGGATTCTGCCATCTTCAGGGGCGTTCACGCTTTGTCTTGACGGACCGCGGCTTCCCCTTCGCCGGCCCAGTTGGCCGATCGCGATTGATGTGGATCTGCTGCTTGGGCGAGAGCCGGTCTTCATTCGCCACATAAGCGGAGGGCTGCCTCTCTCTCGATGGGCCTGAACTGTAATGCCGGGCGAGCCATAAGCTGAGCCCATCCAGGCCGGGGAGCAGGACGCGCTCGGTGATGTTGGCCTGGTCCAGCTTGTCCCGCACCTCCCACTTCAGCTCCGCGGGCACAATCACCCGGCGGACAAGGTCGGGATGCTCCCGCAGCCAATGGTCCAGCCGCGCATCGGGGCCGCCGGAGGTAAGGGAGAAAAGCGCATATTGATTGACAATGCGCTGGTCAAGCGAAGGCGGCTCAAAAAACACTACGAAGGGCGCCGCTGCCAGGGAGTCGAATTTACCAAGCGTGGTGGCCGCCCGGCTAAGCATCTCGACCGTAAATACGTTAGACCCTTCGTGCTCCAGCAGCCTTCGCATCACGGTCGGAAGGCGGCGGTTGGCTTTAGCGTAGTCCACGCACCAGATCACGCCATCGCGGTCATAGCTGGTCAGATTGTTGGTCACAAAATGCAGCGCCACAAACGGGGAGTAAGTCCAGTCCAGCAGCCGGGTAGGCAATCCGTGGTGCTGCCCCAGCGCCAGCCAGTGCCACACCGAATCGCTGACCTGTTCGCGGATCTGGCCATATTTACGAAAATTACGCAGCAGGTGGCCTTCAATACTGCGCGAGTCCTCGCCCAGGCGCGACAAGCTGGTGCTGAGGTCGGCATTCGCATCCTGCATCCCGCGAAAGGCAAAGTCCGAGCGGAAGCGCCCCAATGGCGGCTTCCAGGACTCCTCGTAGAGGGCCTCATTCAGCTCGCTCCAGGTTTTTACGCGAACGTCTTTCATCTGCTCCTTCATCTGCCGGGAAATCCGGACATCAAGGCTTCACCAGCTCGTCACAAAGCAGATGGGCCTTTAAGGCGAGATTATGGGCGCGGTCCAGATCGTTTTCGGCGGCGGCGCTGCGCGACTGGTCAATGTAATTGCGAATCTGGTCGAGCATGGCCTGCTCATCGCTGGAGAGCGTGCGGTTCAGGTTGTGCAGGTTCGCCTGGCAGCTATCGATCAACTGGGCGGTAGTCTGCTTGGGATGATAGTCGTCTGCGGTAGACATGCCGGACGCTCCGGGCGATAGAGAAGGGTCTGTGCTCGGCGGCGGTGCAGGGTTGGCCTGCGCCGGCGGGCCAGGAACGATAACGTTTCCGGACGGATTCGCGCTTTGCGAGGCCGATTTTGCGGTCGAGGATTTTGACGGCGGCTTCTTCTTAGCAACCGTAGCGCGCGGTTTTCGATGATGGATGATTCGGGCGGTCTTCCCGGTCGTAGACTTAGCAGCCGGCGCGGGTGTTGCTGGAGCAGGCGCGTTGTTGCCGGCGCCCGTCGTTTTTGGGGGAGTTGCAGGCTGGGTTGGCGGGGCCGACTGCTGCGGAGTCGAAACCGTGGGCGCTTGCGCCTGCGGAGGCGGAAGCTGCGGCTTCTTTCTGTTGCACCCTGCTAGAAACGACAGGACTGCAAGCATAGCTGGAAGAGTGCGTTGTGCCGCCTTATTAAGGATGAACATGCAATAAGTTCAGGAATGCGTTACCAGGTCAGCTTCGGTCTTCTGCTCGCTGCGCACCAGCGGCAGGTTCAGATAAAAAGTCGTGCCTTCGCCTTCCCGTGAAATGAAATTGATCGATCCGTTATGCATCTGCATGACCTTATAAGCCATGGCCAGTCCAATTCCCGTCCCATTCTGCTTGGTGGTGAAATACAGGTTGAAGATTTTGTCGCGAATCTCCGGGGGAATCCCCCCGCCCTGGTCCGAGATCTCCACTTGCGCCTCGCCTTCATAGCGGCGGGTGCGCAAGGCCAGCACGCCGCCATCCGGCATGGCCTGCGCTCCATTAATCACGATATTCAGCAACGCCTGTTTAAGCAAGTCGGCATCGACCTTCACCGGCAATGGAAAGGGCGCGCTTTCATTTACCATGTGAACATTGTGCTTGGCGGAATCTGGAGAAGCAAGCTGCATCACGTCATCGACGATGGCCCGCAGGTCGCGGTCCACCAGCTTCAGCTCCATGGGACGGGTAAAGTCCACTAACGTTTGCACCACACGGTCCAGGCGGCGAATTTCGCTGCTGATTATATCCATGTGC
The DNA here is from genome assembly GCA_964581225.1 of uncultured Terriglobales bacterium. Classification (GTDB taxonomy): domain Bacteria; phylum Acidobacteriota; class Terriglobia; order Terriglobales; family Acidobacteriaceae; genus CAYTQA01. The sequence continues at coordinate 7,237 of CAZONJ010000066.1, read as the reverse complement.
CGCACCGCTGCCGGATCGGCATTCTGCAGCTTGTTTCGCAACAGCTCCAGATGCACCACGATGGCATTGATGGGGTTCTTTACCTCGTGCCCGACTCCGCGCGTGAGCCGTCCAACGTCCGCTAAACGGCGCGAAAGCTCGATCTCGTCTTCGATCTGGCGCATCGATTCGGCATCGCGCAGCGTCAATAATGCGCCCAGATGCTCCCCATTTTCTTCAATGAAGTCGAGCGCAGCCTGCAAATGGCGTCCACTCTCGCTGGTAAATTCCTGGTTCGCAAACGGATGCCGCTCGGCAAAGGCCTGCAGCACGATTCGACCGATGGGGGTCTCGCGGGTAAAGATCTCCGAGACCTCTTTGCCCAGCATTTCATGGCGAGAGCGGTTCAGGAAGGTCTCAATCGAGGCGCTTACCAGGACCGCATGACCGTTTTTGGTGAAGAGCATCAGGCCATCCTGCAGATTGGCCATCAGCTGGTCCACATTCTCCTGCAATGCGGAAAATATCTCGTTGGCGCTTCGGATCTGGCGTCCGATGTTCTCGATCTTGCTGCTGACCGCCCCGTATTCGTCGGTCCGGGTCTCCTTCAGGGCGAAGGTGGTCTTGCCTGCGCTCATCTCGTCCAGGCGCCGGCTGATTGCCTCCAGCGGGCTGAGCGCCAGGTTCGAGAGTCCGGCGGCAAGCAACAGCGAAACCAGGATGGTGATAGCGGAGAAGAGCAGCGCATGATTCAATTGCGGCCGCAGCGTGCTCTTGAGAAAGACTGTGGATATCCCGATTTTGACGAACAGCGGAGGCACGTCCTTGCTCTCCGTGTTCACCGTTTTGCTGATCTCGTAGACCTTCTGCGGTCCGTAAACGATCTTCAGCTGCTTCCGAAAGCCGCCCTGCAGCAGTAAGCTCATATCTTCCCGCGAGGACATGCGCTTCCCGGTCTGGTCCGCATCGCTGTGCAGTTGGGCGATCTGGTTGCTGTCCACGATAGCGGCATCGTAGACCACAGGAGAATACCCGATCACCGACTCCATCAGGGAATTCAGTCCAGGATCGGTTTGCAGGCTCTCCTGGGCAAAGTCCAGGGCCTCCTGTGGGTTGGCGGGCTTGATGCGCACGCTTTCAAAATTAGATTCGATGGCCTCGCGCGCCGAATGGACGATCTCTTCCGCCACAAAACTTCCCGAATCATAGGCGTCGCGCACCGCCTGATGCACCAGCCGGGAGACATAGATGGTCAGCAGCGTGACCACCAGCGCCACCACCATACCGCTGATGGCGATCACCAGTTTTGTTTTGAGCCGAAGATTAAAAGCCATCACAACATTCTGGGCCAGCGCGCCTCAGGCGGATTCGGATCTTCCGATGCTCTCGTTTCCCATGCCCGAGCTGGTCCCATATTCCTTTAACTTATTGTGGAGCGTCTTAAGACTGATCCCGAGAATCTCCGCCGCCCGGGTCTTATTGTTATTCGTGGCTTCGAGGGTCTTAAAGATAAGCATGCGCTCCGCCTGCTCCACCGTCGTCCCCACTCCCAGATGCACGGCGCGAGGGTCGAAGCCGGCGGTGGAGTGCGGCCGCGCGGCGGCGCCAAAGCCCGGCGGCAGATGCCTGGTCTCGATCACCGGCCCGCTGCACAGTATCACCGCCCGCTCCAGCATATTGCGCAGCTCGCGCACATTCCCCGGCCAGTGGTAGGCCCGGAAGCTTTTCATCACCTCGTCGTCCACATTCTTGGCGTCGCGGCCGTGCTTGATGCTCAAATCGTGCAGCAGCGCCTGCACCAGCCCGGGAATATCTTCCTTGTGCTCGCGCAAAGGAGGCATATGGATATTGAAAACATTCAAGCGGTAGTAGAGGTCGTTGCGCAGCTCGCCTCGCGCGACCGCCTCTTCAGGGATCTTGTTGGTGGCGGCAAGGACGCGCACATCCACCGGCGTCTCCACCTTGCTTCCCAGCCTCCGCAACCTTCGGTCTTCGAGGACGCGTAGAAGTTTGGCCTGCGTGCCGATCGGCATCTCGCCGATCTCATCCAGCAGCAGAGTGCCCTCTTCCGCCAGTTCAAAGCAGCCGGCCCGGCGCTCCAGCGCTCCGGTAAATGCGCCCTTCTCATGGCCGAAGATTTCGCTTTCAATCAGCGTTTCGGGGATCGCCGAGCAGTTGATGGCCACAAATGGCTTGTTCTTGCGCGGACTCAATTCATGGAGCGTCCGGGCCACGATCTCTTTGCCGGTGCCGCTTTCCCCGGTGATGAGTACTGAGGCCGTGCTCGGCGCCACCATCTGGATCAGCGAAAAGATCTCCTGCAGCTTGCTGGACGAGCCGACCAGCGACCCCAGTACGCCGGAATCCTTCAGCTTGCGGCGCGTGACCTCAAGCTCGACCTCGGCGCCCCGCAACTTCGAGGCGTTCATAAGAATGCTCTTCAACCGCGAAGCGTCGATGGGTTTTTCGATGAAGTCGTATGCGCCCAGCTTCATCGCCTCCACCGCTGTGTCCACGTTGCCCTGGGCGGTAAGCACGATGACGGCCAGCGGCAGCGAATGGTCGGAGAGCCGCTCGAGCAGCTCCATACCATCCATGCGCGGCATTTTCAGGTCGGTGAGAACAATGGACGGGGCCCAGGTCGTAACCTTTTCCAGGCCATCAAGCCCGTCTTTGGCAGTCTCAGTGCGATAGCCCCACCCGGAGACTAACTCCGCCAGCCCGGTACGGGCGTTTTCTTCGTCTTCGACGATTAAGACTTTTTCTTGGTTCATAGGCTCCAATCCCTTGATCGTACGGCCGGAAAAGCGCATTCTTTCAGGGACGGCGTTGTAACTCCTGAATATCCAATAGATGCAGAACTGCTGGTTAGCGTAACGCCCCCGGCCAGCGAAAAACCCTCGGAACGGCGATTAACTCTAAAGTGAGGGCAGCAGAATGGCTGCGGAATGCATCCCAAGCTGTTGATTACCGAATCTCTCCATACGGAGACTCATGCGATTCTCTAAAATTACTCTCATTACACTCCTGCTCTGCTCGGTTTTCTCCTATGGGGAAAAGCTGCGCCAGGTAGCGATTCTGGACATCCCTGGCCGGCCCGGCTTTGATACCCTGGCCTTTGCCAACAACCACCTTATTATCGCCCATAATGGGGCGGGCACCGTGGACATCTTCGACCCCGTCCGCCGGCGGCTGATTGCCCACATCAACGGCATTGGAGACGCTCGCGGCGTCGCCGCCGACAGTGCCGCCGGAAAAGTCTATATCGCGGACTACGCCAACCGGACCATCGACGCAATCTCTACCCAGAACTGGCATGTGGAAGAGCAGATTGCCCTGCAGAATGCGCCGGACAGCCTGACCTATATCCCGCAAGAGAAGCTGCTGGTCGCCGCCAACCCGGTCGCCCAAACCATCTCCGTAATCGCGACCGATCCCCTGGGGAGCGTCCGAACGGTTCCCATCGACGGCCGCCCGGAACAGGTGGTCTTCGATCCTGAGCGGAAGGCCATTATCGTCAGCGTGCAGGACCGCAACCAGCTCCTGATCTACAGCCTTGATTCCATCGGGCCGCAATCCAAGCCGATACAGCAGATTGCGCTCAACGCCTCCGAGCCCACCGGCCTTGCCTTCGACAGCAACGCCCATCGCATCTACGTGGCCGTGCGCTATGCCGTGCTGGCCATCGATCCGGACTCCGGCACTGAAGTCAGCCGTGCGCCCACCTCCGGCGGAATTAATACTCTATTGTTCGATAGCGCCAGCTCCACCTTATTGACCGGCTCCGCCGATGGCACCATTACCGTAATGAATACCGCCAGCGGCTCCCTCACCAACAGCTATGAGCTGACCACAAATGTAAAAGGTCCTGCCCTGGCCTATGATCCGGAGAAAAAGTTGATCTACGTTCCCGGAGGATCGGAAGGCAAGTCCAAGCTGGTGATCCTGAAGGAATTTAACGGACCGCAGCTCGAGGCGAATGAACCTAAAACCGCAGCGGCGGTGCGGCTGAAATAAGAACCAAAGAAAAAGTCATCCTGAGCGCCGAACAGCGTGAGGAGGCGCGAGTCGAAGGACCTGCAGTTCCGTCCACGCAAGAGCAAACTGCAGATCCTTCCACTCGTGCGCGGAATGTTCAGCCGCGCACTCGGTCAGGATGACATTCAACTGGCTCGCGCGCCTGCACGGAGCCGATGAGACAGCAAGAACCGATCATCGAACTTTAAAGTCTGATACGGGTACGCTGCTCACTCGCAGATCACTTATTTTGAAACTTGAAACTCGAAACTTTCCCATCTCCCCCAACCGCCCACATCGCCCTGCCCCTGGAGCTGACCGCATTGAAGCCATCGGAAGTATAAGAATCCCACGACTTCAATCCATCGTGTGAAACCGCTGCCACTGACAATCCGACGGCAATTAACCCGCCCGGAATATATGCGATGGCGGAAAAGTAGCTCTGCTTCCCGATGCGGACTGGCCGCCAGCTCTTTCCCCCATCGCTCGTCATAGCGAGATTGGCCCCGCCCTGCTCCGGCTGCTTGTAATCTCCACCGGCAATCACTCCATGCTTGGCATCATGGAAGGCGATAGAAAATATCCCGGCGGACGGCACGCTATGCGAAATCGGCGCAGGCGTTGCCTGCCAGCTCCTCCCGCGATCATGGGAGCGAAAGACCCGCGCCGCCGCACCGCCTGTCACAAACCACGCATTGCGCGCTCCCTGGGTAGCGATGCAGCTTCCACTGGCCGCAAACGCGCCTTCGTCGGGAAGGGCCTCCGGCATCTGAGGAGCAAGGACCGTCCAACGCTTCCCGCCATCTTCGGTTGCAACAATCTGGAATTTGCCATTGACCGGATCGCCGACCGCGATGCCGTGCTCTGTGTCCCAGAAGGCCATGCAGTCGAGAAAACCCTTGGGTTCGGGATTGGTGAATTGCAATTCCCATCGCTCGCCGCCGGTGCTGGTCTTATAGATTCGCGATTGATCGCCGGGACCTGCTGCCAGCAGATAAGCCGTGCTGGCGCTGAATGCCTTAACATCGCGAAAGTCCAGCGCCTCCGCGCCCGCAACCTGGGAGGCCGTCCAATGCAGGCCGCCATCGATCGTTCGCAGATAAGTCCCATGAGTTCCGCTGGCCCAGGCAATCTCTTGCGAGACCGCGCTGATCCCGCGCAGGGACTCATTGGTGTGGCTCTCCTGACTGTGCCACTGCGCATAAGAATTTGCAGCCGCATTCACAATTAAGACCAGCAGGATAGCGAGGCCACTCCGAGGCGTTCGCATAAGGCTCAGGAGGCGAGGCCCTTCACCACCTCAGCCACGCTGGCCAGCGCGCCATCGAGCGCGCCCGGATCGGTGCCGCCGGCCTCCGCCAGATCGGGACGTCCGCCGCCCTTGCCGCCGACCTTTTTCGCTACCTCGAAGATCACCTTGCCAGCCTGCACACGCGCAGTCAGGTCTTTGGTGACGCCGACGATCAGCGCAACTTTGCCATCGATCGCCGAGCCCAGCACCACCACGCCGGAGCCGAGTTTGTTGCGCAGGTTGTCCACCAGGGTGCGCATCTGCGAACGCTCCAGATTATCCACGCGCTGGGCCAGCACCTTGATGCCATTCACCTCCTGCACCCGCTCCGCCGCCGATGAGACGCTTGACGCCGCCGACTTCATGCGCGCCTGGTCCAGCTCCTTCTTGAGCCGCTTGATCTCTTCTTCCCGGCTTTGCAGCTCCGCCGCCAGGGCCTCCGCCGGAGACTTGGCCGATTGCGCCCGCACTAAATTCCCTACCACCCGCTCCAGCTGATGGTCTTTGCGGAAGTGCTGCAGCGAGCCCTCGCCGGTAATGGCCTCCAGGCGTCGCACCCCGGAGGAGACGCTGCCTTCACTTAAAACTTTGATCAATCCAATCTCGCCGGTCGCGCCCGTATGAGTGCCGCCGCACAGCTCGGTGGAGAAATCGCCGATCTTGATCACCCGCACCCGCTCGCCATACTTTTCGCCGAAGAGCGCCATGGCCTTGTACTCGTTGACCGCGACATCGATGGGCACGTCCTCGATCACCTGCACCTTCTCATTGCGCAGGACCTCTTTATTCACTATGTCTTCAATGTCCTGCAACTCTTCATCGGCCACCGAGGTGAAGTGCGAGAAGTCGAAGCGCAGGTGCGCCGGATCGACCAGCGAGCCCGCCTGCTTCACATGCTTGCCCAGGGTCTCGCGCAGCGCCGCATGAAGCAGATGGGTTGCCGTGTGATTGCGCATGGTGGACTGGCGCACTTCGGTGTTGACCACGGCATCAACCTTGTGGCCGATGTGAAGAGGCTGGCGGGCAATTACTTTGTGTACTCTTAGTCGTGGCACGGGGATAATGCATCCAGTGACCTCTGCAACCACAGTATTGTGTTCATCATGATAGAACCAACCAATATCGCCGACCTGTCCGCCGGAATCTGCATAAAAGGGGGTAGTTTGCAGAACCACCTCTCCATGTTCTCCGGGCTGCAGGAGGTCAGATTCCTCACCATTTTTTATGATCGCGAGAATTTCGGTATTTTGCACTCTGGTTTTTGTATAACCCACAAATACAGATTGTGGAATTACCATTACTCCAGCGCCTATTGAGCTGGGTTTCGTGGGCACCCATTCCGCGATTTTTCTATATACTGGCGCAGCCGAACTCTTTGATCCACCCTTCCATGAGGAGCGCGCGCGTTCCCGTTGCTCCGCCATGGCACGCTCGAAACCTTCGAAATCAAATGCGAGCCCTTGATCTCGTGCCGAGTCCGCTATGAAATCAAGAGGTAATCCGAAAGTGTCATAAAGCTTGAAAGCCTTATCACCTTGATACACAGGTGTAGACCTGAGCTTATATTCTGGTCTTTTTTGAGGCTCGTACTTACCCCAATCGCTCCACTGGATTTCTTCTCCAAATATTTTTTTTAAATGAATCAGAGTAGCATCTGGATTTTCCGCTAAATACTTCTCCGCCAGAAGAGGTTTGAAATCATCTTCCAATTTCTTCAGCCCAATATCCAGAGTGTGCGCAAATCGCGTTTCTTCCGTGAGCACCACCTTCGCGACTCGCTCTGCGCTCTCCACCAACTCCGGATAGGCGTTCTTCATCTCATCGCGCACGGCATTGACCATCTCATGCAGAAACGGCTTGTTCTGCCCGAGGAGCCGTCCGTGACGAATGGCGCGGCGCATGATCTTGCGCAGCACGTATCCTCGCCCTTCGTTGGCAGGCATCACTCCA
>CAZONJ010000065.1:0-18022 GCA_964581225.1 uncultured Terriglobales bacterium | reverse complement strand
TATTTTGTGAGAAGATCGCCACGACAGTTCCCCTTGAAACGCCGCAATTAACATCGAGTCCAGAGCTTCCTGCGGAACCTGTCTGGTCCTCTCTCGCTCCCCAGCGATAAATCGGCGCCTACTATCCAAAGGCCCTCCGGCCCTCCGGGCCTGGTATGGCCCGGGTAGGCATCGACTAACGCAAGAGCGAACAGCCTACATAGCACGAAATAAAGCATTAAGAGATGGGGATACGCGGAGTCTTCCGCAGAATAAAAGTTGAGTATTGCCGGTGAATAACTTTAGTAATTTTTTAAGGCTGTTCCCGCCTCGACTGTTTAGGAGCCCTAGCCCATAATCGATCACTACCGTTTCCATATTAAATTTTGAGTCCCCATGTTCGATCAATTCCTGCGATTGTTCTTCTTCTTTCATAATGGGCCGCTGCAGGACGACAGCCTGTGGATGGTGCCATTTGCGGTAGAGTTCCTGTTCTGGTGCTGGATTGTCCTGTTGACAGGGCTTTTGCTTTTATGGCGTCCCCGCTGGATCGAACAGGTAGAAAACCACTTTGCGCGATTTTCCCGGCACCGTATAAGGTGCATCGTGCTGGCTGGCCTCCTGGCCCTTGGCCTGCGCGCTGCGCTGCTTCCCTGGGTCCCCATTCCCGCTCCATTCGCGCACGACGAATACAGCTACCTCCTCCAGGCGCAGACGTTCAACGCTGGACGCCTCGCCAATCCCACTCACCCCATGTGGCTCCATTTTGAAACCTATCACGTGAATATGCGGCCCACGTACCATTCGATGTACCCACCAGGACAGGCCATCTTCCTGGCCATGGGACTCCGTTTTTTCAGGGACCCCTGGTTCGGCGTCTGGCTCAGCGTGGGACTCATGTGTTCCGCCGTCTGCTGGATGCTCCAAGGCTGGCTTCCGCCAAGGTGGGCACTGCTGGGCAGCCTGTTTTGTGTGCTTCGATTCGGTATCTTTGGGAGCTGGATCAACTCCTATTGGGGCGGCGCGGCGGCGGCGATCGGAGGCGCCCTCGTATTAGGCGCGCTGCCGAGGCTTCAATCCGGGAAGGACCAATCCAAAAAATCGGTCATTGCCTATTCGCTACTCTTTGCCGCTGGGCTTGCGATCCTTGCCAATACGCGTCCTCTTGAAGGTCTTGCGTTTAGCATTCTTCCCTGCGCCGTATTGCTGTTCTGGATGGCGCGGCAGCACCGTCTCAATTCGTTTGCGCCGAAAACGGCATTGGCTTGTCTGGCAGCGGTGTTGCTTCCAGTAGCGGTGGCCATGCTGTATTACAACTGGCGAAGCACCGGCAATCCGCTTCTGATGCCCTATGTGCTGAATATGAAGACCTATCACATCAGCAAGCCGTTTCTGTGGCAAACCAGATATGACTTCCCTGTCTACCACCACTTCATGATGCGAAAGCTTTACTTCTATCATGAGCTGCCGGATTACCTGAAGTCGCGTCATCTGTATGGGATCATTGAATTGACCGAAGAGAAGCTGCATGTTTATTACGATTTTTTTCTCTGGCCGATGTTGATTGCCGTCCTTCCTGCATGCTTCGCCATCGCCAGGAACAAACGCATGCGATTGCTTCTATACATTGCGCTGGTCCTGCTCTTTACACTGCTGATTCAGCTCTGGCCGCCTGCCGGTCATTATGCCGCCCCCGGCACTTGCATAATCATTGCCCTGCTGGTGATGAGCGTGCGATTGGCGCGGACTCTTCACTGGGGCAGATTCAAGGTAGGGGTGGCGCTCTCCCGGGCAATAGTAATCAGCGTGTTTGCGATGTTACTCTTGTCTATCGCCCATACTTTTGTCGATCCCTGGGACTTCAGCACTGACTTTACTCATAGAGAATTCGAACGCCAGCGGGTGGAGAGCGAGCTCTCGCGATTGCCAGGAAAGCACCTGGTGATCGTGCACCCTAATAAAAACAGTTCTCCGAGTTATGATTGGATCTATAACGAACCCGACATCGATCGCTCGAAAATCGCCTGGGCACGCGACATGGGTGTAACAAAAAATCAGGAATTGCTGGATTACTTCTCCGACCGGCATATATGGTTCATTGACCACGAGGGGAGGGGGCTTGTACCTTACGACCAGCGTCCCATGGCTGCGCCTATCGAACTTTATGCCGCCCACCCATCTTCCGTGAGCGGCGCATCCCAAATCGCACAGGCACGCCAGAAAGAGCTTCATGCAAAATAAAAGGGCCATCATTATAGGAGCAGGGCCGGCAGGCCTCACCGCCGCCTACGAGCTGCTCACGCGGACAGAGATAAAACCCATCGTGCTGGAAAAAAGCGAGTTCATGGGTGGAATCTCGAGGACGGTCCGCTATAAGGGCAACAGAATCGATATCGGCGGACATCGTTTCTTTTCCAAGAGCGACCGCGTCATGGACTGGTGGTTTGAACATATGCCGCTGGAACACCCGCAGAATGGCGATTCCAACGGGCACTCCACCATTACCTATCAGCGGATGAAGCGTGAAATCCCCGTTTCCCGCAGGGAAACCGCCGTTGCTGTGGCCGAGGCCCCAGTCTCGGTTGCGGATGCGGCAGACCAGGTGATGCTGGTGAGGAAGCGGAAATCGAGGATTTATTTTCTCCGCAGGTTCTTTGATTACCCAATCAGCCTCAGCAAAGATACATTGGCTAAACTGGGCCTCGCGCGCACCTTCCGCGTAGGCATCAGCTATTTGAAAAGCGCTCTCTTCCCGATTAAAAACGCGGAGAACCTGGAGCAGTTCTTTATCAACCGCTTTGGCCGCGAACTCTACAACACCTTTTTCAAGTCCTACACGGAAAAAGTTTGGGGAGTGCCCTGCCAGGACATCAATGCCGAATGGGGGGAGCAGCGCATTAAGGGTCTCTCGATCCGAAAAACCATCGCGCATTTTTTGCGGCAGCAGTTCAGGAAATCGGTAGATGTATCCCAAAAGGGGACGGAAACCTCGCTCATCGAGCAATTTCTGTATCCCAAGTACGGCCCGGGGCAGATGTGGGAGACGGTCGCCCAGAAGGTATTGGATATGGGTGGAGAGATCGTTACCGGCTGCGATATATCCAAGGTCCACGTTGACGGAGAGCGCATTGTTTCCATCAGCGGACGGGACCAGGCGGGAAATGTGCGTGAGTTCCGCGGGGACTACTTTTTTTCCACCATGCCGATCAAGGAATTGATTCGCGCTCTGGACGCGAAGGTTCCGGCGGCGGTGAAGGAAGTGAGCGAAGGCCTCATGTACCGGGACTTTATCACTGTAGGCCTGCTGCTGGACCGCCTGAAGATCTCCGAAAAGAGCAATAAGCTGATTGAAGACAACTGGATTTACATCCAGGAGCCCGATGTGCTGGCCGGCCGGCTGCAGATATTCAATAACTGGAGCCCTTACATGCTCGCCAATCCGGAAAAGGTCTGGATCGGGGTCGAGTACTTCTGTTATGAGGTGGATGAGCTCTGGAAAAAACCGGATGCCGAAATGGCCGCCTTCGCGCAGGACGAATTGCAGAAGATCGGGATCATCGACAAAGCAGATGTGCTCGATTCGACGGTCATCAGGGTGCCCAAGACTTACCCAGCTTACTTTGGGACCTATAACCGCTTTGACGAGCTGCGAAATTACATCGATCGATTCGAAAACCTCTTTCTGGTGGGCCGAAACGGGATGCACAAGTACAACAACCAGGACCACTCGATGCTTACGGCCATGGTTTCGGTGGACAATATTCTGGCTGGACGCACCGACAAGGCGAATATCTGGGAGGTGAATACGGAGATGGAATATCATGAGGCCAAAAGCAATTAACGGGGCCCTCCGCTGCCGGTCTGGCACTTCCAGGAGCGGTGTTTAGGCCGAAGGAGTGGCTGTTGCGTGTTACCAACGTCCTGACTGGTCATTCTGTTGCGTTCATTTTTGTTGCATAATTTTGGTTGCGGTACACAACCTGAGTGTGTGATTGAAAAATGCCGGCGATAGAGATTCTGGGATTATCGAAAATTTATAAGACTGGTTTTTTCCAAGACAAGCGCAAGCAGGCCTTGCTTCCGCTGCACCTTACCGTAGAAAAGGGCGAGGTGTTTGGATTTCTCGGTCCCAACGGAGCGGGCAAAACCACCACGCTCAAGCTGCTGATGGGGCTTATCTTCCCCACCGCAGGCAGCGCACGCCTTCTGGGCTTCGACTGGCGCGATCCTAAAATCAAATCACGAATCGGATTTCTGCCTGAGCAGCCGTATTTTTACGACCAGCTTACGGCGCGCGAGCTGCTGGATTACTACATGAGCCTCTCCGGCCTGGACCCCCGCGAACGCGCGGAAAAGATCTCCCCCATGCTGGAGCGCGTAGGACTGGCGGAGAGCGCGAACGTAAGGCTGCGCAAGTTTTCCAAGGGAATGCTGCAGCGCGTGGGCATCGCGCAAGCGATCATTCATAATCCCGAGATCGTGTTTCTGGACGAGCCTATGTCAGGGCTGGATCCGATCGGCAGAAAAGAGGTCCGGGACCTGATCCAGTCATTGAAGCAGGAAGGCAAGACGGTTTTCTTTTCCACCCATATCCTCTCGGACGCGGAGGCGCTGTGCGACCGGGTCGCGGTAATGCATAAAGGCGAGTTGCGCGGTGTTGGAGTCATGGCGGAGCTGATGTCGCAGCGCAAAGGCCAGGTCGAGATCGTATGGCAGGGGGCCCAGGCGCTGCCTCGAATTCAGGCGCTTGGAGCAAAGTGCAGCCAGGCGGGGGACACCCTGCGCGCGGAGCTGGATGAAAACCTGGTCTATCAGGCGGTGGAGGCGCTCCGCAATGCCAACGCCCGGTTGATTTCGCTGGTCCCCGTCCGGGCTTCGCTGGAAGAATATTTTATTGCGCGCCTGGACCGGCCTACGGGAGCGGGACAATGAATACACGAATTTCTGCGATTGCGTTCAATACCTTTCGCGAAGCGGTGCGCGACCGGGTGCTGTATAACCTGATCTTCTTCGCCCTGCTGCTTCTTGCCTCGGCGCCTCTTTTTGGGCAGATCTCGCTGGGCATCGAGCGCATCTTCCTCATCAATCTCGGCCTCACCGCCATATCTCTTCTGGGCATGGTGATTGCGGTCTTTATCGGCATTGGCCTGGTATCGAAGGAAATCGAGAAGAAGACGCTTTATACCGTGCTGGCGCGCCCGGCAAGGCGTTGGGAATTTATTACCGGCAAATATCTGGGGCTGGCTGGGACCCTGGTGGTGAATACGTTTTTCATGACCATTGGCTTCTTTGCCGCGCTGCTTCTGCTGGCGCATCATTTCACCCGGGCGGACGCGAACATATTGACGGCCATATACTTCATCGTTCTGCAATTTTTCATCATCACCGCCCTGGCCCTGCTCTTCTCTTCGTTTTCTACCCCGATTTTCTCGGCGGCCTTCTCCCTGGCGATGTTTATCGCCGGATCGTTTGCCAGTGACCTGCACACGCTGGCGCATATGTCGCATGGCCCGGAAGGATGGATCGCGAAGGTGGCCTCTTATGTAGTGCCTAACCTGAGCGCGCTCAATGCCATCGTTCGCGTATCGCATGACCAGATCCTCCCCGCTTCGCTGGTCCTGTTCAACACGCTGTATGCCCTGTGTTACATCGTAGTTGTAATTACCGGGGCTGTGCTGATCTTCGAATTCCGAAACCTCAAATGAGATCGCGCGTCGTCATTATCGCCTGCTCTCTGCTGGTCCTGGGACTTCTGGGAGGGGACTTTACGCTGCGGAATATCCAGAACCTCCAGGGCGACAATGCCTTCGATGACGCACTCTATGTTTCCTCGCCTCAAGTGCTGCAGAAGCTGAGCCTCGGCTACTCCGGGCTGCTGGCGGACATTTATTGGACGCGGGTCGTGCAGTACTTCGGGACAAAGCACGCGGCCAACTCGCGGGAATACAAATCGCTGGCGCCCTTGCTCGACATTGCCACCACACTCGATCCCTCGCTGACCGGGGCCTATGAATTCGGCTCGATCTTTCTGGCTCAGAGGCCACCGGAAGGCGCTGGCGACCCCGACGCAGCCATTGCCCTGGTGGAGCGCGGGATCCGAAATAACCCGGACAATTGGCGGCTCTATTACACGCTGGGTTATTTTGAATATCTGGAGAAGAAAGACTATGCGGCGGCCGCCAAGGCCTTTGAAGAAGGCTCGCAGAAGCCTGGCGCTCAGATATGGATGAAAGTAATGGCGGCGCTGATGATGGGAGATGCCGGCAGCATCCAAACCGCCCGCTACATGTGGTCGCGCATCTATGAGGAGAGCCAAACCAATGACGTCAAGCAGAATGCGCTGACCCATCTGGTGTCTCTCAAAGCGGACGAGGATATGCAGCAGCTGGAGACCTTGGCGACAAAGTATAAACAACAAGCCGGAGAATGGCCCTCGAACTGGCATTCCCTCATTGCGGCGGGCATGTTGCGCAGCGTTCCGGTTGATCCGCATGGGGTGCCTTACCGCCTAAAGCCGCAGGGCAAGGTCGAGGTCGCCGACCCGCAGAATTTCCGTTTTCTTCATTCCGGAGCGCCGGCCGGGCCCTGAGCCTGCACACTTTTCCCTTTGGGAAGCGTCAAAGGAGAGATGGCCATTTATTCACGCGCAGTCCTCGGCATTTGCTTGTCGCTCCTCTGCCTGGTCTCCGGAGCTTCCGCGGAGTCGATCTCGAAGATAGCTTCCCGCATCGACCGGCATTACAACCATCTGCACTCTTTCCATTCCCGCTTTGAAGAAATTTATGAAGGCGCCGGTATTTCCCGCAAAGAGGCAGGCGAGCTTTTCCTTGAAAAGCCGGGCAAGATGCGCTGGAATTATGAGCAGCCCCGGCCCAAGATTTTCCTCAGCGATGGCAAGACGGCTTATTTCTATGCTCCAGGAGACCAGCAGGCGCGTAAGATGCCGGTGAAAAAGCTGGCAGACCTTCGTTCGCCCATTCGCCTCCTGCTCGGCCATACCGAGCTACAAAAGGAATTCCGGGGCCTGACGCTCTCTTCCGAGAAGCCGCTGGAGCCATCTGACCTCGTCCTGCAGGGCGTACCCAAGGGAATGGAAGACCGGATCAACCGCGTCCTTCTGGAGGTCTCGCCAGAGGGGCAGATCAGGCGGATCTTCGTCGAAGAGCTCGATGGGGCGACCACCGATTTCCGCTTTGCCGACATTCACGAGAACGTCTCGCTCTCCCCTGATCTCTTTAAGTTCACTGCTCCTCCGGGCATCCAGATCATTGAAACCAATGAGGTGGGGCCTTAAGCAGAAACTTACGGATGGTAGACTGAATAGAGCAGCCCAGACTGAGATGGCGGCTTAATAGCTCATGGCAGAGTACCTGGTCAAAGTTGCGAACGAACACGGCCGCATAAGCGAACAGACGGAGCATGGCGCCTCTCCGGCGGAGATCCGCGACCGCTTTGCCCAGCAAGGCTATTTCGTCTTTTCAGTCAAGCCGAAAGGAATGCTGGCGAGGCGGGGGTCCCCTCTGCGCGGCAAGCGGGTAAAGCAGGAGCAATTCCTTATCTTCAACCAGCAGTTCGTGACCCTGATCCGCGCCGGCCTGCCGATTCCGCAATCGCTGGAGCTGCTGGCAAAGCGGCAGCGCAATACTTTGCTGCGTTCCATCATGGAAAATGTGCGAGAGCGCGTACGCGCCGGCGAGTTGCTCTCTGAGGCCTTCAAGAATGCCGCACCCGGAGCGATCTCCCAGGTTTACCTCACTACCCTGCTGGCGGGGGAGCGCAGCGGCAATCTCGAAGAGGTGTTGAACCGTTATATTCTCTTTGAGCGCTTATCGCTCACCTTCAAGAAGAAGCTGCTCTCGTCCCTGATCTATCCGGCATTGCTGGTCACCATGGTGAGCTTGATGTTCACCTTCCTTCTCAGTTACGTGGTGCCGCAGTTCAAAGACCTGTATGCGCAAATCGGGAATGGCCAGCTTCCTTCGATCACGGTCTTTGTAATCAATGTTGGGGTCGGCATACAGCATTACATCCTGTTTGCAGCGGCGGCGGCAATTGTCCTGGGAGTGTTTTTGTGGCGATGGGGCAAGACCGGTCCCGGAGCGGAGAAGATCGATGCCTTTCGCTTGTCTGTGCCTGTGTTTGGGCAAGTCTGGCTCAAGTATCAGGTCGCCATATTTTGCCGCATGTTGTCCACGCTGCTCTCGGGCGGACTGCCGCTAGTCCAGGCGCTTGAGACTGCGGGCAATTCGCTCGAAAGCAAGCAGCTTTCCAAGGCAGTGCTTCAATCGGTGCAGAAGGTGCGGGAAGGCCGGTCGCTCTCGCGCAGCCTGGAAGAGAGCCGTGTCTTCCCTGCCCTGGGCTTTGAAATGATCGAGGTTGGGGAATCCACCGGGGCGCTTCCCGCCATGCTGGTTTCGGTGGCTGAATTTTTCGAGGACGATGTGCAGAATGCCCTGAACGCCGCGCTCTCGCTCATCGAGCCTGTGATTCTGATCGTGATGGGAGTGGTGGTTGCCTTTGTGCTGATCGCCCTTTATCTGCCTATTTTCTCCTTAGGGGCGGCGGCGACCGGCGGCTAGAAGGCCCACGAAATTGAATTAAGAACGTCCAATAACTATGTCAACACTCTTTGTAAATGGCGGCGGCGGCCCTCTCCCGGAGAAGGACTCCGAGGCGCGCGCGCGCGATCTGGCGAAGCGGTATCGCTGCGAGTTCGTGGACCTGAAAAACTTTCATATCCAGCATGAGCTCTTCAAGTCAGTCCCGGTCGACCTGATGTTTCGCTATAACTTCGTGCCCCTGGAAGAGCAGGGCGACGGGCTCTCCATCGCGATCTCCGACCCAAGCCGCCTGATGATGATCGACGAAATCGGGCTTCTCCTGAACAAGCGTATCCGCACCAAGGTGGCCACGCTGGCCCAGATCGAGGACATTCTCAAGAAGACCGAGCAGTCGCAGCGCGTGCTGGAAGAGGCCAGCGAAGAGTTCACATTCGACGTAGTCCGGGAAGATGAGGCTGGAGACGAGACCATCTCGATCGAGCGGCTGACCTCCGAGGCCGACATCAGCCCCATCATTCGCCTGGTGGACACCACCATCTTTACCGCCCTGCAGCGGCGCGCCAGCGACATTCACGTGGAGACGCTCGACGATTCGGTAGTGATTAAATACCGGATCGACGGCGTGTTACAGCAGGCGCTCCCTCCGATCGCGAAGGAGCACCACTCGACCATCATCTCGCGCATCAAGGTAATGAGCGAGCTTGACATCGCCGAGCGGCGGGTGCCGCAGGATGGACGCTTTCGCGTCCGTTATAACGGGCGGCTGATCGACTTCCGCGTTTCCATCATGCCCACCGTTCATGGCGAGAACGCGGTGCTGCGCGTGCTCGATAAAGAATCGATGAGCGAGACCTTCCGCCAGCTCAATCTGGATGTGGTGGGTTTCGATGACGAGGACCTGAAGCGCTTCCGCCGCTATATCGCCGAGCCTTACGGCATGGTGCTGGTCACGGGACCGACCGGGAGCGGCAAGACGACCACGCTCTATGCCGCCCTGAATGAGATCAAGAGCGAAGAAGACAAGATCATCACCATTGAAGACCCGGTGGAATACCAGATTCGCGGAATCACGCAAATTCCGGTGAACGAAAAAAAGGGGCTCACGTTCGCTCGCGGACTGCGCTCTATCCTGCGCCACGATCCCGACAAAATCCTGGTCGGAGAGATCCGCGACACAGAAACGGCGCAGATCGCAATCCAATCCGCGCTCACCGGGCACCTGGTGTTTACCACCGTCCACGCCAACAACGTGGTGGACGTAATTGGGCGCTTCCTCAATATGGGCGTGGAGCCTTACAATTTCGTCTCCGCGTTGAACTGCATTCTCGCCCAGCGCCTGGTGCGCGTGATCTGTGAGTCCTGCAAGAAGCGGGTGCACTACCCCGCCGAGATGCTGGAAGCCAGCGGACTTGTGCCCGCGGAATGGGCCGAGGTCCCTTTTTATGAAGGCGAGGGTTGCATCGAGTGCGCCGGAACCGGTTTTAAAGGGCGGACCGCCATTCACGAGCTGCTGGACCTGAGCGACCACATTCGCGAGATGATCCTGGAAAAGAAGCCCTCTTCCGAGGTGCGGCGCGCGGCGCGCGATGAGGGGATGCATTTTCTGCGCGAGGCGGCGCTCAAAAAGATCCGGAGCGGGACCACGACGCTGAAGGAAATCAATAAAGTGACGTTTATAGAAACGGCGCGCTAAATCAAGCTGGTATCTTTAATCTGTAATCTGTCGAATTGGCATACAAGAACGAACATTGAATGACACTATCGAAGAAGACGGTAAAACCGCGCCTGGCTTGTGAGATTACACCGGAAAGTGTGATCGCCGCCCGCGCCTCGGCCCAGACGCCGGGGATCGCGCTGTATACCGCCCGCAAGCTGGCGCCCAATGTGATTGCGCCGTCCTTGAGCGCGAACAACGTTGTAGATGCGGTGGCCCTGCGGGACGCATTGAGCGGCGCGCTGGCCTCGGTCGCCGCCCGTGGACGGGACGTCATCGCCATCCTGCCGGACGCCGCAGTCCATGTGCTGCTGCTCGATTTCGAGAGCCTGCCGGAAAAACCTGCGGAAGCGACGCCGCTGATACGTTTTCGCATCCGCAAATCTTTGCCTTTCGATGTGGACAAAGCCGCGCTCTCCTACCAGAGCCGCCGTGCCAATGGAACGATCAAGGTGATGGCGGCGGTGACCGCCACCGAGGTGCTGGCCGGATATGAAACCGCCTTCCGCGAAGCCGGGTATGATCCCGGAGTAGTCTTGCCTTCCACCCTGGCGGCGCTCTCGACCATTGAAGCCTATACGCCGACGCTGCTGGTGAAAATCGAGGGCCCGTACATCACCATGGCAATCATGAACCAAGACGATGTGCTGCTCTATCGCATCCTGGATGCGCCGAATTCACGTCCCCTCTCGGGGGCGGAGATTGCCGAAGCTGTGTATCCTTCCATTGTCTTTTTTGAAGATACCTATGGGGCCAGGATTCAACGCAT
This sequence comes from uncultured Terriglobales bacterium, assembly GCA_964581225.1. GTDB lineage: Bacteria > Acidobacteriota > Terriglobia > Terriglobales > Acidobacteriaceae > CAYTQA01. The sequence continues at coordinate 6,999 of CAZONJ010000065.1, read as the reverse complement.
TTTTTTGGCAGGTCCTACCCAGCTTATGGAAACCCGGGCCGCACTGGAGGCGCAAACTGGAGTGCGCGCCGAAGAACTTACAACCGATCTCGCGGTGGGAGAAAGTCTCTCCGGAGAGGCCACCCCGAATTCGGCGCTCGCCGGCATTGCAGGAGTCCTGGCCCATTAATGCGCATTGAAATCAATCTCGCCTCCCAACCCTACCAGGACGAGCGGCAGTTCTACGTTACGTGGGGCAGCGTACTGGGCGCGGTCGCGCTGCTTACGATATTGCTGACCACCTTTGCGCTGTTGCGTTTCCGGGATACGCGCATGGGCTGGCGCCAGGTGGAGCAAAAGCGGGAGAAGATTGCGCAATTGCAGCAGGAAGAGAATGCCGCGGTCGCCATCTTAAATCGCCCGGAAAACAGCGGGACGCGGGCGCGATCGGAGTTCCTGAATGAGGCGATCCTGCGCAAATCGTTCTCCTGGACAGAGGTCCTGGCCGATCTGGAGCGCCTGATGCCTCCCCGTGTCCATATCGTCTCGATCGCTCCCACCATCGACAAAGGAAACCGTCGTTTAACGGTAAGGATGGACGTCTCCGGAGAGACCCGCCAGCAGACGGTGGATTTGTTGATGGCGCTGGAAAAATCGAAGCATTTCCGCTTCCCGCAACTGATCAATGAAGCCTCCGGAGGAGAAGGTCCGGCCCGCGGGGTGAAGGCGCAGATCGAAGCTGACTATATTCCGGCGGGAGCGAAGCCGACAGCGCAGGAGAGAGACTGATGACGAATCTTCCCGCTATTCGCAAGCGCATCATCGTGATTATCGCGGTCCTGGGCGTGGTCGATGTGGCGGCAGCGACCTATTTGCTCCTGCCCAGCCGGGTGGATTTGACCACGCAGCGGCAGGCCCTCAGCAATTCGGAGCAGGAGGTGCAAAGGCTGACTCATGTGGTTGCGCCTTTGCGCGGAGTGGATGGCAAGCTCAAGCAGGCGGACAGCGATATTCAAAAATTTTACAAAAACCGGCTCGCCTCCCGCTATTCCGATGTAGTGGAGGAGGTAGGCAGAGTTGCCTCCCGGGAAAATGTATCCATCAGCGGGGTCCAGTATAAAACCGATAACACCGATATTCCTGAGCTGCTTTCGCTTCAGATGCAGGCCGACTTTCACGGTCCTTACGCGAACCTGGCGAGATTTATCAACGCCCTGGAGCGCGACAAGATCTTTTTTATAATCGATACCGTCAGCCTTGCGGGAGGCGCTCCATCGGGGGGGCAGCGCAGCGGGAACGAGGTCCGCCTGAACATCAAGTTTGAAACTTATCTCCAGAATGAGAGCTGAATGAAGACTGGTTTCGAAGATCGCAGAAAGGTTTATCTCGTTGCCGCTTTGGCGGTGGTTGCGATCTTCCTGCTTTGGCGCTGGATGAGCAGCTCAGGAAGCCCGGCGGAGGCCTCCTCTCCGGCGGCGCCGGCTACGCGCCGGGCCGCGCCCCCGATGGCTGCGCTTCGTCCCAAGGGAGGCAAGGGCCAATCAGCGACGGCAAATCTCGATCCCAGCTTGCGTTTTGGGGCCCTGAAGGCGGTGGAGAGCCAGGAATACCAGGGCTCGGGAAGAAATATTTTTGAATATGCCGAGGTAAGACTTCCGAAGCCTATCAAACCCGTGGTCCCTTCGTGCGCTCCACACTGTCCTCCGGTCAACCCTCAACCGATTGTGACGCCTCAGCCTGCTCCGATCCCTCTGAAGTTTTATGGGTTCGCGAACCGGCCCGGCGAACCGCTGCGCGTTTTTCTCTCCCAGGGAGAGGACATCTTCATCGCGGGGGAGGGAGACATCGTCAACCGCCATTTCAAGGTGGTGCATATCGGCAAGAGCTCGGTTGAGATCGAAGATGTGATGACCAACTATAAACAGTCCATTCCACTCTCCCAAAGCTGATGCTGATGAAATTTGCAGTGCGCCGCTCAAGGAAAGATCCAGTTGCGGGATCAGGGGAGCAGGGCTACGTGCTGCTGATGATGCTCTTGTTTCTGACCCTGATGATGATTGCGCTTACGGCTTCGATTCCTGCCGCAAAGACCGCAATCAAGCGCGACCACGAAGAGGAGCTCATCCACCGCGGCAACCAGTACGCGCGCGCCATTGGACGCTTCTATAAAAAATTCGGGCGCTATCCCCTCACCATCGAGCAACTGGAAAACACCAATGACATGCGCTTCCTGCGCAAGCGCTATAAAGACCCCATTACAGGTAAGGACGACTGGAAGCTCATCCACTTTGGCGAGATGCTGGCTTCCAACAATCCCCTGTCGAATGCAGGAGCCAATCAAAGTAATACCGGCGGCACTCCCGCAGTATCTATGGCCTCGGGCGGACGCGGCGGCGGATTTATTTCCGGCATGGGAAATGGAATGGGATTCGGCCCCAGCCAAAGTGGGAATGCGGGAATCTCTAACTCAAATTCCTCTGCCATGGGTCCATCCGGCATGAATCAAAATGGAAATCAGAATTCTTCCACTATGGCGGGAACGCCCAGCTCCACTGGAGGAGGGCTCGCCAGCCAGCCACTGGGTGGAGGTCCCATTGTGGGCGTAGCCAGCCCCAGCGAAGAGGAATCGCTCAAAGTTTACAATGGGCAAGACCACTATAACGATTGGCAATTTGTCTATGATCCTACCCGCGACATCAGCCTGCGCGGCGGAAGGATCAACCCGGGCAACGCGACTGGAATCCAGCCGGGTGGAACAGGAGGGCCGGGACAGCCAGGCGTGACTCCGATGCCGGGTATGGGCGGAGCAGGCGGAATGGGACCGGGAGGAATGGGCCCAGGCACCCAGGGGCCAATAGGACCGGGCGTACAGCAGGGCCCGCCACCAAATATGGGGCCGCAATAAGCCAAACGTTCAACTTCCGTAATTCGATCCAAAATAAAAAAGCCTCGCTATGAACGAGGCTTTTCGATCTTACCGGCAGATTTTCTTAAACGCTGAATGACGAACCGCAGCCGCAAGTGCTCTTCACATTCGGATTGTCGAATTTGAAGCCCGCTGCCTCTAATGTCTCGATGTAGTCCACGGTAACGCCGGTCAGGTACATGATCGAGGTGGCATCGACAAAGACTTTCAGGTCACCGTAATTCAGGACCTTATCCATCATGCCGGACGAGTTCTCAAAGCTCATGTTGTAGCTGAATCCGGAACAGCCGCCACCCACAACGCCAATGCGAAGTCCGGCGGGCACAGGGTCCTGTTGTCCCATGATTTCCTTCACTTTGGCGACCGCAGCGGGGGTCAGGTTCAAAGGATAGCTCTTCTGTGTAGTCTCGTTGGGCGTGGTTGTCGTGGTGGCCATGTTTTCTCCTGGGTTCTTTCCTGATTATACAAGGGATAGCGCGCATTTTCAGCTATATGTTTGATTCCCCGCCCTGCTCTCAGGTCGCAATTTTTAGCCGGGGGCGCCTGCCCATCCTCCTGGTTTTGAATGGTTTAGGCTTGCCTGGATGGGGGGGCCGAGCCCTACGTTCCTGGGCTATTCTTTCTGACGGAACTTGACGGAGCTGCGGCGGCTTCTCAGGCAAATCTGCCAGGCCCCGAAGCCGCTCATCCCAGCCTCTTTCCGCCCCGCAAAAACATAGCTAAGGCAATAAATCCGGTAGTCAGCGTGCAAATGGAGTTATAATTCCGCGCAAGTAGGCCCCATTGACTCGACCCCGGCAGAAACACAGATGGAAACTTTCCCGGGACCATTCCAAGGTGGGACCGAGTTCCATAATCCCACGAGGTGACCCATGTCTCCGATGCAATTATTGCTGATAATCTGGGGTGCGGTAACTCTGATGTTCATCGTGCTGATGATCTATCGCAGCACTCTGGTCATGCACGAAGACGATCAGCTCTTTTTGAGTGACGCTGATTCCCATATGCAAAGAGAACAGACCGAGCTGCAGCACAGGATGGACAAGCTCCAGCCCTTTGTCCGCCTGCTCGGCGCGGCCTCCGGCATGCTGCTGGTGGCGATGGCCGGCATCTGGATCTGGCGCGCATACCAGCAGTTCTAGACTGCTGAACGTCGATTTCTTCGGCAGTTTGCCTGCAAGCAAACTGTCTCTAAGATTTTTGTGTGTTTTAAATCCTAATCGATTTTTGCAATTCGCAAGATCGATGAGATTGCACACGCAACTTATGTTTGGAAATAATGCTCGGGAAGCTATCGATTTGAGCGGAATGCAGTTTCGGCGGCCTGGGAGTTGGACATTGCAATCTCAACCTCCCGGACCGCCGAATCATGTTTCCGTTTATCTTCTGTCTTCTATCTTTTATCTGCCGCCACGGCCTTGTCCACCGCCGTGACCACCAGGACCGCCGGGTCCGCGTCCTCCGCGGCGACGCCGGTTGTTGCGGCCTCCGCCACCGCCACCGGGACGGCGGCTTCCACCGCGATCGCCTCCGCGCTCCCCGCCGCCTTCAGCGTGGGCAACCGGTTGGACGCGATTGAAGTTGGGCTCATCTCCGCCCTCTGCATCTCCTTCGAAGAATTCCTCTCCGCCTTCGATGGTGATTGCGCCCAAATCGTCTCCGTCTTCACTCGATCTTGGGGCCGGTGGGACAGCAGCCGGGCCGCCGCCCATCTTTGCGCGCTGCTCTTTCAGCACCGCCTTGCGCGAGAGCTTGATGCGATTGCCTTCCATCGACAATACCTTCACCAGGATCTGATCGCCTTCTTTCAGCTCATCGCGAACATCCTGCACGCGATGCTCGGCAATCTCGCTGATGTGCAGCAGGCCGTCGGTGCCGGGGAAGATCTCGACAAAGGCCCCAAAGTCCGCCAGGCGCACCACCTTGCCCAGATAGGTCTTGCCAATTTCCGGGACGGCAGTGATGTCGCCGATCATCTGCAAGGCCTTGTTCAGGGCGTTTTCGTCGCTGGAGGCGACGTTCACCTTGCCCGAGTCCTCAATATCGATCTTGGCGCCGGTCTGCTCCACAATGCCGCGGATCACCTTGCCGCCAGGCCCGATCAGGTCGCGGATCTTGTCGACCGGAATCTGCAGGGTATGGATGCGGGGCGCAAATTTCGAGGTGCTTTCGCGATGCGAGGGCAGGGCTTCCTGCATTTTGTCGAGGATGAACAAGCGCCCATGCCGGGCCTGTTCCAGGGCCTCGCGCATGATCTTTCCGGTAATGCCGGAGATCTTGATGTCCATCTGCAGGGCGGTGATTCCCTCGCGCGTCCCTGCGACTTTAAAGTCCATATCGCCGTAGTGGTCTTCCGCTCCGGCAATATCGGTGAGGATGGCATAGTCATCGCCTTCCTTCACCAGTCCCATGGCGACTCCAGCCACCGGGGCCTTGAGCGGCACGCCGGCATCCATAAGCGAAAGCGCCGCGCCGCAAACGCTGGCCATGGACGACGAGCCGTTCGACTCCAGAATGTCCGAAACCACGCGAATGGTGTATGGCCACTTCCCCTCTTCCGGCAGGACCGCGCTGATGGCGCGCTCCGCCAGGGCGCCGTGACCTACTTCGCGGCGGCCCACTCCGGTCATGCGTCCGGTTTCACCGACGGAAAACGGCGGGAAGTTGTAGTGCAGCATGAAGCCGCGCTTGGTCTCACCTTCATACCGCTCGATCCGCTGCATGTCTTCCGAGGTGCCCAGCGTGGTGGTGACCAGCGCCTGGGTTTCACCGCGGGTAAAGAGCGCCGAACCGTGGGTACGGGGCAGGACCCCGGTCTCGATGGTGATAGCACGAATCTCGTCAAACTGGCGGTGGTCAGGCCGCAGGCGCTTCTTCGTGACCTGCTCGCGGAAGATGCGCTCGCGCAGCAGCTCGTAATATTGGTTGAACTTCGAAGCGGCTTCGGCATCGTCTTCCGGCAACTGCGCCAGATATTGCTTCTTGATGGCCGCAACTTTTTCGTAGCTCTCGATCTTCGGATGTTTCCTGGTATCCAGCGCATCGGCCAACTGGTCGCCGATTTTTTTGCGCAACTCGTTGTAATACTTCTCATCGACCTGGGCGTCGGCGACTTCGCGCTTCTTCTTGCCCGCTTTGCGGACCAGATCGTCGATCGCGGCGCAGATCTTCTTGATCTCTCCGTGGGCGAACTCGATGGCGTCCACCACCTGATCTTCACTCACGCCCTTGGCGCCGGATTCAATCATCACAATGCCTTCGGAGGTCCCGGCAACCATGATGTTGAGCAGGCTTTCACGCATCTCCGAGTAAGTCGGATTCACTACCATCTGGCCATTTACCAGGCCGATACGCACTGCCGCGATGGGGCCGTGGAAAGGAATGTCGGAGAGCGCGAGCGCGCAGGAGGCGGCATTGAGGGCGACCACGTCGGGATCGTTCTCGGTGTCCGCAGAGAGCACCAGCACGATGACCTGGGTCTCGTTCCTGAAGGTTTCGGGAAAGAGCGGGCGGATGGGGCGGTCGATCTGGCGGCTGGTCAGGATCTCGCGCTCGCTGGGCCTGCCCTCGCGCTTGATGAATCCGCCGGGGATGCGTCCGCCGGCGTAGGTATATTCGCGATAATCGACGGTCAATGGGAAGAAGCTTTGGCCTTCTTTCGGTTCCGGGGCGGCAACTGCGGTGGCCAGGAGGACGATGTCTCCCATTCTTACAAAGGCCGAGCCAGAGGCCTGTTTGGCGATTCTTCCGGTTTCAAAGGTGAGTGTTTTGCCGCCTGTAAGTGCAACGGTGGCGTCTTGCTTCATTGTTTCCTCTTTTCGATATATGGGAGCGCGCCAGCGAGAGCATGGCTGGACGAACGATGCAAATGCGCCAAATTAATTTGGAGTTGGACCCTGCAAACCGGGGATTGATTCGCGCATGGCAATTTTGAAGAGCGTCTCTCAGCAACGGCTGGCAGGAGATGCAAGGCCCTGCCAGGCTCGATGATGGTGTAAATCTGCCGGAAGAAAGCTCCTCTTCCGAAAAATGGCCGCCGCTTACTTGCGGATGCCGAGCTTTTGAATCACGTCCTGATAGCGCTCGGAATCGTG
>CAZONJ010000064.1:6240-18351 GCA_964581225.1 uncultured Terriglobales bacterium | reverse complement strand
GTCCCTGCGGCACGATATTGCAAATTAATCATTCGGGAAGGTTGAGAGATTTGTATCAGGGCATGAGTTTCAGTCATGCCGTATAGGGAGACGATTTCGTCATTCCTGCCGTGCAGCGTAGCGTTGTTTCTTGCGCTCGATCTCCTGCTTGCGCTGCTCGCGGCGGCGTCCGGCATCTTCGTAGCGGTGCTTCTCTACCTCGGTCTCGGCAATTACCGGAGGCACCGGGATCCTGCGGCCCCGGCTGTCTACGGCGACAAAGGTAAGGTAAGCCGAGCTGATGTGGCGGCGGGTGCCGGCCATATAATTTTCCACCCAGCACTTCACGCCAATCTCCATTGAGGTATGAAAGGCGCGGTTCACCGAAGAGCGCAGGATCAGCAGGTCGCCCACGTGGACAGGGGCGAGAAAGTCGATGTGGTCCATGGAGGCGGTGACCACGTAGCTGCGGGCATGGCGATGCGCCGCCATGGCCCCGGCGATATCGATGAAGTGCATCAACCGTCCGCCCAGCAGATTGCCCAGAGGATTGGCGTCGTTTGGCAGCACCACCTCCGCCATCTCCGATTGCGATTCGGCGACCAGGCGCGGCTTTAAATGCGAAGCATCGAGATTTTCCATAGCGCAATTAGATTCGCAGCCTTTGAGAAAGGCTTCAAGTCTTCCCCTTCAAGAATGTAGAATTTATGTTTCAGGGACCAATATACAGCTATGGACCGTCTTGAAATGCTCTCCGCCTTCGTCGCCCAAAATCCCAAAGATGCCTTTGCCCGCTACGGACTGGCAATGGAATACGCCAACTCCGGCCAGACGGAGACCGCTCTATCGGAGTTCGGCAAGCTGCTCGAAATCAATCCCGACTATACCGCAGGCTATCAGATGGCGGGCCAGACGTTGCTGCGAGCCGGACGCAACGATGAAGCGCGAGAGATGCTGAAGAATGGCGTCGCCTCGGCGCAACGCACCGGCAATCGCCATGCGCAGTCGGAGATGGAAGCCATGCTGGATGAGCTGGCCTGAGGCAGCTTACCGCTCTCCGGTCATCATTTTTGCCATGGCAAACTCCACCAGGCCGGGAGCGATTTTGTAAAGCTCGATAAACAGCCGGTTGCTCCACGGGACAACAACCTCGCGCCGGTTTCCCCAATAGGCCCGCAGCACCGCTCGCGCCACCCGCTCCGCGCCGATACCGCGATTGAGGGCCTCGCCCACCCGCCGGGCCTCCTGCCCTCGGAGCAAGTTCTGGTTGAAGTTGGTGTGCACGCGTCCGGGGCAGACGGTGATTACATTCACTCCCGTCCCCTGCAACTCCATCCGCGCCGCCCTGCCCACCGCGTTCAGGGCGAACTTGGTCGCGCAATACGCTCCCATGTAAGGCACGGCGATATGTCCGGCAACGCTGGAAATATTGATGATGGCGCCGCTGCGCTGCGTCCTCATATGGGGCAGCACCTCCTGCATGCAGGCCATCGCGCCAAAGAGGTTGGTTTCGAACATGGCGCGGCAGCGATCGAGATCGGTATGGGCGATGGAGTCGAGCACGCCGAATCCGGCATTGTTGATCCATACATCGATGCGGGAGAAGCGCGCGATTGTGGTCTCGACCAACGCCCGGACCTGATTGCGGTCGGCAACGTCGCAGGCGATGGGATGCGCTTGCGCTGGAGCGCCAACCCGCTCCCAGGCCGCTGTGACTCGCTCCAAATCGCGGGAGCTCATTACCACCCGGGCCCCATGGGCGAGAAACTCACGCGTGACCGCCTCGCCAATTCCCATCGAGGCCCCGGTAATCACCACTACTTTGCCGGACAATCTCATATCAAGCTTTTAGTCTCCAATTCACCTGAGGTCAACTGAAGAGTAAAATCCCATCGTGAGCCAGTTAATCCCTCTGTTTCCGCTTGACCTGGTGCTTTTTCCCGATGCTCCGTTGCCGCTGCACATCTTTGAAACCCGCTACCAGGAGATGATTGGCGAATGCCTGCAAAACAAAGCGCCCTTTGGCGTGGTGCGCGCAAAAGAGGAGGCGCTGGCCGAGGTCGGCTGCGGCGCGCAGATTACCCAGATATTGAAGCGCTACGATGATGGCCGGCTGGACATCCTCACTGAAGGCACACTCCGCTTCGAGATCATCGAGTTGAACCAGGAACGTTCCTTTGTGCAGGCCAATGTGCTGTTCTTCAAAGACACTGCCGAGGAAATCGCCTCCGCCGAGCAGAAATTAAAGGCCATCGCGCTGCATAAGTCTCTCATTGAACTTACCGGATCGGAGGGCCCAGCCGCGCAAGAGACAATGACAGCCGAGAATGATCGGCTCTCTTTTCGTCTGGCTTATGAGCTGCCGGTGGACCTGGAGTTCAAGCAGACGCTGCTGGAGATGCGCTCTGAGGCCGAGCGCCTTGGGACCCTGGTCGAGTATTACGAGAAAATTCTGCCCACCATACGCCACGCCGTCCGCACTAAGGAAAAGGCAAGCACCAACGGCCACGCGCTATAGATCCGTAAATCGACTGGTTTATGCTGGAAGCCTTATGCTGGAAGCGATGAAGAGAGAATTTGAGATTGGCGACGTTCATGTCGGCGCAGGAGAGCTGTTCCTGATCGCAGGGCCGTGCGTCATCGAGAGCGAAGCTCATGCCATGAAGATGGCGGAGTCGATCAGCGCGATCGCTCGCGCCATGAAGATGCCGTACATTTTCAAGGCATCCTATGACAAGGCCAACCGCACATCGCTGAAGAGCTTTCGCGGGCCGGGGATCAAGGAAGGCGCGCGCATCCTGCGCAAGGTGGCGGAGAGCTATCGCGTGCCGGTGCTCACCGACGTCCATGCGGCCGCGGACGCGGAGCGCGTTGCCGAGGCGGTGGACGTGCTGCAAATCCCGGCCTTCCTTTGCCGCCAGACCGACCTGCTGATTGCGGCGGCCAGGACCGGACGCGCCGTCAACGTGAAGAAAGGGCAGTTCGTCGCCCCCGAAGACATGCGCCACGCGGTAGAAAAATGCCGGGAGAGCGGCAATGACCGCGTCTTCCTCACCGAACGCGGGGCTTCTTTCGGCTACAACAACCTGGTGGTGGACATGCGTTCGCTGCCCATCATGCGGCAGTTTGCTCCGGTCGTCTTCGATGCGACCCACTCGGTGCAATTGCCTTCGGGCAGCAATGGGGTCAGCGGAGGCCAGCCGCAGTTTATCCCGGTGCTGGCGCGGGCGGCGGTAGCTGCCGGGGTGGATGGAGTGTTTCTGGAAGTGCATGACAATCCGGCGGAGGCCAAATCCGATGGAGCCAATGCGCTGCATTTGAACAAGCTGAAGGCGACACTGGAAAATCTGCTGGCCATCCACCGCGCCGCAACAGCCTGACTTTCAGTTCGCATCAGGAGGGACGTCATCCATGCGACACGTGTGAGGACACCGATTTATCGGTGCCGTAAAGAAGTTTTGCATCAAACCCAATTCATTCAATCTTTAAGCTTGGGCGACAGCGCCGGTTTATCTTCTTGCGATAGCCAGCCTGCAAGTCTTTCTTTGACCGCCGGCCACTCCTCGGCCAGGATGCTGTAGTAGACCGAGCTGCGCATGCGTCCATTCCACAGAATGCGGTGGTGGCGCAGCACTCCCTCTTTGACCGCTCCGAGGCGCAGGATGGCGGCTTGAGAGCGGGTGTTGCGGAGGTCCGTCTTCAATTGCACGCGCACCATGTCCAGCGCCTCAAAACAATGCCGCAGCAGGAGATATTTGCATTCGGTGTTGACGCGCGTGCGCCAGAATTGCGGCGCATAGAAGGTGCCGCCGATCTCGCAATTGCGGTTTTCAAGCTGGATGTCCATCAGCCGGGTGCTGCCGATCACTTCGCCACTCCGGCGCTCAATCACCACCAAAGGAAACTCCGTTCCGTGCTCAAGATTTCTCAGGGCCTCGAGCACGAAAGCATGCATATCGTCCCGGGATTCCATGGGATGCGTGAGCCACTGCCATATCCGCGGATCCGAGCAGGCCTGCCACAGCGCATCGGCATGGGCTTCCCGCATCGGGAGCAGTTCGACCGCTTCGCCGCGCAACTCGGCGTTGCCGATTTTCAGGGCATCATGGAGGGATCCGGGCATGGTTCCAAAATATCAGGCTTTTCTCTTTCATTTCTTGAGATCAGCCAATCTCAGGAGTTTGAGCATTTAGCCTGTTTTTTCCGGACGGGATTCTCATAGAATTCTTGTAAGCGTAAGTTTTGTTGTTAGTATTGCCTTTCATGAAAACTGGCGAGCGTACCAAAACTCGGGGAGAAGAGGTAGTCCGCATCGAGGCGGAGGCCCTGCGCGGGCTGGCCGACCGGCTTGGCGGCGCCATGGCAAAGAGTTTTGAGCAGGCCATCGATCTGCTCTTCCGCTGTTCGGCCCGGGTAGTGGTCACCGGGATGGGTAAGAGCGGGATTATCGCGCAAAAGATCGCCGCTACCCTGAGTTCGACCGGCACGCCATCCTTATTTATGCATCCCGCGGAGGCGCTCCATGGAGACCTGGGCATGGTCGCCCGGGGGGACGTAATCATCATGCTCTCCGCCAGCGGGGAGACCGAAGAGATGCTCAAGCTGCTGGCTACGATCAAGCGGGTCGGCGATGCGCTGATCGTCTTTACATGCAGCATGAAGTCCACCCTGGCCCAGGCCGCCGATGTCGCGCTGGATTGCTCGGTCGCCCAGGAGGCCTGCACTATGGGCCTCGCGCCCACGGCCAGCACCACTGCCATGCTGGCGTTAGGTGACGCGCTGGCGGTGGCCTTATCGGAACGGCGCGGATTCAAGGAAGAGAACTTTGCCGAGCTGCATCTGGGAGGAAAGCTAGGCAAGAAGCTGATGCGGGTCTCGGAGGTGATGCATGGTGGCGAGGCGCTTCCGAAAGTAGCTCCGGGCACGCCGATGGCGGAGGTGATCTATGAGATGTCGCGCAAGAAGCTGGGCATCACCACCGTGGCCGAAGGCGACCGGCTGGCCGGGGTGATCAGCGACGGCGACCTGCGGCGGTTGCTCGAAAGCCGAGGCAAGGACGCGCTCGATATGCGCGCCGCCGATTGCATGACACGCAACCCCCGCACCATCACTCCCGACGCCTTCGCCATGACCGCGCTGAACCTGATGGAAGAGCGCAAGATCACCTCTCTGGTGGTGGTCGATGCGCAGGGGCGGCTCCAGGGGATCGTCCATCTGCACGATCTGTGGGGGACAGAGTCGATCTGATATCCCGCCTTCGTCTCCCAATCTTCCTCATCCGTTACAATCAATGATTAATCTTTCGAACCGGAAGCCGACTATCCATGTACCGTTGGTCTGAACTTTTTATCCCTACGCTGCGCGAAGCCCCGGCGGACGCCGAGGTCGCCAGCCACAAATTCCTTCTCCGCTCCGGATATGTCCGCCAGCTGGCGGCGGGGATCTATTCGTTTCTGTTTCTTGGCCAGCGCTCGATGCTGAAGATCACCCGGATTGTGCGCGAGGAGATGGACAAGATCGCGCAGGAGTTCTATCTGCCGGCGCTCAATCCGCGCGAGGTGTGGGAGGCAAGCGGACGCTGGTCGGGGATGGGCGAGAATATGTTCCGCCTGAAAGACCGCAAGGGGGCCGACCTGTGCCTGGGCATGACCCATGAAGAGGTCATGACCGAGATCGCCCGCAAGGAGCTGCGCAGCTACAAACAATTGCCGCAGATCTGGTATCAGATCCAGACCAAGTTCCGTGACGAGCCTCGCCCCAAATCGGGGCTGCTGCGGGTGCGGCAGTTCACTATGAAAGACTCCTACTCGTTCGACATCGACGCCGCCGCGCTCGACCGCTCGTATCAAAAGCATTATGACGCCTATACCCGCATCTTCTCGCGTTGCGGGCTGAATTTTGCCGTGGTGGAGGCGCATTCGGGGGCCATGGGCGGCTCGCAGTCGCACGAGTTCATGGTCGCCACCGCCGCCGGAGAAGATTACATCGCTACCTGTCCAAACTGCGGCTATGCCGCCAACATGGAGAAGGCCCAGTCCCGCCTCGCTCCTGTCGCCGACCCTCCCGAAGGTCCCTTGCCGGAAGAGGTCCACACGCCGGGAAAGAAGACCATTGAAGAGGTGGCGCAATATCTGGGGGTCTCGCCAACGCAAAAGATCAAGACGCTGGCATTAGTGGCGACCTTCGATAGCGGGAATGGCAAGCAGGCGCAGCATCCGGTGGTGGTCTTCATGCGGGGCGACCATTCCCTGAACGAAACCAAGCTTTTGACGTTGCTCAACGCGCGCGAGCTTCGCCCCATGCACGCCGAGGAGATTGAGCCTGTATTCAAGTCGCCCGCCGGCTATCTGGGACCGATCGGCCTCAATGGGGTCGAGCATGTCTATGCCGATATCGCGTTGAAGGGACGCCGCAACCTGATTACCGGGGCCAATAAAGAGAACTATCATCTGCGGCACGTCACTCCAGAGCGGGATTTCAAGCCCAAAGCCTATGCCGATCTGCGGAATGTGGAGGCGGGGGAAGGATGTCCGAATTGCGGCTCGCCGCTGCAAGTCGCCAAAGCGGTGGAGATCGGACACATCTTCAAGCTGGGCTACAAATACTCGGAATCGATGGGGGCGCGGGTGCTCGACAAGGACGGCAAAGAGATCACCCCCATCATGGGCAGTTATGGCATCGGGATCGAGCGCATCCTTACCTCTGCCATCGAGCAGGGCAATGACGAGAACGGTTTCTGGCTGCCGCGCAGCATCGCGCCCTTTGATGTGGTGGTGACGCCCACCAATGTGTCGGACGCCAGGCTGCTAAGCACCTCCATTGAAATTGCGCAGGCCCTGGAGAAGGCAGGTTTTGACGTTCTGCTGGACGATCGCGACGAGCGTCCCGGAGTGAAATTCAAGGACGCGGACCTGATCGGCGTCCCCTTCCGCATCAATGTTGGCAAGAAGGTTACTGAAGGCAAAGTGGAGGTGGTGCGCCGCTCGACACGCGAATCTCAGGATGCTACCATCAGCGAAATCGGACCGCTATTGGCACAGCTGGCTTCCGGCGTCTAAATCGCAGGCCTTCCAGAACTGAGATTGCAATGCCCAGAATCAAGGTTCTATTATCGATTTTTGTATTGGTGGTCCTGTGCTACATAGGATTTAAGGTGATCCCCGTCTATTTGAACAATTATCAATTTCAGGACGAGATCCAGAGCATCTCCCGTTTCGGGGCCTATACCGGCCGGACCGATGACGAGATCCGCAGGGCCATCCAGGACAAGGTGTCAAACCTCGGTCTTCCTCTCCGGCCGGAAGACGTGCATCTGATGCGCCAGGGACGCGATGTGACGATCTGGGCGGACTATACCGTGCACATAGACCTGCCCAGGCATCCGCTGGATCTGCGCTTTCAACCTGCCGCCCGAAATGGCGAAAAACTCGATCCTTCAGCGGTCCCACGAGACGAGTAAGATTAAAGGTCCATGGGCCGGTTTTTCTTCATTTAGGTGACTTCAAGTGGGGCCATCTCGTCTAATCTATATAAGAGCGGCTTTAAAGGAGTTGCCCTAAGAACGTGGCAATCAAGATAAGGATTCCCCGAAAAAAAGGCGTAGGCCAGCGGCTCCCGCATTCGGTATTGCGGGGCATTGTCGCGACCATCATCCTGGCGTGCATTATTCTCTTTGGGTTTTTCGCCCATTATTACATTAAGTACCAGAAGATCGTGGACGCAAAGATGCGCGGCCAGATCTTCGCCAATTCCGCTAAGATCTATGCCGCGCCCTATGCCCTGCGGGTGGGGCACAGCCTGAATATCTCCAGCGCGGTATCGCAACTGCGCAAGGCGGGGTATACCGAAGAGGGAGAGCGCTTCAGCTCCAAGCTGGGGAGTTACCGGGCAAACTCGAACTCCATCGAAGTCAAGCCCGGTCCTGAGTCTTACCACACCCCCGAAGCCGCGCTGATTCACGTAAAAGAAGGCAAAATCGACCGCATCTCCTCGATCAGCAATGGGAGCGATCTCGATTCTTACGAGCTTGAGCCCGAGCTCATCACCGGCCTCTTCGACCGGCAGGACCGCTCCAAACAGCGCCTGATTACCTATGAAGACATGCCCAAATCGCTGGTGGACGCGATCATTTCGATCGAAGACCGGCGCTTCTTCCAGCACAGTGGGATCAATTACTACCGGTTGGGCGTGGCCGCGCTGGTAGACATCCGAAGCGGGCGGCGAAGGGAGGGCGGCGGCACCCTCACCATGCAGCTTGCCCGCAGCTTCTTCCTTACCCGGGCCAGGACCATCCGGCGCAAGCTGGCCGAGATGCTCATTGCCATCGAGCTGGAGCAGCGGCTCTCAAAGAAACAGATCCTGGAGCTCTACGTCAACTCCGCCGACATGGGGCAACGCGGCTCGTTCGACATTAAGGGTTTTGGAGAGGCCTCCCAGGCCTATTTCGGCAAGGACATCAAGAGCCTCACCCTGCCGGAAGCGGCCTTGCTTGCCGGGATCGTGAATGGTCCCAGCTACTTTTCCCCATACCGCCATCCTGACCGCGCGATGGAGCGGCGCAACCTGGTGCTGGAGGCGATGTTCGAGAATAACGCGATCTCCCGCGAGCAGGCAGACCAGGCCAAAGCCACTCCATTGAAGCTGGCCCCTCCCAATGTGGAAGCCAGCGACGCCCCTTACTTCGTAGATATGGTGCGCGACCAGCTGCTGGCAAATTACTCGGAACACGATCTGAACGATCAGGGGTATCGCATCTATACCACGATCAATTCCGAATTGCAGAAGGCCGCCGCCGAAGCCATCGAGATTGGGATGAAGCAGGTGGATGCCCTGGTCACCAAACAGCGGACCAAGAAGATACGGGTCGGTAAGGGAAAGAACGCCAAGATCGAGACCAAGGTCCTGGAAGGTCCGAAGCCGCAGGTAGCGCTGATCGCCATGGACCCGCATACCGGTCAGGTGCTGGCCCTCTCTGGCGGCCGCAATTACGGGCAGAGCCAGTTGAACCATGCGATTGTGAACCGTCCCACCGGATCGATTTTCAAGCCCTTCGTCTATGCGGCGGCCATGGAAACGGCGGTGGACGGCTCGTCGCAGGTATTCACGCCAGCCTCTCTGGTCGATGACGTGCCGACCGTCTTTCAATACGAAGACAAGATTTATACCCCGAAAAATTTCCGGGACGAATATTCAGGCACGGTCAGCGCCAGCAATGCCCTGGCCCATTCCCTGAATAATGCGACGGTCAAGCTGGCGGAAGAGGTTGGATATCAGAAGGTGGCGGACCTGGCAAGGGCGGCGGGCATCAAGTCGGTAAGGGCGACGCCGGCCATGGCCATCGGATCCTATGACTCCTCGCCCCTGGAGATGGCCGGGGCCTATACCGTCCTCGCCAACGGTGGGGTGCGCATCTCCCCTCTGATGATCAACTCAGTGCGGGATCCTAACGGCGATGTAGTGGAAGACTATACCACCGACAAGAAGCCGGTCCTCGATCCCCGGGTGGCTTACATCATCACCAAGATGCTGGAGGGGGTCCTCAACTACGGCACTGCTGCCGGGGTACGCGGTATGGGCTTCACCGCTCCCGCAGCCGGAAAGACCGGCACCTCGCATGATGCCTGGTTCGCCGGATATACCAGCAACCTGCTTTGCATCGTGTGGGTAGGAAATGACGATTACAGCGACCTCAAACTGGAAGGCGCCCACACCGCCGCCCCGATCTGGGCCGAGTTTATGAAGCGCGCCGTCGCCCTTCCCGAATTTAAGGATGTAAAAGAATTTACGCCGCCGCCAGGGGTGATTGACCTTCGCCTGGACAAGGTCACCAACACCATCTCCACGCCGGTCTGTCCCAACGCCTATCCTGCCGCCTTTATCGCCGGTACCGAGCCTAAAGACACCTGCGACCATGTGGCCTCTGACCAGCGTAACTTCTTCCAAAAGATCTTCGGACTTGGTCCGAAACCTTTGTCCCCGCCGGTGGTGTCTAATGCTCCTCAGGGGAATCCTGCTGGTTTAGCCGCGAACGGGCAGCCTGCGGCCACCCCTCCTGCAACTCAGCAGGAGGACACTAAGAAGAAAAAGGGTTTTTTCGGGAAAGTTCTAGGGGTTTTCAAAGGAGACAGCAAGGACAACAATTCCAACCCGCAGCCGGTATCTCCCTCCACCCCACGCTGATTACCGGCGCGGTTTAACGCGGGAGGCAGTTATGTCGCGTAATTCGTCGATCTTTCTATTAACGTGGGTTACTTTTGCGCTTGCGCTCTCATCCCCGGCCCAGCCTGATCCTTCCCTGCCAGCGCATGTATCCGGACCCGTAACCAAGCTGCCGCAAGCGTCCTCGCCTTCCGGCAACTTACCTGCAAGCACCAGCGGCGACAGCTCCGTAACCATGACCGCGCCGGAGCAGTTGCGCCGGATTGAACCGCCCTCTCCTAATGCGCCTGCCGAACAATTGGAACAGACCGGCGACCTGCTGCGCGCGCGTAAATTCTATGCCGACTCGGTGGATTACTACAGGGCGGCGCTTCCCAAAACCGAGCACGCGGATGCGATCTACAACAAAATAGGGATTTCAGAATTGCTGATGCTGCATTGGGGCGAGGCCAAGAAGAACTTTGAGCATGCCCTCAAGGCCAATCGCTCGAATGCCGAGGCCTACAACAATCTTGGTGTGGTGTTTTATGAAGGGCGCAATTACCGCAAGGCCATCAAGTATTATGACAAAGCCATCCAGCTTGATTCCAACTCGGCAAGCTTCCACAGTAACCTGGGCTCCGCCTATTTCTCGCGCAAGGAATTTGAAAAAGCGAACCAGCAGTATGCCATTGCGCTGACCCTGGATCCCGAGGTATTCGAGCGGCATAGCGGCGCCGGAATCTCCATGCACACCACTGCCGAAGACCGCGCCCGCTTTTCTTATGTGATCGCGAAAATGTATGCCAAAGCGGGCGATTCGGTGAAATGCCTGCAATATCTTCGTAAAGCGCTGGAGGAGGGCTTTGCCGTCTCCCAGAACTTTGCCAAGGACCGGGAGTTCGATCCATTCCGTAGAGATTCCCGATTTATAACTTTGCTGGGGAATAAAACCGCGCGGCTCCCTGAATAAATTTTTTTTCGCGCCACGAAACTTTTTTCGGCCAACGGGGTCTAACAGATAGAGGCGCTGCTGTTGGGACTGGCCTAAATCCGGTCCCGGCCGCTACTCACTCTACTCCTCACGAGTTAGCTGTGCAGCGCGCCTGAAACAGGGAAACGGCAGAAAAGGGCCACGCTCCCCACAGCGTGGCTTTTTTCATTTGCGCTACTGCGTTGGCTCCAAAGCCGTAGGCTCCATCTTTCCCGCAATATACTTTTTCAATATTTCGTCCCACTTGCCCTGGGCGCGCAGGATGTACTCCACCGCATCGCGGGCGGCGCCTTCTCCTCCGGCATGCTCGGTCACAAAATGCGCCTCGTCCCGCACCTCTTTGCGCGCATTAGGGACGGAGATGGCCAGTCCGCAGCGGCGCAGCACCGGCAGGTCCATGATGTCGTCGCCCATGTAGGAGACATTTTTTTCGTGGACTTTCTCGGCGGAGACGATCTTCTCCAGGGCCTCCAGCTTATTGTTCTGTCCCTGATACACATAATCGAGCCTGAGATCGCGCGCGCGCAGAGCGACCGTCTCCGAGATCCTTTTGGTGATTACCCCCAGCTTCAGGCCGCCCAGCCGGGCCAGCGACATGGCCACCCCATCATGGGCATGAAAACCCTTCGCTTCAATGATGTTGCTGCTTACAATGCCGTAGCCGCCGGCATCCGCCTTGGCCTGCGCGTGCTGCTGGGTAGATTGCTGCGCTCCCGCCGGGGCGGGAAACAGCCAGAGCTTTCCGTCGGTGAGCACGCCGTCCACGTCAAACAGCACGATCTTAATATCTTTAGCCCGTTCGATTGACATAAGCGTCGATTGTAAATGAGATAAGTGGAGTCGAAATAAGCGGCTAATCCCAAGGCGGGTGGAGCGTCGCATCTTATGCTGCAAGGCCGGCATTAGTCCTGCTTGAGCAGGACGGAATAATCTGTAGCGTGCCTGCGGCACTAGATCCAGGCACCCCAGCATAAGCAGTTCCGCTTACGCTGAGCAGCCGG